>NZ_JBRBVB010000005.1:0-322970 GCF_052825805.1 Pseudaestuariivita sp. | reverse complement strand
CGTGAGACAGTTCGGTCCCTATCTGCCGTGGGTGTAGGATACTTGAGAGGAGTTGCCCCTAGTACGAGAGGACCGGGGTGAACGATCCACTGGTGGACCTGTTGTTGCGCCAGCAGCAGTGCAGGGTAGCTATGATCGGACAGGATAACCGCTGAAGGCATCTAAGCGGGAAGCCCCCCTCAAAACAAGGTATCCCTGAGGACCGTGGTAGACCACCACGTCGATAGGCCGGAGATGTAAGCACAGCAATGTGTTCAGTTGACCGGTACTAATTGTCCGATAGGCTTGATTTGATCCAGTAGCAGTCAGACTGACTACTGATCGGAGGTCATGCACCAAACGGTGACTGACTTGGACCCGTTTCTTTCTCGGTTTGGTGGTCATAGCGAGAGCAAAACACCCAGCCCCATCCCGAACCTGGCCGTTAAGTGCCTTTGCGCCAATGGTACTGCGACTTAAGTCGTGGGAGAGTAGGTCATCGCCAAACCTAGTAAGAAACGTGAAACGTATCTCTCGACACGATTTCCTGAAACAGCGCCCCTCCGAGGGCGCTTTTTTATGTCTTAAGCCCAGCATTTGTAACGGCACTTCGTGCGCATGCCATCATGTAGCCGTGGATGATCTGTACGTGCTCAACATTGACACCTGCACGATGCAGCCAAGCTTTCGAGGGTCCCGGCACGGGCCGTTCGACGTTGCGAAAAACGCAGCTCGATACATCGTCGAACCTTTCGATGAAGATATCCACAGCGGGCATTAGCACTTTGTTCACATCTCCCGCGGTACCCTCGCGCATCACAGGCGACGAGACCCGCACATGACGGAAATGCCCCGCGCGCGGCGCAGCGATCACGCAAACGAACTGACCGTACCGCGCCTGCAAAAGGATACCGACGCGCTCCGCCGGCTGGTCGAGGAGCACCGCATCTTCAAAGAGGCGATCGAAAAAAGCCCGATGTCCTACTGCGTTTACGACGCGGACGATCGGCTCATCGCCTACAATGCAGCCTATGCCGCGCTCCATCCGGTCATCGCCGACCTGAGGCAGCGCCAGGCACAAACCGGAACGCCCATACTCTACGCCGACCTTGTGCGCGAAAGCATCCGTGGCAAGGTGGCGGCAACGGATCTCGAGGCCGAGGTTGCCAAACGTGTCGCCGATCAGCGCAAGGCGGTCGGCGAGGCGGTCGAGCGGGAGTACGCAGGCGGTATCCACCAGCGCGTCTACAAATACCCGCTGGCATCAGGCGCCACGGCGGGCATCGCCCTCGACATTTCCGAGCTCAAGGCGCGCGAGGTAGAGCTTACCCAGGCCAAGCAGCATGCGGAACAGGCGGAGGCGCAGGCGCGCACCGCGCTCGACATGGAGCGGACGCGCAAGACTCAATCCCGGCAGCTGAGCGAGCTTGGCGAGTGGCTGCAAAGCTGCAAGTCGCTCGATGAACTTTTTCGCGTGATCGAGCGGTTCATGGCGCAGCTCTTCCCAAAGTCCGCGGGGGAGCTTTACGTCTACAGCAATTCCCGCGATGTGCTCGACGGCGCCTGCCAGTGGAACCGCGACGGCCAGATCAAGCCGCATATCAAGCCCGACGCCTGCTGGGCGCTCAGGCGCGGGCGCGTGCTGCGCTATGGCGTCGGGATCGCCGATCTCGCGTGTCACCACGCGGACGACCTCGACGGCTCGGACCCGTGCGAGACGCCCTACGTTTGTCTGCCGATCATCGCGCATGGCGACACGGTTGGTCTGCTGCACATCCGGCTCGAGGGTGCGGCGCAAGAGGCGCTCGACGACACCACGATGGCGTTTGCGGTGCAATGCGCCGAGCAGATCAGCCTCGCCATTGCCAACGTCAAACTCCGCGACGAGCTGCAAGAGCAATCGACGCGTGACCCGCTCACAGGCGCGTTCAACCGCCGGTACCTCCTCAACGCCTGTCACAGGGCGCTGTCGTCTCGCGGGGCGCATGATGTGGCCTTGATCGTGATGGACCTCGACCATTTCAAGACCTTTAACAACGAGCAGGGGCAGGACGCGGGCGACGCGGTTCTGCGCAGTTTTGCCAAGCTCCTGCACGACATCGCGGATCACACCGGCACGCTGGCGCGGCTCAAGAGCGATGCTTTTGTTCTGTTGTTGCAAGGCCAGGACGGATGCGCTGCAGCGGAATTGGCCGAAAATATCCGCGCCCGCACGGCGGAGATGCAGGTGGCCTACGGCGGGCAAAAGAGCATCCTGCCAAAGGTGACCATCTCTTGTGGTATCGCCTTGCCGGACGATCCGGGCGAGACACCGTCGCGTCTGCTCGATGCGGCCGAAGCCGCGCTGCACGCCGCCAAGGCGGCCGGTCGCAACCGCGTGCAGGGGCCCGCCGAGACAATCCCCAAACTGTCGTAATTCTGTGCAAATTCTATGCCTTCGTCCCTTGCGCCGCCCACAGAATCCACCTATCTGACCGGTATTGGCGCGGGATGGAGCAGCCCGGTAGCTCGTCAGGCTCATAACCTGAAGGTCGTAGGTTCAAATCCTACTCCCGCAACCAAAAAGGCCGTACCCTCGGGTGCGGCCTTTCCTTTTTCTGGCGAATGCCGCGTGCCGAAAAGCGGTCGGCCTTCAACAATTGCGCTTGGCCTAATTCTGAGCTCCCGCCTGACAGGCACTGTCAGGCCGCGCCGACCCCCTGGGGCGGCGCGTGCTTGTCCGATTGGGATGTACAGGGCTTATGGTTGCTTGCGCTAAGCCGCGCCGCGTGAGGCGGCGGCGTCAGCTGCGGTTCCGTAGGTCGGCAGGTCGGCCTGTGTCTTGCCATGTGCCGCCATCAACGTGTCGCGGACATAGGCAATGTGGGCAGTCTCTTCGATGATCTCGGCGAGGTACTGTGCCTTCATCAGGTTCGGCCCGACACCGATTGTGCCGTGGTTGGCGAGCACGGCGCTGACGATGCTGCGGTCCTGAAAGACCGGACTGATCTCCTTGTCCGTCTGCGGACCGCCTTCGGGCGACAGCGGAATCAGCGGCATCCGTCCGATCTTTTCGATGGTCTGCACGGTGAGGCAGGGAATCTCGATCCCCGCGCTCGCATAGCCGGTCGCCCACGGGCTGTGGCAGTGCACGATGGCGCGGATGTCGTCGCGGATACGGTAGAGGTCGAGGTGAAAGCCGAGGTCCTTGGATGGCTTGAGGTCGCTCGGCTCGACTGTCCCGTCGAGATGCACGACCTGAAGGTTTTCCCGCGTACATTCGTTGAACCCCACGCCCGAGGGCTTGATGACAATCGCGTCACGATCGTCGAGCCGCACCGACAGGTTGCCCCCCGCATTTGTCTGCAGTTTAAGGTCAAAGCAGCGCTTGGCGGTCGCGATCAGGGCGTCTTTCTTGTCGTTGAGATCAGACATGAACGGGGTCTCCAGTTGGCGCCTTGAGCGCATCGAGGGTGTCAAGAATGGCGTCGGTCGTGGCGGTGTCCGAGATATGCGCGTCACACGTCACCACCTGCACATGCGGCGCGAGCTGGCCGCGCGCCCGGTCGAGGAACAGCGCCCGCAGCGTCTCGTTTTCGAGTGCGCCGCCCGGGCAATCCTCGTGCGAAAAGCCGCCCATCGGCACCACAAGCGCCGCAGGTCCCAGCGCTGCGTTGAGGGACTGACAGAGCGCATCGGTGATCGTCACCATCTCGGCCTCCGAGACCTGCACGTGGGTGAAATAGCCCGAGTGTTCGTAGTGCGGGCGGCGCAGATAGGCGTCGTCGAGGACCGACCTCTCGCCCAGCCCGATAAAATTCATCGCGCCGGGCAACACGATCCGCGGCACTTCCGGCCCGGCGGTAAACCGCGTCGGCATCGGCACATGGGCGCCGGCGAGGTGCATCCGCGTGATCTCGTGCGGCGTCAGGTCGACGATCGTGTGAAACGCGCCCTGATCTGCAAAGCGCGCAAAGGCCGCGCCGCCGTACCCGTTGGAGTGAAAGACCGCCGTCTCCTGACCTCGGCCGCGCAGGCCAGAGACGAGGTTGCGCGCGGCGCGTTCGGTGACCCCAAGGGCCGTGATCCCGACCGACGGCTCGGCGATGCAAGATCCACCTTTTTGCCGGGTCGTAGCCAGACCGGCAGTCATGGCCGCCGTGTTCTCGAGCACCTCGCGCAGGGTGGCGTTAAGGCCGCAAATGTCCACCAGCGTCGGCACGAGGATGATCGACGTGTCCGCCGCCGCGCGGCGCGGGTCAAAGGGTAGGGTCGAGATCAGCACCTTGGGAAACGTGATCGGAAGTGACCGCATCACCGTCAGGGCAATCTCGCCGCCCGTTCCCCCGCCCAGCCCCAGCACGACTTGCGCCGATTTATGCGCGGCAATGGCATCAATGGCGCGGAGGCTGGCGTCCTGCATCGCGCGGAGTTTGCCTGCGCCGTCCAGCATCTTCCCGCCCGTGTCGAGTGACAAGTCCACCGTGTCCGCCACCACGCCGTGCTCGGCCAGCCGGGCCATCAGGTAGCCCGTTTCGTCCGCCTTGGTGTCGAGCGTGGAGAGGACAAGGACGTGGGCCGACATCGTCAGCCCTTCACCGCGCCTGCCGTCATGCCGGTGATGATCTGCCGCGAGGCAAAGAGGGTAAAGATGATCGGCGGGATCGCCAGCAGCATGCCCGTCGCCATGATCACCCCCCACTCGACGTTGAACTCGCTCATGTTGTTCACGATGAGGATCGGCACCGTCTTGGTGTTTCGGTCGCTGAGAGCGGAGGCCAGCAGGTACTCGTTCCACGCGATGCGGAAGGTAAAGATCGCCGCCGCCGCAAGGCCCGGCTTGATGAGCGGCAGCACCACTTTGAAGAACACCTGGAAGGGACCTGCACCATCCACGCGTGCCGCCTCCTCGAGACTGCGGGGGATTTGCGCGATAAAGCTTTGCAGGATCCAGATCACGAATGGCAGGTTCATCGCGACGTAGATCAGGATGATCCCGGAATGCGTGCCCGCGAGGCAGACATCGCCGCGCCCGCCAAAGGCCTCCCGGATCGCGCCACCGATCAGACCGTCACGGTCGAGGCAAAACTCGTTGTTCCAAAGGCCGAACACCGGCACCAGCAGCACGGCGGGCGGCACCATCCGCACCATCAGCGTCGTCAGAGAGACCGTGTCGCGCCCCATGAACTTGAACCGCACCAGCGCGTAGGCGGCCATGCACCCGATCACCAACGTCAGCGCCGTCGAGATCAGCGCGATGATCAGCGAGTTGATCAGCGCCCCGCCAAACTTGAGCGAGCAAAAGTCCAGATGCTCCGGCTCGTACCAGAGAATATCGCAGAGCGCGGTCTCGTAGTTCTGGATCGTCGGTAGAAAGATCAGCCCGGTCGAGCCGCTGATGATGTCGACGTCCAGTTTGAACGAGTTGATCAACATCAGAAAGATCGGCCCGATGGCCATCAGCACCAGCGCGACAAGCAGCGCGTAAAAGGCGGGGTTCTGGCGGTCGTGGTTGGCGGACATGGGTTACCCCTCTTCCTCGATCTGGCGGGCAAGCCGCGCGGCGCGGACTTCCTGGATGCGGGTGATCGCGAACATCGCCACGGTCAGCAGCAGCAGGAGGATCAGCAGGTAGTTCGACATGGCAGCCGCCACGCCCAGCTCCCGGAACTCCGTCGCCGTGCGCGAGATGCGCAGCGCCACGATCTCGGTTGAGAGGCCCGGACCCCCTTCGGTCATCACGAGGATCACCTCGAGCACCTTGAAGGCGTCGATCAGGCGCAGGAGCGCGGTCACGATCAGCACCGGCATCATCAGCGGCAGCTTGATGTGCCAGATCTGCTGCCAGCCGGTCGCGCCGTCGATGCGCGCAGCCTCCAGCGCCGAGCGCGGCAGCGACTGCAACGCGGCGAGCGACAGGATAAAGATGAACGGCGTCCACTGCCAAATGTCGGCGATGATGACGCTCAGGAGCGCGTGCTGGCCCAGCCAGTCCACGCCGTCGATGCCGACGCTCTCGAGCATCCGGTTAAACGTGCCGATGGTGGGGTGGTACATGTAGCGCCACATCAGGCCGACCACGACGGGCGCGATCATCATCGGCAGGATAAAGAGCGTGCGCAGCACTGACATCCCGCGGATGTTGCGGTCGAGCAGCAGGGCAAGGCCCACGCCCAGCACCATCTCGAAGGACACGACGACCGAGGCAAAGATCAGCGTGACGCTGAGGCTCTCTCGAAAGTTCGGGTCGTTCCAAAGGGTGATGTAGTTCTTGAGGCCCACGAATTCGGCCTCGCCGATCGTCTGGGTCGGGTCCCAGTCGCGGAAAGAGCCCCAGACCATGTAACCCAGCGGGTAGAGCAGCGCGATCGCCATGATGATCGCCGCGGGGGCCATGAACATGTAGGGCGTCAGCCGGTTGGCGCGGGAGATCGACATGGCAAGCCTCGGGACGGTCGGGGAGGTAAGGTGGGCCGAGGCCCACCTTACGCTTCAGAGCGGGGGCGCAGACACGCCGCGCCCCACGGGAGGAACCTTACGGCGCGGCTACTGCCACGTGTAGTAACCGGCCTCTTCCATCGTCGCGCGGGTGCGCTCGGCCACGCCGTCCAGCGCTTCCTGGATGTCGAGACCTTCGGTCAGGACCTTGGACATGGTGGTGCCGATGTCCGCGTTGATCTTGCCCCATGGCGGGATGATCGGACGCCAGTCCGGGTCGGCGAACTGCAGCGCCTCACCGAAGGTGGCCGAGAACGGATACTTCTCGTTCAGCTCTTCGTTCTGGTAGGTCGAGAAACGCGACGGGTTGCCGCCTTCCATCGCCACCATCAGATCGCCCTTCTTGGAGGTCAGCCACTGCATCAGCAGGAAGGCCGCTTCCTTGTTCTCGGCGTTCTTCGGGATCGCGATGCCGAAACCGCCGGTCTGCGAGCCGCGGCGCACACCTTCGGGGTGCATCGCATAGCCGACCTTGCCGACGACCTGGCTGCGGTCCGGGTTCTCGAAGCCGGGCATAAAGGCGATCGAATCCATGAACATCGCGCTTTCGCCATTGGCAAACGAGTTTGCCGCCTCGGCCGGGCCAAAGCTCATCGCACCTTCGGGACCGCAATCCACGATGGTTTTCAGCGCGTTGGCGGCAGCGACGCCAGCCTCGTTGTTGATGATCGGCTCCCAGTTGTCGTCAAACACGCGGCCGCCCAGCGGGGCGAGGTGCAGAAGAAACGCGTGAGACGCCTGATGGCCCGAGGCCGCGCGGGAGGCCATGCCGCCCATACCCGGCTCGACCTCAGGGATCTTGCAAGCCGCGTCGAGCAACTGGTCATAGTTGGTCGGCTCGGCGATCCCGTGCTTTTCAAAGATGTCCTTGCGGTAGGCGAGCACCGACGTTTCGGAGCCGAACGGGATGCCGAAGAGCGAGCCTGTCGGTCCCGGCAGGTAGCCCTTCTTGCCGCCCGCAACGCCGATGTTCTGCACGTAGCCGTCGATCAGGTCTTCGGCGTCGTAGCTCGGATCGGCGAGCTTGGGGTTCATGAAGTACTTGGCCAGATTCTCCAGCTGGTCGGCAAAGACATAGTCCGCCTTGGAAAAGACCACGTAGGAGATCAGGTCATATTCACCCTCATCCTGCGCCAGCTCGAGCGTCTGACGCTCGCGCATCTTCAGGTAGGGCAGCTGGTCGACCTCGACCTCGATGCCGGTCTCTTTGGTGAACTCCGGGAGCACCTTGATCGCCGCATTATAGTGCGGGTGCGCCGGGAAGTTCACGACAACCGTCGTGCCCGCGTATTCCGCATACGGCCCCTTGCTGTGGCCATCGGCAAGCACCGGGCCAGCCACCAACGCCAGGACCGAGACGGCCCCCAGCGTGGTGTGTTTCAATGATTTGAGCATTCTTTCTCCTCCCTTGAGATGGATGCGGGCGCCCTCACAGCGCCTCTTCGGTCTTGCGGTCAAAGAGGTGCACGCCCTCCGGTCTGACCGCGAATCTGAGTGTCTCGCCAAGCGCGATGGGCGTCTCGGACTTGAGCTCGACGGTCACGTTGGTGCCGCCGCAGGCGCACATGAGCACCGATTGCGCGCCCACGTATTCCGAGACGATCACCCGCAGGTCGAGCGCCTGATCGTCGGGCGCGCTGGCGTCGTAGTTGAGGTCCGACGGGCGGATGCCGAGGATGATGTCCCCGCTCGACCGGCCAAGGCGCGCCGCGACATCTGTCGGGATCGCGAGGTTGAACCCGTCGCCTGCCGCCATCACCCGGTCGCCAGCGCCAGAGAGCGTGGCGTCGAGAAAGTTCATCGGCGGCGAGCCGAGAAAGCCCGCGACAAACTTGTTGGCGGGGCGTTTAAAGAGCTCTTCGGGTTTGCCTTGTTGCTGGATATGTCCGCCGTGCATGACGACGATCCGGTCGGCAAGGGTCATCGCCTCGATCTGGTCGTGCGTGACGTAGATCATGTTTTTCTGCACCTTCTGGCGCATGATCGCGAGCTCGGCACGCATCTGGCCGCGCAGCTTGGCGTCGAGGTTCGAAAGTGGCTCGTCGAAAAGGAAGATCTGGCTGTCCTTGGCCAGGGCCCGGGCCATCGCCACTCGCTGCCGCTGACCGCCCGACAAGGCGCCGGGCTTGCGATGCAGGAACTGCGTCAGGCCAACCGTCTCGGCGACTTCGCGCACCTTGGCGTCGATCTCGGCCTTGGGGCGTTTTTGCAGGCGCAAGGCAAAGGAGATGTTCTTCGCCACGTCCATATGCGGGTAAAGCGCGTAGTCCTGAAAGACCATCGCCAGCCCCCGATCCTTTGGATCAAGCTGGCTGACGGGATTGCCGCCGATGTAGATTTCGCCGTCCGACACGCTCTCGAGCCCGGCGATCATCCGCAGGGTCGTGGACTTGCCGCAGCCTGACGGGCCAACAAGCACGGTAAACTCGTTCTCGGCCATGTCGAGATCGATGCCGTGCAGGACCTCCACCGCGCCGTACCGTTTGACCAGCCGTTCAAGCTTAATTTCTGGCATCGAATCCACGTCCTCCCGGCAACAATATTTTGTATACAAAACAAAAAGTAAATATGCAAATTTGCTTTCGGCGCGAAACTGCGGTAGGAGATACGCTCAATCAAGGTACAGACCACATGCCGAAAGCCGAGAAAATCAGTCTTGATCTGCCAAAGATGTCCGCCGCACAGCGGATCGAGCAGGGGCTTTTGGACGAGATCAGCGTCGGTGCGCTCGCGCCTGGGCAGCGGCTCGACGAGACGGGACTGGCCAACCGGTTCGGCGCATCCCGTACCCCGGTGCGTGAGGCTTTGTCCCGACTGACAGCGCAGGGCGTGCTGGTGCAGGGTGAGAAGCGGGGCGTTTTCGTCGCGGAATACAGCCGCGAGGAATTGAGCCAAATCTTTGAAGCGATGCACGAAATCGAGACGGCCTGCGCCCGGATTGCCGCGCAGCGCCTGACTTTGCTGACCCGTTCCGAGATCGAGGCGGCACAGGCCAACTGCGTTTCAGCGGCAGAAGCGGGCGACCGTGCGGCCTATCTGCGCGCCAACGAGGCGTTTCACATGACGATCTACACGGCCACTGGAAATCCCTACATGGCCGAGATCGCAATCGAATTCCGCCGCCGTACGGGTCCCTTCCGGGCCAAGAAATTTGCCACCCGCGCCGATCTGATCGCCTCCGCCAAAAGTCACGAGGCCCTGATCGCAGACATCTTCTCCGAAGATTCGGCGACCGCCTCCAACAGCATGCGCACGCACATGGCGGCGAGCTTTATCCAGACGCTCAAGGCAAATTAGGGACGGCTCACCGGATTAAACCTTGCAAATGCGCGCAGCTTGCTCTTTTTGTATACAAAACTGAATCACAGCACACGAGGGACACCATGGGCGTTGCCGAAACCAAGATTTATCCGATCAACACCGGCTGGCTGCATGGCGACCTTGGCACCTACATTTTCTGGAAAGGCCCGGCGGGCAAGAAAAAGTGGCAGCCTGTGTTCTGTCACTACGTCGACACCGGCGAGCATAAAATCCTGATCGACACCGGCCTGCCCGACCAGGAGCGTGCGAGCAAGTATCACCACAATTGCGAAAAGCGCGGCTGCCTGCAGGTCCACGAGCATCTCGAGCAAAAGCTGGGCGTGCACCCGGACGAGATCGACGCGATCATCTTCACTCACCTGCACTGGGACCACGTGCAGAACATGAAAGAGTTCAAGAACGCCCGCTACATCGCGCCCAAGGCCGAGATCGAAATGGCCTACAACCCGCTGCCGCTCTACTACCGCACGTATGAAAGCGGCACGCTGGGGATCGACGCGGCCTATCTCGGCTGCGCCTTCGAGGCGGTCGATGATGAGTGCGAGATCCTCCCCGGTCTGACCATGTTCCACACGCCTGGCCACTCGGTCGGTCACATGGCAGTCAGCGTCGCAACGAGCGCCGGCGACATCGTGATTTGCGGGGATGCCATTTTCGAGGAGCGCAACCTCGAGCCGAACCCGGCCGAGATGTGGCGCTACTGGGTGCCCGCGCGGTTCGTGAACTCGGTGCAGGGGTGGAAGTCGGTCGAGGAGCTCGACAAGCGCTCGGACTATGTTTTGCCCTGCCACGACTACGTGGCGAACGCGCGGTCTGACGTCTTCCCCTACGAAGGCATGCCGATCCGCAAGCGCCGCCAGGTGATCCCGGGCTACAAGTTCTACTTTGGCGACATGGCGCCGGGCCTTGCCCAGAAAGAGGCGCCCGCGATGAAACCCGAGGAGGTCGATGCCTACATCGCCAGCCTCGCCAAACCCGAAGACATGGAAGACTGAGCCGTCCATGACCCGCGCACTGCAGCACTTGGCAGAGGTCGCGGGCGACTACGACGCGATCGTGCTCGACCAGTGGGGTGTGCTGCATGACGGCAGCGTGCCTTACCCGAACGCCGTCTCCGCGCTGCGCACGCTCAAGGGGACGGGTCATCGGCTCGCGGTGCTCTCGAACTCCGGCAAGCGCGCAGCGCCGAATGCCGCGCGTATCGCCGGGATCGGCTTTCCCGAGGGGCTCTTCGACGTGGTGATGACCAGCGGCGAGGCGCTGTGGCGCGATTGCCAGTCCGGCCGCGTGCCTGAGGCGCGGTTCTACCCAATCGAGCGCGCGCCCGGGGATGCGGCGGCCTGGGCGGAAGGACTGGATCTACACTTGGTGAGCGACCTGTCTGACGCTGAAGCGATCCTTTTGATGGGCTTGCCGGACGGCAGCACAGAGGACGACTGGTCCAGCGTCATGGGCTCCGCGCTGACCCGCGGCTTGCCGGTATATTGCTCGAACCCCGACAAGGCGAGCCCCCGCGCCGGCGGCCAAACGGTCGTCTCTCCCGGCGCCTTGGCACACGCCTACGCGGCCAAAGGCGGGGTAGTCACGTTCTACGGCAAACCGCACCGCCCGATTTTCGAGGCCGTCGCCGAGGCCCTCGGCAGTCAGCGCCTCCTCATGGTGGGCGACAGTCTCGAGCATGATATCACCGGCGCGGCAGGCGCGGGCTGGGACTCGCTTTTTGTCGAGGGCGGGCTCTACGCGGCGCGCTTTGACAGAAGCGACCGCGACGCCGCTCTGCGCGCGCTTATTGCCGAAACTGGCCACCCCGCGCCCACCTACCGGATCGAGGATTTGCGATGACACGTGACACACGCCCGGCGCTTGTGACTGATGCGTTCCGCCAGCTTTCCGCGCGGCTGGGTCAGGACCCGCTGCAGGTGCAGGGACCGGGTGGCAACACGTCCATCAAGGACAGTGAGGTCATGTGGATCAAGGCGTCCGGGACCGAGCTCGCCGACGCCGAGCGGCAGATGATCTTTGTCCCCGTGGACCGTGCCGCCGCCATCGCCGAGGCGCGCGGTGAGGCTGGCGACGGCTCCTGCAAAGGCACCGTGCTCGACCCAGCGATCACCCTGCGCCCGTCGATCGAGACGACGTTCCACGCAGCGCTCGACTTCAACGTGGTGGCGCACACCCATTCGGTGGCGACGCTCGTGCACGCGATCAGTCCCGAGGGGCGTGCCGCGCTCGATGCCAAGCTCGCCGGTCTGCCGTTTGTCCGCGTGCCATACGCCAAACCCGGCCTGCCGCTAACTCGCGAAATCCTGGCCCGTGCGGCTCCCGACACGCAGGTTTTTGTGTTGCAAAACCATGGGTTGATCTGTGCAGGTGCGACAGTGGAGGAGGTGTCCGACCTCCTCGCAGAGGTCGAGCGCCGGCTTGCCATGACGCCGCGCGAGGGGGAGGGGCCCACGCCCTCGGAACCCGCACCGGACGGGTTCGACTGGTCGCCTTACGGGTGGCTCGCAGGGGGAGGCGCGGAAGCGGCCACCGCGGGGTCATACTACCCCGATCACGTGGTCTTCCTCGGCCCGGCGCTGCTGCAATCCGATCACGACGGCACGCCACCTGCCGTGTTGGTGCCAAGGCAGGGCGTGGCGCTGCGCAAAGGCGCCACCTCCAGCCAGACCGCGATGCTGCGCTGTCTCAGCGATGTGCTTGCCCGCGTGCCGGAGGGCTGGACGCTGGACCCGATCGGGGCAGACGCCGAGGCTGAACTGCTCAATTGGGATGCGGAGAAATACCGGCAGGCGCTGGCGGCCCGGACGCCCACATGAGCCTCGCGCTTGGCATCGACATCGGCACGTCCGGCGTGCGGACGGCAGTGCTGGACGCGCGCGGCGACGTCCTCTCCATGGCCCGCGCGCCGCACCTACCCCAAGATCCGGACCGCATCGACGCGACCCTCTGGTGGGGGGCCGTCAAGGCGTGCCTCGCTGCGCAACAGGGCGCGCTCGCCGAGCACGGCCACGCATTCGCAGATGTCACCTGCATCGCCATCGACGGCACGTCTGGCTCGATGGTGCTCACCGACGCCGCACTCCAGCCCGTGACACGTGCGCTGATGTACAACTCCAAAGGGTTCGACGCCGAGGCCGCGCAGATCGCCCGGCACGCGCCGACCGCACACATCACGCAAGGCAGCAACTCCGCCCTTGGCCGCGCGATGCGTCTGGTGTCCGAAGACACCTCCGGCACGGCCCGGCACCTCCTGCATCAGGCCGACTACATCGCCGCGTGCCTGACCGGGCAGGGCGGACTTTCCGACCACAACAACGCGCTAAAGACCGGGTTCGATCCTGAGACCGAGGCGTGGCCCGATTGGATCGGTGAGGTGATCGACCCTGCGCTGCTGCCCGCGGCCTTGCCAGTCGGCGCTCCCATAGGACAGGTCGCACCGTCCATCGCAGATCAGCTCGGCCTCGACCCAAACGCAACAGTCCAGGCAGGCACCACCGACAGCATCGCGGCCTTCATCGCGGCGGCGCCTGTGCGGGCGGGCGTGGCGGTCACGTCGCTCGGCTCGACTCTCG
This sequence comes from Pseudaestuariivita sp., assembly GCF_052825805.1. NCBI lineage: Bacteria > Pseudomonadati > Pseudomonadota > Alphaproteobacteria > Rhodobacterales > Paracoccaceae > Pseudaestuariivita > Pseudaestuariivita sp. The sequence continues at coordinate 309,618 of NZ_JBRBVB010000005.1, read as the reverse complement.
CGATCAAGCTCCTGAGCCCCGTGCGCATCGACGATCCGGCCATCGGGCTCTACGCGCACCGGCTCGGAGATGTCTGGCTTGTGGGCGGCGCGTCCAACACGGGCGGTGCCGTGCTGGCGGACTTCTTTGACAGCGAGACCCTTGCACAGCTCAGCGCCCAGATCGACCCGAATACGCCGAGCGGCCTCGACTACTATCCCTTGCGCGCGCCCGGTGAGCGGTTCCCGGTCAACGACCCCGCGCACCCGCCGCGCATGACGCCGCGCCCGGAGAGTGACGCGCGCTTTTTGCAAGGGCTCTACGAGGGCATCGCCCGGATCGAGGCGCAGTGCTTCCGCGAAATCGCCGCGCGCGGCGGGGCGTACCCAAGCCTTGTCCTCTCCGCAGGCGGCGGCGCGTCGGACGCCACGTTTACCGCCATCCGGGCCAAGGCACTGGGCGTCACACCCCAGACCCCGCCCCACACCGAAGCCGCCATCGGCAGCGCCAAGATCGCCGCCGGGTTGGTGGGGTAAACCTGACCCATTCTCCGGCTCAGCGGCCCGATTTACCCAATTTTAGTTATTGCCGGGCTGCGGCAAGGCCTCCTACGCTATGGCTCATGTTTTCGAGGCGCCTTTGAATTCGCGCCGCTGTGATTTCTACAGGTGATGCGATGAGTGGACCGGGCACAAATTTCAATCTCAAGAACGTTTTGGACGCGGTGAACGTGTCCGAAGTGACGGAGAACTTTGCCAGCGATTTCGAGGCGGAGTTTCGATCAGAACTTGCAAAAAGACCTGAACTGACCCAATCGCAGATCGACAACGCTGTCGCCGAGGCCACGGCGACCGGTCTCACGTCCGCTGAAAATGACTGGATCGCTGAAACGCTCGGTTTGACGGGCTACGCCGCCGAGTTGGCAGATGCCGCCGCCGGAGGGTCCAAGAACGCGAACGCGGTGGCAGTTGCGAACGCCCTCCAAGACGTCAAATCGACGGTGGAGAACTATCAGCAGGCGCAAACCCTAGGCGGACTCGAGGGCGGTCTGGTGGCGCTTGGCGACCTGCCGGGCAACGCGGGCAATCTCATCTCTGCAGGAGGCGCGTTTATCGGGCTTTTTCCAGGCGGCGCCATCCCGGGGTCGATGCTGGGTGCGCTGGGCAATTTGCTCAAGACCGTGGGGCAGGGCTTTCGCGACAAACTGGTCGAAGCTGCCGAGCTGATGCGCAAAGCGCTCGATCACGACCCTGAAAGCGGTGACCCGCCACCCGCCGACATCGACGGCGTAGATTTCAACGATCCCGAGACGCGCAAGTGCATCGAAGACTTCATCGATAAGGTGAACGCGCTTTACGGCAACGACGGTCCGGCGCTGCCCCCAGACGCGCCGGTCATGCCGGATGACACGGAGACGACGGACCTGACCGCGGATGAAACCGAGCCGCTTGTGATCGATCTCGACGGCGACGGTGTGGAGTTGACCGCGCTGGGCGATCCGAGGGTCTTTTTCACCTACGAGGACGAAGACCTCGCCATTTCCACCGGCTGGGTCGACCCCGACGACGGGATCGTCGTGCGCGACGTCAACGAAAATGGACAGGTCGACACCGCAGCCGAATTCTTTGGCGCCATCCCGCCCGAGGATTACGATCCTGAGGCGCCGGAGTACCAAGCCTTCATCGATCTGGAGAGCGAGGATGCAAATGGCGACCGGGTGATCGATCATCGCGATGAGGTTTGGGACGTGATGCGCGTCTGGCGCGACATCAACCTTGACGGCACGGTCGATGAAAACGAGTTGATGACGATGGGAGAGGCTGGCGTCGCCAGCATCGGTGTCGAACATGACACGGATGGGTTCCTTGCTGCCGGCAACCGCGTCGCCGCCACAGGCAGCTATGAGACCACCGCCGGGCAAACCCGCGAGGCGTGGGCCGTGTTTTTCAACACCAGCGCCAAGAATTCGGTGATTGCCGAACCTGACGGCTACGACCCCGATGACGCTCTCCTTGCGCTACCAAACCTCAGCGGGAACGGGCTGGTGCCTGACCTGCGTGTGGCCATGTCGCAGGACGCGGAGCTGCGCGCCCTGGTCGAGGGGTTTGTCGATGACGCGCTCGATCTGAATGCCACCGAAATACACGAGCGTTTCGAGGACATCCTGTGGGCCTGGGCCGGGAAAGCGGACGCGGACCGCAACCTCGAAGACCGGGCGCAGTTCATCGAGACGTTCTACGGCACGGATTTCAGCCGGGTAGAGTGGTTCGTGTGGGACATCGGGTTCGACATGACGCTCGATGCACGGGTTGACCATGGGTACGACGGCTATGTCGACTCCAAGCTTTTGCGCTTTGTGATCGAGGTGCATGCGTATCTCGAGCGCAACGCAGAGACATCTGCTGAGATCGAGGCGGTCCAGGCCAGCCCCTACGCGGCGCTCACGCGCTACACCTATGACTTTGAAACGGACCTCTTGTCCGGCAATTTCTACGAGCAGGTCGACCGGATTTTGACGGGGGCTCCCACGGACCGGGTCGCCGCCTTTGAACATGTCGCCCATGTCATGCCGTTGATGCAGACCATGGCGGAAGAGGTCTTTCGCCCCTTTGTCAGCGCCCAGATCCCGACAAGCGGATGGTTCGAGTATCGCCAGATTCTGACAAACCTGCTGTGGGACGACTTCTTTGAAGACAACAATTCCCCGATTACCGACGACATGCTGGCCGAGTTCGCGTTCTGGCAGGCGCAGGCGGAGTATATCGAGATCGGCACGGACGGCGACGATGTGCTGGCGCCGATCAAAGGGCGCTTCACCGGGACCTTTCAGAAGGACATCACCTATTTCGACGGCGGGCTGGGCGATGATGTGATCACCTCCGCGCCGTGGTCGGGCAAGGCGCTGCCGTCCCTGGCCACCTCGGCGATCAAGACGAACTTTCAAGTGCAGACGTCGATCCTTTACCGGGAGGGCGATGGCGACGACACGGTCAACATCGGCACCGCGCGGGGGGAGCATCAGGTCTATCTGCCCGACATCGCGTCGGGTGATGCGATCTTTGCCGTGGCGCCGACAGGGGGCGGGACGGCGGTACTCGAGTTCGTGAATGGCGGGAGCATCACCTTCACCCAGCTGTCGGAGTTCACCGGCGATCTCAACATCCGCTTTGCCGACGGTGTGGTGCTGACGCAGGACGACGTCCGGCTGCAGTTCACCGACTTTGACGACGTGCTCGTGGGCACGGACGAGCAGAACGTCGTCTTTGGCGGGCTGGGCGACGACACGATGCGCGGGGAGAGGGGGGACGACACCTACGTCTACCGCCGCGGCGACGGCAACGACGAGATCGTCGACCCGTACGTCGGCACGCTCGATGCGTCTGCGCTGAATGGGGTGCGGATCGACCAGAACACGCTGCGCCTCGAGGGGATCGACCGGTCCGAGCTGCGCGTCGTGCGGGATGGCGCTCCGAACGAGGTGACGCTGCAGTTCGTCTATGCCGATGACCCGACCGGCCAGCCAAGCGCCACCGACAGCATCACGCTGCCGGGGCAGCTGGAGCAGAGCGCCTTCTTTGCCTCGCCGCCGGGCCCGCACATTCATCGGATCGTCTTTGACGATGGGACTGAGCTGAGCTGGCAGGAGCTGAACGAGCTGGCGTTTCTTTCTCAGACAGGCGACGGCGATGACAACATCGTCGGGACGGGCGCCGATCAAACGCTGTTCTTCTCCAACGGTGACGACACGCTCGCTGGCTCCGGTGGCGACGACACCTACGTGGTGCAGCCCGGCACGCTGGGCGACGATGTGCTGTTCGAGGACGACTTCAGCGCCGGCGACCGGGTGCGGTTCGCGGGGCTTGATCCGGCGGATGTGAGTTTCTCTATTCAGGGCGCCGATCTGGTGGCGACGACGCCGACCGGGACGCTCAGGATAGCGGGGCACTTCAACAGCCTTTCCACCTCCATCGAGTTCTTTGACTTTGACGGCGGCGTGGTGCTGGACGGAGCCGACGTGCTCAAGCTGGTGCTGGGCGACATCGGGGGTGATACCTCCGCGCCCTTGTCGCTCGACGATACCGCCAACACGCTGACCGGGACGGCTGCGGACGAGACTTTGGCCGGGCTTTGGGGATCGGACCTTTACGAGTGGGGGCCGGGGTTAGGTTCGGACGTGATCGAAGAGGGCGGGCGCACGAGCCAGTTCGACGTGGACATGATCTCGCTCATCGGGCTCGATCCAGCGGACGTGGCGTTCACGCGCCTTGCGAACGGCAGCCTCGAGATCAGGGCGCTGGCGACGGACGAGACGCTGACGGTGCGCGGGCAGTTCAACGACGCCTTTGCCGCCATCGAGTTCGTACGCTTTGCAGACGGCACCGAATGGGATCAAAGCGAGATTGCCGAAGCTGCACCGTTCCGGGGGACGGCGGCGGGCGAGGTGCTGGACGGCACGAACGACGATGACCGGCTGATCGGCAATCAGGGCGACGACACGCTGCGCGGCGGGCTGGGCGATGACCGCTATGAGGTGTCTCCGGGCGACGGGCAAGATGTGATCGAGGACAGCTTTGTCGGCAGCGATACGCTCGTGATCCGGGCTGTTTCGCGCGATCAGGTCTCGGTCTTCCGGGACGGCGTGACCGGCACGCAGTCGGACGCGGTTGTGTCCTACGGTCCGGGTGATTCCGTGCGGTTGGTAAACTTTTTTGCCGAAGGGGTGCCGCGCACCATCGAGTTCATCCAGCTGGGCGGGGCGGAGCCGATTGCCATCGACGACTTCCTGACCGAGGTCGAGGTGCTTGGGACTGACGGCGCCGACACGCTGTTTGGGACCGATGGGGAGGATATCCTGTCGGGGCTTGGCGGCGACGACCTGATCCTCGGTCAGCTTGGCAGCGACACGCTGAGCTGGAGCGCGGGGCAGGGGTCGGACACCTACACCGACTTTGCCACGGGTGGGCGCGCGAACGCGCTGACGCTGGAGGGGCTGGCGCCGGGTGAAGTGGTGTTCAGCCGCGTGGATGGCAGCGAGGACCTGCTCGTTACGGTCAACGCAACGGGCGAGACGCTGACGATCACCGATCAGTTCGCCAACGTCGCCGGCACGGGGCGGTACTACGGTGTGGAAACCGTCACCTTTGGCGACGGCACCGTTTGGGGAATTGCCGAGATCGTGGCGGCAGCGCCGATAACCGGCACCGCTGGCGACGATGATCTGATCAACATCGGCGGTGACGATGGCTACACCTGGGGTCCGTTTCGGGGCGACGACACGATCGATGACCGGGGCGCACAGGACGACTACAACGTCCTGACGCTGCCGGACCTGATGCCGGACGATGTGCTGCTCTACCGCGCGGGTGGGACGAGCTATGACCTTGTGCTCGAGATCGAGGCGTCGGGCGAGACGCTGACGCTGGTCAATCAGCTCCTGAACCTGCCGGGGAACACGCCGGGCGGCGTGGACGTGATCGTCTTTGCCGACGGGAGCGAGATCGACACCGGCGTCCTGCCCGAAGCGATTGCGTTCGAAGGCACCGATGGGCGGGAGACCCTCTTTGCCGATGACGGTGACAACGTCCTCATCGGGGGCGGAGCGGGCGACATCCTCGTTGGTTATGGCGGGGCGGACACCTACCGATGGGCGCCGGGCGACGGTGACGACATCGTGCGCGAGATGCTGCCCGCGCCGCCGGGCAGCGGTGGCCACGTTCACGACATCCTCGAAGAGGAAGGCGCCGCCGAGGCCGGCCTCGAGAGCAACGCCGTGGCCGCGCACGCGCTGGGCGACACCTCGGGCGCGCAAGTGCCGGTGCTGAGCGCGGGAGACACGCTCGAGCTGACGGGGGTGCGGCTGGAGGACGTGGCATTCCTGCAGGATGCGGTCGAGCCCGACGACCTGATCGTCGAGGTGACCTCTGCCACGCGGGTCGAGACGATCCGCGTCGAGGATCACTTTGCCGCGCCGCTGGCCGGGATCGAGCGTGTGGTGCTGGACGATGCAGAGCTCGACGCCGTCACGATCAATGACCTCGTCGACCGCGCACCGCTCGAGGGCACGCCAGGCGATGACACTCTGATCGGGACCTGGGGTGCGGACACTGTTGTGCCGGGCGAAGGGTTCGATTTCCTCTTTCTGCGGGGCGGCGCAGACGTCGTGGAGCTGCCACAGACGCCGGGCCATCTGGAGATCATCGGGTTCGAGGGTGGTCCGGGCGGCACGCGGATCGTGTTCCCGGAGGCTCCGTTCGACAGTTTTGAGGCGCTTTTGGCGGCGACGACCAAGCCGGGGCCGGATGTCATCATCAACCTGCCGGATGGCGGTCCGCTGGTGCTGCACGACATCTTTATCTCGGACCTCGAGGCCGAGAACTTTGGCCTCGCGCGCCCGGCGCTGGTCGGTTCTGAAGACGCCGATCAGATCAGCGGCACTGCGCTGGGCGACGAGATCGAAGGGCGCGGCGGGCCAGACGCCCTCTTTGGCGGTGCGGGGGCGGACACGCTCAAGGGCGGCGCGGGCAACGACACGCTTGTCGGCGGCGCAGGCGCGGATTTCTATTTCCTCGGCGCTGGCGACAACCACGTCGAAGGCACGCCCGAGTGGCTCGAGGGGGACGCGATCTCCGGCTTTGACATCGGTGACCGGTTGGTGATCGATGCGCCAGGGCTTGCGCCGTCGGCGATCTCGATCACGCGGAGCACGCCGGATAGCCAAGTGAAACTCGACACGGACGGGGACGGCACTCCGGACGCACGGGTCCTGATCACCGGGACGGACGGGATCGACCTGCGGCTTGCGCCGTTTGGCGACGGACTGTCGGTGGTGGCGGTGCCGGGCAACCTCGCGCCTGTGGCGGTGGACGACGAGGCGACGTTCGGCGAGACCGGACCGTGGGTCCTGGACCTGCTCGGCAACGACAGCGACCCCGACGCGGGCGATATTCTGAGCGTCGACTGGGTCGACCTGCAGGCCAGTGACGGCGCGATCTCGCTTTTGTCGAGCGGGGGGCGGACCGTCACCGGCCAGATCGACGCAAACCAGAGGCTGGTGATCGATCCGGGCAGCGCTTTCACGCAGATGACCGACGGGCAGACGGACAGCTTTGTCTTTGACTACGAGATCAGTGACGCGGCGGGTGCGACCTCGCGCGCGGAGATCAGGATCACGGTCGAGGGCAGTGGCATCACGCCGCCCTTTTTGCCGCCGCCGGACCCGCCGATCGGCCTTCCCGAAGACCCGCGGTTCGATCCGCCCCTGCTGCCGGGCGCGCCGCCGGAGGACGGAACCTCGTTTGTCAGCCTGATCGCGCTGGCGCTGCAGGACGAGTTCGACTTCGCACCGCCGCAGATGGAGCGCGGGCCGTTCACGATCAAGGGTGCGCTGGAGGCGGAGTTCGAGGCGCGTGACCTCGATTTCGAGACGGAACTGGTCAAGGCGTTCGACGGGTTCCTCGACGTCCTGTGATCGCGAGGGCCGTGCTTGCGGCGGTGTGACCCTTTCTCCGCCCGGCGCGGCGCGGTAGAGACAAGCCCGGCAGAGGCGGAGACGGGCGATGGACAGACAGGCGATTGCGGGAGCGGCGCTCTTTATCGCGGTGCTTTGCGTGCTGCCGATCGTTGGCGTCATCGCCGCGGCGGCGCTCGGCACGTTCGACACGCTGGCGCAGCTCGCCGATACCGTGCTGTGGCGGTACACCTGGAGCACGCTGGTGCTGGTGCTGCTCGTCGCCTCGGGGAGCATCGTGATCGGGGCGGTCACGGCCTGGCTCGTCGTCACGACTGAATTCCGGGGCCGGCGGTTCCTCGAGATCGCGCTGGTCGTGCCGCTTGCCTTCCCGGCCTACGTGCTGGCCTACGCCTATACCGATGTGCTCGACCATCCCGGCATCGTGCAGAGCACGCTGCGGCAGGTCATGGGCTGGGGTCCGCGCGACTACTGGTTCCCTGAAATTCGCTCGCTCGGTGGCGCGGCGCTGATGCTGACGCTGGTGCTCTACCCCTACGTCTACCTGCTGACGCGGGCGGCTTTTCGCATGCAGGCGGCAACGCCGTTCTATGCGGCACGCTCGCTGGGGACGTCCCCGACGCTGGCGTTTCTGAGGGTGTCGCTGCCGATGGCGCGCCCCGCGATTGCCGCAGGCGCACTGCTGGTGGTGATGGAGACCATTGCCGATTTCGGCACTGTCGCGCATTTCAGCGTGCAGACCTTTGCGACGGGCATTTACACCAGCTGGTTCGGGCTTGCCGACCGGGGTGCGGCGGCGCAACTGGCGCTCGGCCTTTTGACCTTTGCACTGCTCGTCGCAGCGCTCGAGCACATCAACCGCGGCAGCGCGAGCTTTGCCACCAAGGGCCGGCAGGAGGGCTTTGTCCGCGCGCGCCTCACCGGGTTGCAGGCCGCAGGCGCGCAGCTGGCCTGCGCTTTGCCGGTGCTGCTGGGGGTTGTCGTGCCGACGGTGACGCTGGTGCTGATGGGCCTGCGGTCTGAGCAGAACATCTTTGCCCCGCGGTACCTCGCGTTTGTGCAGAACTCGCTGATGCTGGCGGGTGTGGCGGCGGCGGTGACAGTGACGGCGGCGGTGCTCCTTGGCACGTTTCACCGCGTCTTCCGCTCGCGCCTGTCGCTCGGCGCGCTTTTTGTCGGGCGTCTGGGGTATGCCGTGCCGGGCGGGGTGATCGCCGTCGGTCTTCTGGTCCCGTTTGCGCGGTTCGACAATTGGTTCGACGCGCGGATGGAGGCGTGGTTCGACATCTCCACGGGTCTGCTGATCACCGGCTCGATCTGGCTGATGATCGGCGCCTACATGATCCGGTTCCTGGCCGCGGCCATCGGCTCTTACGACAGCGGACTGGCGGGGGTGACACCCAACATCGACGCCGCCTCGCGTGTGCTGGGGCGGTCGGCCTGGGGAACGGTGCGCGACGTGCACCTGCGCGTGCTGCGGCCAAGCATCCTGACGGCGCTGCTCATCGTCTTTGTCGATACGATCAAGGAGCTGCCGGCCACGCTGATCCTGCGTCCCTTCAACTATGACACGCTGGCGGTGCACGCCTTTCGCCTCGCCTCCGACGAGCGGCTCGAGGGCGCGGCGGTGCCGAGCCTGATGATCGCCGGGATCGGCCTCATCCCCGTCATCCTCCTTTGCACCCAGATCGGCGCGATGCGCAGGTGATCTGAGGGAGCAAGCGCCGTTCGGGGAAAGGCCGGGCGCCGCTCCTCCTCATGCCAACGGGTCTGGGATTGTAAACCAGCCCTCCGGAAGCCATCCTCCCCAAAACGCGTGGGCGGTGCATCGTGAAACTCTTCAACAAAAAAACGCTGTCCCGGCACCTCGAGATAGGGCCGATCCCGGATGCACATCTGGAACTCGTGCAAAAATGGTCAGAGCTCATCACCTCTGGCCAGGTTCACACGCTCAAGGAAACCGCCCTGCACGGCCCGTTTTCGAACGTGCTGCTCGAAGGCGTGCTTGGCTATGCCGGCGCGGCGCAGGGCGCGCAGTATACCGTATCCGCCGAACAGCAGGTGCTCGCGGGCAGCGTCGACCTGGCGCTCGGCCACTTTGGCGCCGACCAGCCTCGGATCATCGCGCCGCTCGAGCTGAAGGGCGCCAAGACGCGCGACCTCGACGCGATCATGCCGGGGCGCAACAAGAGCCCGGTCCAGCAGGCTTGGGAATACGCCATGAACGCGCCGGGCGTGCGCTGGGTCATGGTGTCGAACATGACCGAGCTGCGTCTCTACGGCTTTGGCGAGGGGACCGAGGCGTTCGAGACCTTTGACCTCGCGCGCCTGACCGATCCGGTGGAGTACGCGCGGTTCACGCTGCTGCTCAGTGCCGAAAACCTCCTGTCCGGCCGGACCGCCACGCTGCTCGAGGAGAGCCGCCGCGAGGACAAGGACATCACCGACAGCCTCTATCGCGACTACCGCGATCTGAGAAACCTGCTGGTCGGCGCGGTGCGAACGGCGGCGCCGGACACGGACCCGCTCGATGCCATCGCGCGGGCACAGACGATCCTCGACCGGGTCCTGTTCGTGGCCTTTGCCGAAGATACCGGGCTTTTGGATGACAACACGCTGCAGGCCGCGTTCGAGCATGTCGACCCGTACAATCCGCGCCCGATCTGGGACAATTTCGTCGGCCTCTTCCGCGCCATCGACCAGGGCCGGAGAGAACGCCGCGACGACGCGGGCAAGACGCTGATCTCGGCCATCCCGCCCTACAACGGCGGCCTCTTCAAACACGACCCGGCCATCGACGCGCTGACCTTGCCCGACGACATCTGCCGGCGGTTTGCCAGGCTCTCCGAATACGACTTTGCCTCCGAAGTCTCGGTCACCGTGCTCGGCCACGTGTTCGAGCAGTCCATCGCGGATGTCGAAGCGCTGCAAGCCGCCGCGCGCGGCGAGGACACCACCGACAACCGCCGCAAACGGGACGGCGTCGTCTACACGCCCGACTACATCGCACGGTTCATCGTTGCACAGACGCTGGGGGCGCATATCGGCGAGGCGTACCGCACGATCTTTGCCGCCCATGCCCGAAAGGACAGCCCGCTCGAGCCCTACCAGGCGATCCGCTGGCGACGCAAATCGGCCGAGCTCGAGGCATGGCGCGCCTACCGCGACCGGCTTCAGAGCTTGCGCATCGTCGATCCCGCCTGCGGATCGGGCGTGTTCCTCGTGATGGCCTTCGACTTCATGAAGGCCGAGATGACGCGCGTGAACGACAAGATCGCCGAGCTGCAGGGCGGCGCGGCGAGCCTGTTCGATCCCGACAGCGAGGTCCTGACGAACAACCTCTTTGGCGTCGACGTGAATGCCGAAAGCGTCGAGATCACCAAGCTCTCGCTCTGGATCAAGACCGCCCGGCGCGGCAAGGTGCTCGACAGCCTCGATGGGAACATCCGTGTGGGCGACAGCCTGATCGAAGACAGCAATTTCGCCTACCTCGATCACGGCTTCACCTGGGAGACCGCCTTCCCCGACATCTTTGCCGAAGGCGGGTTCGACGTCGTCCTCGGCAACCCGCCCTACGTGCGGATGGAGCTGCTCAAGGCCCTCAAGCCCTACCTCGAACGCCGCTACGAGGTCGTGTCGGACCGGGCGGATCTCTATTGCTACTTCTACGAGCGCGGACTGAAACTGCTCAAGCCCGGCGGGCGCCTGGGCTACATCTCGAGCAACACGTTCTTCAAGACCGGCTCCGGCAAACCGCTGCGCGACTACCTGCTCCGCGAGGCGACGCTGGAAAGCGTGGTGGATTTTGGCGACCTGCAGGTGTTCGAAGGGGTCACGACCTATCCCGCGATCCTGACCATGCAGCGCGGCGCGGCACCCCAAGGGCAGGAGCTTCAGTTCTGGAAGGTCGACACCCTGCCGGAGGCCAACTTTCGCGCCACCTATGCCGCCGCACGCGGGCCGTTCCCGCAAGCGGCGCTCGGCTCGGGATCGTGGGAGCTGGAGAACCCGGCCCTGCGCGCGCTTCGCGAGAAAATCCGTGCAGGCAAACCGACGCTCAAGGAGGTCTATGGCGCGCCGCTCTACGGGATCAAGACGGGCCTGAACGCCGCCTTCGTCATCGACACCGCGACCAAGGAAAGGCTCTGCGCCGAAGACCCGAAATCCGCCGAGCTCCTGAAACCCTTCCTGGAGGGCAAGGATCTCAAACGCTGGCGCGCCGAGCCACGCGGGCTGTGGTTGATCCTGATACCCAAAGGGTGGACTACCGCGCATTACACCTTTCAGGACGAGGCGAGTGCCTGGGCGCAATTTGCAGCAGACCATCCCGGGCTCGCAAAGGTTCTTGAGCCCTTCAGTTCAAGCGCCCGCAAAAGAACAGATCAAGGCGATTTCTGGTGGGAGCTTCGAGCTTGCTCTTACTACTCGGCCTTCGAACTTCCCAAGATAATCTACAGTCGCTTTGCTGATCGTACTGCATTCAGCTTTGATTCTGCGGGCTTGTTTTTCAACGATGCCCCTTACTTTATCGCTTCCGCTGAGAAAGAGCTTTGCGCTTATCTGAACTCCCGCTGCTCATGGTTTCAACTCACACAACATGCGACCGCCCTGCGAGGTGGCTTCGTTCAACTGTTGGCGAGATACATCGAACCGCTTGCGATCCCGCTGTTTACAAGTGTTGCGCGCGAAAAGCTTTCGGCGAGGGTCGATACTATTCAAACCGCCGCCCAAACCCGCCTCACCCTGCAAACAGCCTTCACCCGCCGCATCCCGGACCTCTGCCCGCCCGAGCGGGAGCCGAAGCTGACCACCAGGCTCAAGTCATGGTGGACCCTGCCGGATTTCGCGGCCTTCCGGGCCGAGGTCAAAAAGGCGTTCAAGGCCGACATCCCCCTCTCCGAGCGTTCTGACTGGGAGGACTGGATGTCGCGGGACCGGGCCGAGATCGCGCGCCTGACTGCCGAAATCACCGCCATCGAGGCGCAGATCGACGCCATCGTTTACGACCTCTTCGATCTGACACCGGACGAGATCGCCCTGCTCGAGGCGAGCATCTGACCGCGGCCACGGCACGTCCCGTGCAGCCGTGACTGCCGGCTCTAGCGCCGCGTCGTCGGGTCCAGATGGTCGCGCAGCGCGTCGCCGAGCAGGCTCACCGACAGCGTCGTCAGAAAGATCAGCGTGCCGGGCATCACCGCCAGCCACCAGGCCCGCGCGAGGCTGTCACGCCCATCGCCCAGCAATTGCCCGAGGCTCGTCAGCGGTGCCTGGATCCCCAGCCCGAGAAACGACAGCCCCGTCTCCAGCAGGATCGTCTGGGGAAAATTGAGCGTCGCCTGCACGATGATCACGTTGGTCACCGCCGGCAGGACATGACGGCGGTCCACGACGTGCGCCTTCACCCCCATCGCCCGCGCCGCCTGGACATACGGCAGGGCGCGCGCACTCAGCGCCGAATTGCGCACCAGCCGCGCGTAGCTCTCCCAGCCGTAGATGCCGAGCACCGCCACGAAAAGTCCCAGCGAGTTGCCAAAGATCGCCAGCGCCCCGAGCGCGATGATCATGAAAGGGATCGCGGCCTGCAGGTCGATGAGCGCCATCGTCAGCCAGTCGAAGGCTCCCGCCCCGCGCGCCGCCAGCAGCCCCAGCACCGTCCCGATCAAGAGGCCGATGATCGTGCCGAGCAGCGCAAGCCCGATGCTCACCCGCGTCGCCACGACAAGCCGGGCCAGCAGGTCGCGCCCGAGGCCGTCCGTGCCCAGCACATGCTCCCAGTCGCCCCCCAGAAACACGGGCGGCTTGTTGCGGTCCAGCAGCGACGAAGCGTCGTAGGCGTGGGGCGTCAGGACCTGGCCGCCGAGCGCGAAGAGCACCACCGCCACCAGGACGCTCAGCGGGATGAGGACCCGCAGCGAGAGGCCCGCGACCTTCATCGCCCCTGGCTCCGTGCCGTGCCGATCCGGGGGTCGAGCACGCCAAGCAGCAGATCTACCACCGCGTTCGTGATCGCCATCATCGCGGCGGACAGGATGATGATCAGCTGCACGACGGCCAGGTCCCGCTCGCTCACCGACACCACCAGAAGGCGCCCGATCCCGGGCCAGGCAAAGACCGTCTCGGTCACGATCGCGCCCGAAATCAGCGCTCCAACGCTGAACCCCAAGAGTGTAAAGAGCGGCACGAGGATGGCGCGCAACCCATGGACCAGGATCTGCCGGCGCGGCGGCAGGCCCTTGGCCCGCGCGGTCTGCATGAACGGCCCGCCCAGCACCTCGAGGAGCGCCGACCGCGTCAGCCGGGCATAGGCGCCGGCACCCGCCAGTCCCAGCGTGGCGGCGGGCATGATAAGGCTCTGCCAGCTCTCGAACCCGCCGCTCGGCAGCCATTGCAGGTTAAGCGTGAACAGGAGGATCAGCAGGATCCCGAAAAAGAAGTTGGGCATTGCAAAACCAAAGACCGCAAACGCCATGATCGTCCTGTCGAGCGTGCGGTTGTGATGCAGAGCGGCGGCTATACCGGCGGGAACACCCACCAGCACCGAGATCGCAAGCGCCGTGACCATGAGCGCCGCCGTCGCGCCGATCCGTGCGCTCACAAGGTCGACTGCCGGGCCGTTGGTGCGGAATGACAGCCCAAAGTCACCCTGCGCGATTGCGGCGAGGTACAGCCAGTATTGCTCGAGGATCGTGCGGTCAAAGCCGAACCGCGCGCGGTACTGGTCGATGATGTCGTCAGGCAGGTCGGGTGGCACCAGCGCCATCACCGGATCGCCCGCGATGCGGAGTGCCACGAACACCAGCGTCGCCGCCGCCCAGACCGTCAAGAAGACACGCGCGCATCGGACCAGAATGTAAGTTGCCGACATGCGTGCGAACCCCGATACTCGGCTCGGAGTGTCTGACAGGGAAGGTGAGATGTCCAGTTCCGCTGCCACGGCCAAAGGTGAAATCGTTCTGGACTGCCGGGACGTTGGCGTGTCCTTTGCGGGTGTGTCCGTGGTCGATCGCGTGTCGCTCGAACTCAGGTCCGGGGTCACGACGGCGATTGTCGGCGAAAGCGGGTCAGGCAAGAGCCAGTTGGTCAAGGCGATCACCGGGCTCTCTCCGGGCGATGTGACCGGCAGCATCCTCTATCGGGGCACCGAACTGGTCGGCCTGCCTGAAAAGGCGCTGAGCGCCATCCGCGGACGTCGGATCGCCTACGTCTTCCAGGACCCGATGTCGGCGCTCAACCCCTATCTGCGGATCGACCGGCAGCTGGGTGAAGTGGCGGAAACGCATCTGGGTATGTCCCGCCAAGCGGCGCGTGCGCGGGCGCTCGATTTGCTGCGCCAGGTGCAGATGCCGGAGCCGGAGGCCAAGCTCAGGGCCTTCCCGCACGAGCTCTCCGGGGGGCAGCGCCAGCGCGTGGTCATCGCCGCTGCGTTGATGGCCGATCCCGAAATCCTGATCGCGGACGAGCCGACGACCGCGCTCGATGCGACCGTTCAGCTGCGCATCCTCGATCTGCTCGGCGATCTGGCGCGAGACCGGCAACTGGCCTGCGCTTTCATCACCCACGACATCGCGGTCGCCGCCCGGATTGCGGAACGCACGCTGGTCATGCAATCCGGGCGCATGGTCGAGGAGGGACCGACGCATGAAGTCCTGTCCCGCCCGCAGCAGGACTACACCCGCACGCTCTTGCGCAACACGCCGAGCCTGTCGCGTGAGATTGCCCGTCCGCCTGCGCCGGTGGGCGGCGCACCGCTGCTCGAGGCAAAGGGGCTCGGCGTGCGCTATACCTCGGGCAATGTGCTGGGGGGGCGCCGCACGTTCCAGGCCGTCAGAGGCGTCGATTTCTCGATAGCGCCGAGCGAAACTCTGGGGATCGTCGGCGAGTCCGGGTCGGGCAAGTCCACGATCATCCAGTCACTCTTGCGCCTCGCTCCCGTGTCGGAGGGAGAGATCTTGTGGCGTGGAGCGGCGACGACCGATATGGACGAGACGGCGTTTCAGGCCGTCCGGCGCGAGGTCCAGATCGTCTTTCAGGACCCGTTGGCGTCGCTCAACCCGCGCATGCCGATCCACGACATCGTGGCCGAGCCGCTCTGGACGCATTTCCCCGAATTGACCCGAGCAGCGGTGCAGGACAGGGTGCGCGAGGCCATGGACGCCGTCGGCCTGCCTAGTGAGATGGCCGCCCGCTTTCCGCACACATTGTCGGGTGGGCAGGCTCAGCGCGTCGGGATCGCGCGGGCCATCGTCTCGCGCCCGGCCATGCTGATCTGCGACGAGGCGGTCTCGGCGCTCGATGTCACTGTGCAGGCGCGTGTGCTGGACCTGATCGTGGACCTGCAAAGACAGCTGGAACTGGCGATCCTCTTCATCAGCCACGATATGGCGGTCGTGCGGCAGGTTGCGGACCGGGTGCTGGTGCTCGAGACCGGCGAGGTGCGCGAATTGGCGCCGCGCGACCAGATCTTCGAGGCGCCGCGCCATCCCTACACGCGCAAGCTGCTGGACGCGGTGCTGTCCGTGGACACGCCCAAGCAAGAGGTGACGCAATGACGGATGCAGCTGCAGGGCAGGCCGGCTTTGTGCGCAGCCATCTTGAGGCGACAGGGCGGCCGATGACGCCCGGGACCGCGCGGCGTCTGGCGATCCTTGCCACCGACACCTACGCGATTGCACGCCATGCCCGCGCGCGCGCGGTGGGCGCCGGAGCCGCGGACACCGCGCTTGCAGCGGGGGCGGGTGCGGCGCCGGTCTGGGGCGCGGACGTGTCCCAAGGTGCGGCGCTGGCGGCGTTCCTGAACGGTTCTGCCGCGGAAACACTGGATTTCCAGGAGGTGCTGATCGACGGGCGCAACAACGGACATGCCGCCGTGGTGATCGTGCCGGCGGTTCTCGCGCTGGCGGCAGCACACGGCGCGCGGCATGATCGTATTCTCGTCGCGCTGCGTGCCGGCTTCCTGGCGAACATCGCGTTGGCCCGTGCGCTTGGGCGCAATCACCGTGCCGGTGTTGTGGGTTTTCGCACGACCTCTGTCGTCGCCCCAATCGCCGCGGCTTTTGCGGGGGCCGTCCTCCTGGACTTGTCCGAAGCGGCAACGAACCATGCGGTCGCGATCACCGCGGCAACCTTGCCGGCTGGCCTTCTGGCCGCGATGTCGCCGCTTGCGGGAGACTTCAGCAGCGACAAGGACCTGTCCGTCGGGTTCTCGGCCCGCCATGCCTGCGATGCGGTCACGCTTGCCCGCGCAGGGGCAACCGGGCCCTCCGATGCGCTTGCCGGTCCGCGCGGCTGGCTCGCCTCCTTCGGGTTCGGCGGAGAGGCGCCGGGCGCCTTGGCGGAGCTACCGGACGACGCGGCCCTCGCGGCCTATGCGCTCAAGCTCTACCCCGCGAACTTCGGCTGCCAGTGTGCCATCCGTCTTGCCATCGAGGCGTCCGTTGCAGTCCCGCTCGAGGACCTGTCGCACATGACCGTAAGGGTCAAAAGCTCGAGCGCTGCGTCCTTGTCGACGCGCGACATCTCGAACCATATCGCGGCACGCTTTTCACTCCCTTACGCCGTAGCCTCCGCGTTTCTGCGCCGGCGTTCGGTGCTGGAGGACTTCGAGCCGGAGGCTTTGTCCGCCCCTGACGTGCATGCCGTGATGGACCGTCTGACGCTCGAGGCCGACGACAGTTTCGAGGCGCGCCACGTGAGCGAAGGCGTCTTTCCCGCGGCTCTGACAGTCAAGCGCCACGATGGCAGCGAAGTGTCCTGGGCGCTGTCGTCGCCCCAGGATGGAATGTCCGGCGAGGACCTCACTGCCGCCTTCGCCGGCAAGCTGCACTCGCTCCTTCCAGCTCCCATTGCAGCGGACCTCGTGGCCCGGCTCGAAGATGAGGACTACGCAGCGCTCCTTTCCGCCCTACGTTGAATACCGGGGTACACAACTCAGGATAGGAAACGGAGAATCGAGATGTCTTTCATGAAACGCATGAGGCTTGCCCTGGCGGTTGTGCTGGCGCCTCTGGCGGTGCCACTGACGGCCCTCGCCCAAGAGCGGCCGGACATCGTGGTCGCAGTCAGCGGCATCTTTCGAACGATGGAGCCCATCGTCGGCAATTCCACCAATGCCGCAAGGATCATGCCGAACATCTTTGACCAGGTTGTGGCGCGCAACTTTACCGAAGACCCCGAGGGCAGCGAGCTGCGCCCGGCGCTGGCAACCGACTGGGAGCAAGTCGACGACCTGACCTGGCGCTTTACCATCCGTGAGGGCGTGACGTTCCACAACGGTGACACGATGACGGCCGAGGACGTCGCGTTCTCGATGTCGGCAGAGCGCATCTGGGGCGAGGACTCGCTGGTCCCTGCGGGCAAGCGCTACACCACTTCTTTCGTATCGGTCGAAGCGCTGGACGACACCACGGTCGAGATCAAGACGAGCGTCAACGACCCGAACCTTCCCTACCGCTTCATCACGCCGCTGGGATACGTCGTTCCCAAGGATCACTACCTCGAAGTCGGACCCGAGGCATTTGGCCAGAACCCGGTCGGGACCGGACCCTACAGGGTGACGGGCTACGACGCGACGGGGTTCATCAAGCTCGAAGCCTTTGACGACTACTGGGGTGGCACGCCGCCGCTCGCGTCGGTCGAGTATCGCGCCGTACCCGAGTTTTCGGCCCGGCTGGCCGGGATGGTCTCGGGCGAGTTCATGATGATGGCGGGCATCCCCGTCGACGAGGTCGAAACAGTCGAAAGCTATGACGATCTGACGTATATCTCGCGTCCCATCGGCAACTACATCATGCTGGCGTACAACACGCTCGAGCTGCCCGAATACGGGCCCAACCCGGTCGCGGACGTGAACTTGCGATATGCCATGACGGCTGCGATCGACCGCGAGGGGCTGGTCGCCGCGCTCTGGGGTGAGGATACCTTTGCACCGGCGCCGTTCAACTTCCCGGACTTTCCCGACTACTACGATGCGTCGATCGAGCCCAAGATCACCTACGATCCCGAGGCCGCAAAGGCGTATCTCGAGGCGTCGGATTACAACGGCGAGGAAATTGTCGTAAACGTCACACGCGGGGCGTTTTCCAACTTTGACCTCGCGACCGAGTTTCTGGCCGAGCAGTGGAACGCGATGGGGATCAACGTGCGCCTCAACGTGGTCGACAGCTGGTCGGTGGCGCTCCAGCACCCGTTCAACCTGTTGAACATGTCGATGACCACCACGTTCGATGGCACGCCGACCCGCGCGATCTGGGGGTTCTGGGGACCCGACAGCGCCCGCGCCTCGCGCGAAAAGGACAAGAGCTGGTCGCCGCCCGCCGAGTTCGTCTCGCTTGGCGAGCAGTATCTGGCCGAGACCGACACCGAGGCCAAGGTGGCGCTATTTCGCCAGATGGTCGACGTCTGGGAGACCGAGCAGCCCGCGCTGATCCTGTGGCGCAACGTGAACAACTGGGTTGTGAACGACGCGCTTGAGTGGACCTCGACCAACAGCAACTGGATGCTGCTCGGCCCGGACTACCTCACGGTCCGCTAGGCCCTGCAGCGCTGAGGTTCGGCGCAGATTGAAATCGCAATCACGGGCGCGGGGACATCTCCGCGCCCGTCGTCGTTCCGCGTCCGGACGTGGCAGGCGGGCGGGCCCAAGAGGACACCAATTGACTTCTTAGTCATCTAAGATACCCTCAATCCGGCAAGCTGTCCGGGGAGGGGCGTCATGCTGGAAGACATCAAGCACCCGCATCTGAAAGATGCATACAGGGAGATGGCGGGCGCCTCGACCATTCCGCTCTGGGAGATTTACCACAAGCTCGTGTCCGACAAGCCGGCGATCCACGGCGCGCCGCACCTGTGGTCCTACGCGCAGCTGCGGCCGCTGTTGATGGATGCGGGCAATCAGATCAGCGCAGTCGAGGCCGAACGCCGCGTGCTCGTGCTCAAGAACCCCGCGCTCGAACGACCGGGCATCTCCCAGACGCTCTTTGCGGGCCTGCAGTTGGTGATGCCGGGAGAGATCGCCGAGGCGCACCGCCACTCGCAAGGCGCGCTGCGGTTTGTGCTGGAAAGCTCGGGCGGGCACACCGCCGTCGAGGGCGAGCGCTGCGAGATGCGGCGGGGGGATTTCATCACCACGCCCAGCTGGTGCTGGCACGATCACAAGAACACCGGCGACGGGCCGATGATCTGGATTGACGGGCTCGACGTGCCGCTGGTCAATTTCTTCGGGGCCAAGTTCGCCGAGGAATGTGCGACGCCCGAACAGCCGATCTACCGCGAGACCGACGACAGCGTGTCGCGCTGGGGCTCTGGACTGCGCCCGTTCAAGGGCCAGCACATCGCGCCCTATTCGCCGGTGTTCAGCTACCCCTACGCGCAGGCGCGCCCGGCGCTGGATGCGATCTCAGTGACCGACGCGCCCGATCCGCACCGCGGGTGGAAGATGATCTACACCAACCCGCGCGATGGCGGGCACGTCCTGCCGACCATCGCGGCCTACCTGCAAAAGCTGCCGTCGGGTTTCACGACGGGCACGACGCTCACCACCGAGGCGCAGGTTTACACCGTGCTCGAAGGGCGCGGCGTGGCGCGGGTAGGCGACACGGAGATGGCGTTCGAGGAGAACGACACCTTTGTGGTGCCGAACTGGATGCCGCTGGTGCTGGAGACGACGGCGGAGACCGTGCTCTTCAGCTTTACCGACCGCGCGGCGCAGGAGAACCTCGGGATCTGGAGGCACCAAGACCTCTGAGACCGCGACACGCGCTTTTTGCGCCAAGGACATACGCCAAAGACATCCACTGGGAGGAGACCACCAATGCTTTGGAAGACACTTGCGACGGCAGCAACGCTGGCGCTGGGCGCCGTGCCCGCCGCGTCCGAGACATTCGACCTCAAGGTCGCGACCTTTGTGACGGGCCAGCATGGCATGTCGAAATGGATCGACCAATGGGCGGCCTCGCTCACCGAGCAATCCGAAGGGCGTCTGCAGTTCGAGATCCTGCATGGCGCGCAGATGGGCCCGCCGCCGGCGTACTATGACCTTGCGCGCAACGGGCAGGCGGACATCGTCTGGCACCTGCACGGCGCCACTCCGGGCCGGTTCGAGCTGACGGAAATCTCGAACATGCCGTTCCTCTTTTGCTCGGCCGAGCAGGCGACGCTGGTGCTGAACGATCCGCGTCTGCGCAGCGAGTACCTCGACGCCGAGCATCGCGGGGTGAAGGTGCTGGCGCTCTTCATGCACCCGCCGGGTCAGATCAACTCGAACGACGGGCCGATCCTGTCGCTGGACGACATGGCGGGCAAGGGCCTGCGCCCGGCCTCTTCGGCGGTGGCCAAGTTCATCGCCGCGATGGGCGGCACGCCCGTCGGTCTGCCGCCGACGGAGATGGCCGAAGCGCTGCAGAAGGGCACGATCCAGGGCGCGATGATCGACTATGGCGGGGCGGGTCTGGCCTTTGGCCTCGGGCCGCACCTGACGGATGTGACGGAGGTCTACAGCTACACGTCGTCCTTTATGCTGGGGATGAACCCGAACAGCTTTGAAAGTCTGCCCGAGGACCTGCAGATGATGATCGACGAGAGCCTGACGGATGTCTCCGCCGAGATCGGGCAGGTCTGGGACGGGCTCGACGCGATCGGCAAGAAGGTCCTGATGGACGTGGGCGTGACGATCCACACGCTGGACGGCGAGGCCCGCGCGGAGATGGTTGAGGTCGGCAATTCGGTGACCGAAGGCTATGTCGCCGAGCTCGAGGACGCCGGCAAACCCGGCACTGCGGTGCTCGCCATGATGCGCGAGATCGCAGCCGAGGTCGGCCCGGTCGGCGCGGGCTGTCAGGGCTGAGGCCGCACGCCTTGCTCAGCCGCTTTCGCAACATGCTGGCGGTGGTCCTTGTGGCCGCCGCTTCGCTTTGCCTGCTGTTCCTGATGGGGATCGTCGTCTTTGACGTGATCGTGCGTGCGATCGAGCCGACGTGGCGCATCGTCGGCATGGTGGATTACGTCGAGTTCAGCCTCGCCTGGCTCATCTACCTCGCCATTCCGACGGCGATCCTCGGCGGGCAGCTGATCGTGGTAGACCTCATCGACAGCTATGTGCGCCCGCGCCCCTTTGTGGCGTTGGGGCTGATCCTGACGGCCATCGCCACGGCGCTGATGGGCTATCACACGATCACGCCGGCGCTCGATGCGCTCGACTGGGGGGACCGCACGCTCGATCTTGGCTGGCCGAAATTCAACTATTGGATCGCGATCTGGGTCGGGCTGGCGCTCAGTGCGCTTGCGGCGCTCCTGACGCTTGTCACTCCAAAGGCGGAGGGGACATGACGCCTCAGCTTGTCGGCATGACCGCCATCGCGTCGCTTGTCATGCTCGTGTTCATGCGCGTACCAGTCGCCGTCGCGCTGATGGGCGTCGGTCTTTTGGGATACGCCGCTGTTGACGGCTGGCGCGTGGCGCTGATCACGCTCGGCTCGATCCCGTTCAACCTCGCGCAGGCGTATTCGCTGTCGGTCGTGCCGCTCTTTCTGCTGATGGGCGTGGTCGCGGCGCGCACTGCCATGGCGCAAGAGCTGTTCCGGGCTGCCGATGCACTCTTTGCCGGGCGTCGGGGAGGGCTTGCCATGGCGACCGTGGGCGCCTGTGCCGGGTTCGGCGCGATCTGCGGCTCGTCGCTTGCAACTGCCTCTACCATGACCCGCGTATCTGTGCCGGAGATGCGGCGCTATGGGTATTCGGACGACATCGCGTCGGGCGTTGTCGCCTCGGGCGGCACGCTGGGCATCCTGATCCCGCCGTCGATCATCCTCGTGATCTACGCGATCATCGCGCAGGAGAGCGTGCCCGAGCTCTTTGCCGCGGCTTTGCTGCCGGGCCTCCTGCTGATTGCGCTGCACATCGTGGTGATCGCGGTCCTGGCGCGGCTGCGGCCGGGGGACCTACCCATGTCGCCCGCGCTGCCGTTCGGGGACAAGCTGAAGGCGGCGGCGCAGATGTGGAAGATGGCGCTGATCTTTGCCGTCGTCATCGGCGGCATCTACCTTGGCTGGTTCAGCCCGACGGAGGCCGCTGCCGTGGGCGCGTTCCTGACCATCCTCATAGGGTTCGCCACCCGCCAGATGGGGTTTAAGGGTTTCGGCGGCGCTCTCAAGGAGACGGTGACCACCACCGGATCGCTTTTCTTCATCGTGCTCGGCGCGTTTGTCTTTGCGCAGTTCGTCGTGCAGACCCGCATCCCTGCGACGCTCGGAGACTGGGTCGTTGCCCTCGGCCTTGCGCCACTGGTCGTCATCCTCTTCATGGTGCTGGTCTACGTGGTGCTGGGCTGCTTTCTCGACAGTATCTCGATGATGCTGATCACCATCCCCGTCTTTCTGCCGATCGCGCAGGAGATCGGGTTCTCGGCGATCTGGTTCGGCATCTTTATCGTGATCGTGGCCGAGATCGGGCTGATCACGCCGCCGGTGGGGCTCAACATCTTTGTCATCCGTGCGCAGCAGCCGGACATCGCGCTGGGCGCGATCTACCGCGGGATCGCGCCGTTCCTGCTGGCACATCTGGCCGGGATTGCGGCGCTCATGGCGGTTCCCGCGCTGGCACTGTGGTTGCCGTCGCTGCTTTACGGCAATTGACGCCTTTGGTAGGCGACCTTGGGCCTGATACGACCTCGCTCAATTCAGAGCGCCCGCCTGACATTTACGTCAGGCCGCGTCATGCCAATGGCATGCCTCCGGCATGACCCGCCCCCGTCAAACCGTAGGTTTGCCTTCGGCAAAACGGGCGGGGCGATTGCGCCACCCCGGGGGACGGCGCGTGAACTTGCGTTTGAAGTGTATCGGGTCCTACGTCGCCGGCCTTAATCAATCACATGCACACTCATCGCGCCGAGGAGCGGTGAGGACACGGTCACCACATCGCCCGCAGCCACCGGGGAAACCCCCTCCGGCGTGCCGGTCATGATGATGTCGCCGGGCAGAAGCGTGTAGAACGCGCTCACCATTTCGATTAGCTGCGGGACGGAGCGGATCAGGAGGCGGGTGTTCGAGGATTGCCGCACGTCGCCATTCACCGTCAGCTCGAACGGGATGTCCGCAGCATCTGCGATCTCGTCGGCAGTGGTGAGCCACGGGCCAAGCCCCGCCGAGGTGTCGAAGCTCTTGCGCAGGCTGCGGTCCTCGGTCCCGCGCACGGTCATGTCGAAGGCCAGCGCGAAGCCTGCCACGTGATCCATGGCATCTGCCGCCTTGATCCGGCGCCCGGGGTGTCCGATGACCACCGCGACCTCGCCTTCGTGATCGACCCGGCGGTTGATGAAGGGCAGCTGCATCTTTGCCCCCGGACCGAAGAGGGCCGAGGACGCCTTGAGAAAGCAGCCGATCTCGTCGATCTTGGCGATCTTGTTGCCGTGGTGGATCTCGGCGTCCGCCTCCGCCTCATCAAGATGCGCGTGGTAGTTCACCGGCGCGCCGATGATCTTGGACGGGGTGGCGACCGGCGCGTTCAGCGTGACATCCGCGAGCGGCAGGCGCGGGGCGGACTCGATCAGCTGCGGTGCCTGTTCGAGGATTTGTGGCAGGCGCGCGACCACCGGGTCACCCGGGGCAGGGGCCCAGCCGGGGTGCGGCAGGTCCGCGATCAGCTCGGAAAGGTCGACCAGCGCCGTGCCATCATCGACAACGGCGCCGAGGCGCGTTTCGTTAAAGCGGGCCAGTTTCATGTCTTGTCCTCCAATTCGGTGGCGCTGGCCAGCAGCGTCTCGAGCCCCAGCGCGCTGTTGTAGTCCTGAAAGCTGATCCGCGCCGTGTCCTCGGGCAGGCGGCCTGCGCCAAGCATCGCGGCATAGGCGACTTGCAAGGCACGGGTTACCACCAGCAGCGTCGAGACCGGGAAGATCGCAAGACTGTAGCCAAGCTCTTGCAGGGTCCGGGTGTCGAGGTAAGGCGTCTTGCCGTCCTCGACCATGTTCGCCACGAGCGGCACTCCGGCAAAGGTCTCCGCCACTTTGCGCATCTCCTCCAGAGTCTGCGGCGCTTCGATGAAGAGCACGTCGGCGCCTGCCGAGAGGAACGCCTCTCCTCGCCGCAGCGCATCGTCGAGGTCGGTGACGGCCCGCGCGTCGGTGCGCGCAATGATGAGGAACTCGTCTGATTGGCGGGCCTGCACGGCAGCCTCGATCTTGGCTGCGGCCTCGCTGGTGTCGATCACCGCCTTGCCCGCCATGTGGCCGCACCGCTTGGGGAAGACCTGGTCCTCGAGCTGGATCGCAGCCGCTCCCGCGCGCTCGTAGCCCTGCACCAGACGCGCCACGTTCAGGACGCCGCCGTGGCCAGTGTCGCCGTCTGCGATCAGTGGCAGGCCGCCGGCTGCCAAGGCGAGCGCAGTGGTGCGTTCTGTCATTTCCGTCGCGCTCATCAGGCCCACGTCCGGCCGGCCGAGGGAGGCGCCGCTGACGCCAAAACCCGTCATGTAGATCGCCTCCGCGCCGGCTTGTTTGGCCAGGTGGGCGGAGAGCCCGTCATAGGCGCCCGGCGCCATGAGGATGTCGGGGCGCGCAAGGCGTGTGCGGAGGCTCATGTCGGGGATGTCCTTTCCGTTAGGGCGGCGGCGATCAACTCACCGGCTACCACGATATGTTCGCGCATGCGCGCCTCGGCTCGGGCGGATTGCCCGTTACGCAGCGCGGCGAGGAGTGCGGCGTGATCGTTCTGAGCCTGCTGCAACAGAGCGTGATCGGGCGCGGGATCAAGGTCGGCCACCACCGACATGGCGGCGAGCGGGACGCCTTCGGCGAGCCGCGCCGCCGCGCGCAAGAGGTCGATCGAGGCCGCCTCGATGATCGTCTCGTGAAACCGGGTGTTCATCTCGCGCCAGCGTGCCAGGTCAAAGGGTGTGGTCTCGAGCAGCTCGGCGCCGAGGGTCACGCAGGCAGTCAGGGCGACCTCGGTGTCAGTGTCGAGCCCGCGCTCTGCGACGCGCCGTGCCGCCAGCCCCTCGAGGACGGAGCGCACATCGTATGCCTCGCTCACCAGACCCGCATCCTGCCGCCGGATCTGGAACCCGCGCTGAGGCGCGTAGCTGAGCAGCCCCTCCTGCGCGAGCACCTGCAAAGCCGCGCGCACGGGCGTGCGCGACATCTGCAGGCTCTCGCAAAGGTCGTTCTCTGTCAGGTTCCCGTCACCAAGCGTGCCAGCGAGGATTGCGCTGCGCAGCCGTTCGGTCGCCACCTCGGTGAGCGTTGCACCCGAGGTCTCTGTCTTGCCGGTTTTGCGGTCTGGCTTGAGTGTATACATTTTTACACTATACTCACGACAAACGTGCAAATGACAGCCAAAATGAATACATATCGAAAAAAGGAGATGACCATGGGTTTGCAGGGCTTGCATCACGTCGCCTACCGCTGCCGGGACGCCAAGGAGACAACCGCCTTTTACCGCGACCTTCTCGGGCTCGAGCTCGATATCGCCGTGGCCGAGAATAAGGTGCCCTCGACCGGCGAGTGGTCGCCGCATATCCATATCTTCTTCAAGCTCGGCGATGGCAGCTATGTCGCGTTTTTCGAGCTGCCGGAGAGCCCGGACATGGAAATGGATCAGAACACGCCCGACTGGGTACAGCACCTCGCGCTGCGCGTGGACACGATGGAAGAGCTGGAGGCGATCAAGGAGAAGGTGGCTGCGACGGGGATCGAAGTGCTCGGCCCGACCGATCACAAGATCTGCCAGTCGATTTACTTCTTTGATCCCAACGGGCACCGAATGGAGGTGGCCGTGGACACCACGACCGCCGCGATGATGGAGATGCTGAACGAACGCGCCGAGCCGGTGCTGGAGGACTGGTCCAAGACCAAGCGCGCGCCCGACGTCGATCCGATGCACGCCTGAGCCGAGTGCGTGATGACTGACGCCTTACCCGTCTCCCGCAGCCCGCTGATCGTCAGCTTCACCGAGACGGCCGCCTTTACCGAGACCTACGGGTTTGCCGGATCGCAGGGAAAGGTCTTTCTCGAGGGGCAGCTGATCCGGCCCGAGACACCGTCGGATACCGTGCTGATCTTCATGCACCCGGCCTCGACGCTGAACCTCATGCCGATGCCAAAGGCGCTGGCGGAGGCGGGCCATCACGTGATTTGTGCCGCCTCGCGTTATGCCAAGAACGACACCGCGCTGATCATGGAAAAGGTTGTGGCCGATCTCGGCGCTTATGTCCGGCACGCGCGCGAAGCGCTCGGCTACGCCAAGGTGGTGATCGCCGGCTGGTCGGGGGGCGGCTCGCTGGCGCTCTTCTACCAGTCGCAGGCGGAGGCGCCGACGCTGAAGGACACGCCCGCCGGTGATGCCTACGATCTGACGAAGGCAGGTCTGATCCCGGCGGACGCGGTGACGTTTGTGGCGGCGCACACCGGCCGCGCCCGCATCCTTGCGGAATGGATCGACCCCAGCGTGCTGGACGAGACGGACCCCGATGCGCGCGACTCTAGCCTCGATCTTTACGGACCGGACGCGCCGCAGCCGCCTTACGACGACGCGTTTGTCGAGGCGTTCCGCGCCGCGCAACAGGCCCGGATCGCGCGGATCACGGAGCGTGCACAGAGTATGCTCGCAGACCTCGAGGCGCGGGGAGGAGCGGAGGTCGAGCGTCCGTTCATCGTGCACCGCACCATGGCCGACCCGCGCTTTCTCGACGGGTCTTTGGACCCCAATGGCCGCCCCGTTGGCACCTGTTATCTCGGCACGCCCGAGACGGTGAATTCCGGGCCGGTGGGTCTGGCACGCTTTACGACGCTGCGGGCGTGGCTCAGCCAGTGGTCGCCGCTCAGTCGCGCAGATGCACTCGACACGGTGCCGAGCATCAAGGCTCCGTTGCTCGTCGTTGAGAACGGCGCCGACGACGCCGTTCCGCCCAGCCATCCGCAGCAGGTCTTCGCGGCGGCGGGGATGGCGGACAAGACGTATGTGACGATCGACGGCGCCAGCCACTATTACCGCGACCAGCCGGAGGCGTTGGAGACAGCGGTGGCCACGCTGACGGGTTGGCTGCGGGAGCGGGGGTTGGCGCCTTAGTGCGGGCCAACTTTAGTCTGAACCTTGGAAACGGATGAGCACGCGCCGTCCCGAGGGGTGGCGCATCGCGCCGCCCCTTGGGGGCGGGTCGGCGCGGCCTGACGGTCCCCGTCAGGCGGGTGCTCTGATTTAAGCGAGCTTTCTTTTAGTCATACAGTTTCTTGCCTCAGCAGTGCTCAAAGACACTTCCCCAGCACGAAACCTACTCCGCAGCCACATTCCCACTGTCCTTGCCCAGCTCCCGCCAATCCTGCTCCTTGGGGTAGACCCCCTCGCGGCTGGCGATGGTGACATGCGGCACGCGGGGCGCTTCGGTGCCGATGGCAGGCCCGCCGCCCGCGACACGCTGCGCGGCATCGACCATCAGACGGCGGAACTCCACGATGGCGAGATCGGAGGCGCCGAGGATGTCGCTTGTGCGGTCCACGATCGCGCCCATCGACACCCACATCACCACGTCCTGGTTCGGGATGCCTTTGACGCCGGTGAAGTTGCCCTCCTTCATCATCGCGCGGTCCTGCAGGAACTTGTTCTCAGCCTGCCGCTCGGACACCCAGCGCGCGTCGAGGTTCACGCCCGGCACGACGTGGTTGAAGGCGCGCCACTCTTCGGTCGACGGCGTCGCCTCGCCGCCCCAGGCGATGAAGTGGAAATGCGTCGTTTCGTCATCCACCGGCACGATCACCGTCGCCACGTTGTAGGAGGCATTGGGCGGGATCAGAGACGTATAGGGCGCGATGTACTCGGTGATCCGCAGGTAGTTGTGCGTCGCGGGATGGCGGATCGGCTTGCGGATCGCGGCATAGTGAAAGCCGTAGGGCGTCGTCTCGGTCTGCATCCGCGGCGACTTGTCGGTCGACGGGCGATACCAGCTGGTCTCGTCCGCGGCAGCGCCTTTGACCCGTGCGGGTTTCATGTCGGACGAGTGCAAGGACGAGGAATGCGCGCTGTCGATCTGCCCTTCGGTGATCTGCGCCCAGTTGGCCGGGATGCGCATCTTGAGGATGGCGACGGGCGTGTCTTCGGTCGGGCAGAACGCGGGCGGCTCGAACGGAGGTGCGTCCTCCTCCGCGCCGAGCCACGCCCAGACGAACCCACCCCATTCGCGCACCGGGTAGGCGCGGTGGCGGACCTTGCCGTGTAGTGGGCTGTTCTCCGGCTCGGAGGACATCGCCACGCAATTGCCGTCCACGTCGAACTTCCACCCGTGATAGAGGCAGCGCAGCCCGCACTCCTCGTTCCGGCCATAGACCAGCGAGGCGCGGCGGTGCGGACAGAGCTCGTCGAGCAGGCCCAGCCGCCCTTCGGTGTTGCGAAAGCAGACGTACCGCTGGCCAAGCGCCTCGACCAAAAGCGGCGTGCCGTCGGGCTCCGCCACCTCCTCGACCAGGCAGACCGGCGTCCAGTGCGCGCGCATCAGCTTGCCCATGGGCGCATCGCCGGTCACGCGGCAGAGCAGGTCGTTTTCCTCGGCAGTTAGCATCCCGCGTCCTCCCTTGAGGCTCTTGTGGCCCCGTCCAAAGCCGGCTTCAGCTTTCCATATCCGGTGAGTTGACGCAACAAGTTAGATATCTAATAACTTGTCGTGTTCCGCAGAAACTGAGCCATGACCGACAAAGACGAGGCCCCATGATCGAGCTTGAGGTCGCCAAGCGGCGCCAGTTGACCGAGACCATTACCGAGTTCACGCTGACCCCGGCGGACGCGGCGGCGCTGCCCGGGTTCACGCCGGGCGCGCATATCACGGTGCAAACGCCGTCGGGGGCGATGCGCCGCTACTCGCTGGTAAACGACGGATCTGCGCCGGACAGCTACGTGATTGCGCTCAAGCGGGAGCCAGCCTCGCGTGGCGGCTCCGCCTCGATGCACGACGTGGCGCTCGAGGGGACAAGGCTCCAGGTCGAGCCGCCGCAGAACGATTTTGCTCTGCAGGACACGCCTGAGCCACTGCTGATCGCGGGCGGTATCGGCGTGACGCCGATCCTGTCGATGGCGCGTCACCTGACCGCGCAGCAAAAGCCGTTTCGTGTGATCTACTGCAGCCGGTCGGCGGAGGAGGCGGCCTACCTCGATGAGCTGACCGCGATGGGTCCACACGTCACCGTGCATCACGATCACGGCGATTTCGACGAGATGTACGACTTCTGGGACCACTTCGAGACACCGCAAGCGCATCACGTCTATTGCTGCGGCCCGGCGCCTTTGATGGAGGAGATCAAGGCGATGTGCGGCCACTGGCCCGAGGGCCGCGTGGTGTTTGAGGACTTCAAACCCGTCGAAGCCGTCAAGCCCGACGACACACCCTTTGCCGTCACGCTCCGGTCCAGTGGCCAGACCGTGGACGTTCCCGCCGATCGCACAATCCTCGAAGCCCTGCGCGATGCCGGGATCGCGACAGCGAGTTCCTGCGAAAGCGGCACCTGCGGCACCTGCAAATGCACGCTCGTCGCCGGAGAAGCAGATCACCGCGACATGGTGCTGATGGACGAGGAAAAGACCTCCCGCATCATGATCTGCGTCAGCCGTGCCAAGTCGGCGGAGCTGGTGCTTGACCTCTAGGGTGGCGGATCCGGTGCGGCTCGGGGTGGCCGGCCTCGGGCGCGGCTTCATGCTGAGCCTGCCGTCCTTGCGCGTGGATCCCCATGTCCAGCTCGTCGCCTGCGCCGCCCCCCGCGCCGAGAGCCGCGCTGCGTTTGTGGCGGAGTTCGGGGGCCGGGCGCATGAGACCATCGAAAGCCTCGCCGCCGATCCCGAGGTCGAGGCGGTCTACCTGGCCACGCCGCACCACCTGCACCGCGCCCATGCCGAGGCCCTTGCAGCAGGCGGCAAGGCGCTGCTGATCGACAAGCCTCTGGCCGTCACGATGAAGGACGCCGAGGCGATCGTCGCCAGCGCGGAGCGTTACGACGTGCCGCTCGTCTCCGGCCCGAGCCATTCCTTTGACCCGCCGGTTCTGGCCGCGCGCCGGCTCATTGCGGCGGGCCGAATTGGACCGCCGATGATGGCGCTCGCGTTCAACTACACTGACTTTCTCTACCGCCCGCGCCGACCCGAAGAGCTCGACACGGCGCAAGGCGGCGGTGTGCTCTTCTCGCAGGCGATCCACCAGATCGACGTGATCCGCCTGCTGATGGGGCGACGCGCGACCCACGTGACCGCGCGCACCGGCAACTGGGACGACACTCGCCCGACCGAAGGCGCCTACACCGCGCTGATCGACTTTGAGGGCGGAGCAAGCGCGAGCCTGACCTATTCGGGCTACGCGCATTTCGACAGCGATGTGTGGATGGGAGGCGTGGGTGAGCTCGGACACCCGAAACTGCAGGGCGCCCATGCCGCGACCCGCGCGCGTCTGAGGGGGCTCGACGCTGACGCCGAAGCGGCACTCAAATCGACCCGGACCTTCGGCAGCGCCGACGCCCCAGACCCCGCGAAAAGGTCCGAGCACTTTGGCCCTGTGATTGTCTCCGGCCCTTTGGGAGACTTGCGCCTCACGCCGGAAGGGTTCGAGATCACGGACGCGGACGGCACGCACCTGATCGAAACGCCGCCGAACCCGGCCCCGCGCAGTGCGGTCTTCCAGGCGCTCTACGAAACCCTCCGCCACGGCACACCGCCGCCGCAGGCCGGCGCGTGGGGGCTTGCCAGCCTCGAGGTCGTGCACGCCATGCTCGCCTCCGCCAAAACCCGCCACACCATCGCCCTCACCCGGCAAGGAGCCTGACACCCATGTCCAACCTGCCTCTCTCGATCGCCATGGGCGACTATGACCGCACACGCCCCATCCACGACGGGCGCGTGCAAATCGACGGGGTCGACCCGACGACGATGCTGCTCAGCCCCGAGGAAATGTTCTTTCGCGTTTTTCGCCACCAGGCGTTCGACGTCTCGGAAATGAGCCTTTCGAGCTATTGCGTGAAGCTCGCGCAGGGCGACTGCCCCTACATCGCGCTGCCGGTCTTTCTCAGCCGCGCGTTCCGCCACTCATCCGTCTACATCCGCACCGACAAGGGCATCGCGCGCCCCGAGGACCTGCGCGGCAAGCGCATCGGGATCGCCGAGTACCAGCTGACCGCCAACGTCTGGGTGCGGGGCATTCTCGAGGACGAATATGCCGTGAAACCGTCCGACATCACGTGGGTGCGCGGCGGCATGGACGTGCCGGGCCGCCCGGAAAAGATCAAGGTGACGCTGCCCGATGACGTCGCCATGACCCAGGCGCCGGAAGGCGCGACGCTCGACGCGATGCTCCGCGCTGGAGAGATCGACGGATTCATCGGTCCCCGCGCCATTCGCGCTTTCGACGAAGGGCATCCGATGGTCGCGCGCCTCTTCTCGGACGGGATCGCGACCGCCGCCGATCACTTCCGCCGCACCGGACTGTTCCCGATCATGCACGTGCTCGGCGTCCGCAAAAGCCTTGCTGAGACGCATCCCTGGCTGCCCGGCGCGCTGCTCAAGGCGTTCAGCCAAGCCAAGGACATGGCACAGGCGGCGCTTGCGGATACGTCGGCCACCAAGGTCACCATGCCCTTTGTCGAAGACACGCTCTCCGCCGCACGCCAGCTGATGGGACCCCAGGTCTGGACCTATGGCCTACCCGGCAACGAGCACACGCTCGCGACGTTTCTCGACTACCACCACCGGCAGGGCCTGAGCCCGCGCAAGCTGGAGGTGTCCGATCTCTTCCACCCCGCCACGACCGAGGCGTACAGCCTGTGAGCGCGCTTGCGCCCGGTGACTTTTTGGCGGTGGAGACGCCAGCCGGGACGCGCCATGTGCAGGTCACCCACCTTGCCGCGCCGTACCCACCGGTCCTGCGCGCCCTCAAAGGGGACATTGCCGAGGCGGAGACCGCCTTCGTCGCAATGGCCGACCTTCGGACGGATGACGCGCGCATCACCCGCATTGCCCGCGCTGACGTACCCATCGCCGATCGTGCCTTCCCGACGTTCCGCCTCGCCGTGCGGGACTTGTCAGGTCAGCCACTCTACTGGTGGTATTGGAGCGGCGACGGCCTGCGCCTCGCGCCCGATCCCGTGGACATGCGCCTGCCGCTGCGCCAGATCACACCGCTCGAGGATGTCATCGCCGCGCTC
Source organism: Pseudaestuariivita sp. (assembly GCF_052825805.1). NCBI lineage: Bacteria > Pseudomonadati > Pseudomonadota > Alphaproteobacteria > Rhodobacterales > Paracoccaceae > Pseudaestuariivita > Pseudaestuariivita sp. The sequence continues at coordinate 277,018 of NZ_JBRBVB010000005.1, read as the reverse complement.
GCGCAGGTCTGACGCGGGGGGTCAAAAGCCGCTTCGTGTGGGCGGGATGGTCATGCCGCTGGCACGGGCTGCAGCCTCGTCCCGCGCGAGATTGTCCAGCACCAAGATCAGCGCATCACGGAACTGGTCCCGGGCGGCCTCATCCAGCCCTTCCATGGCGCGCTCGTTGACCTCCACGGCCAAGGGCTCGAGCACATCGCGCAGCGCCTGGCCCGCCTCGGTCAAGTAGGTGTGCTGCTTGCGCCGGTTGCCCTCTAGCGTGCGCCGCGCGACGTAACCCAGCTTTTCGAGCCGCAAGAGCGCGGTATGCACCGTCGGCTCCGTCAGCCCCGCGCGGTCGGCGAGCTCGCGCTGCGACAGGCCCTCTTCGTCCCAGAGGATGCGCAGGAACACCCATTGCCCGAACGAGACACCATGCGCGGCCAGCCGCATCTGCAGGCTCCGCCCGAACCCGCGCGCGCAGAGTCGCACCAGATGGGCGATGCGCTCGTCGCTCAGGTCATTCGGGGTGGGGTCGGGTTGCGGCACAGACGTCATGGCGCCGGACCCTAGCGCCTGCTAGCGGGATGGTCGATATGGGCGGATCAGCCGGATGGCGACAAAGCCGACATCCCCAGCCGCACCGCCACCACGGCAAGCAGTCCCACGATCAGCCAGTCAAACGCCTGTGGCGGCAACCGTCGCGCGATGGCGGCGCCCACTGGCATCGCAAGCGCGAGGAGCGCAAAGGCGCCGAGGCCGAGCAGCGCGACCGGCAGCGTCAAAAGGCCAAACCAGGCCATCAGCGGGATTTGCACCAGCGACATCGCGAGAAAGAAGAGCGAGATCGTTGCCACGAACTGCAGCCGCTCGAGCCGCATCGCGTTCAGGAACGTGACTGAAATCGGCGCGGACACGCCGATGGCGCCCTGTAGGACACCGCCGGCGGCGCCCACAGGCCAGACGAGCCTTTGCGCCGTCTCGAGCGAGAGCTTCCAGTCCGGCAGGGCCAGCCGCAAGACGATGTAGACGCAGATCACGAGTGCCGCGAGCCCTTCGAGCAAGGCAGGTGCGAGCGCCACCAACAGCAAGGTGCCCGTCGCCGCGCCCCCGAGCCCGGCCAGCGCATAGGCGCGGGCGAACCCGTCCGGCACCTGATGCGCGTGGTGGCGCCAGGTCTGCCACCCGTTCGAGAGCAGGTTGGGGATGGTAAAGATCGCCACAGCCGTCGGCACGTCAAAGGCAACTGCCAGCATCGGCACCGCGATCACCGGCGCGCCCGCACCCGTCGCGCCTTTCATCACGCCGCCGATGAGGATGCCAGCCACGGCAAGGATGATGGTGAGCGGATCAACGGGCATGCGTTGCCTGCGGGCAGGGACAAGGTGTGAGCGCGGCAAAGGTTACTCTCGTTTCACCCGTCACGCGCATCTCACTCCATAGCCTTGGCTGCAAAGTGTCTTGCCAGCTCAGGAACTGCAAGCAATATTGAAACAATGTCTCACAATACGAGATTTGAAGGTGGAGCGGCCGATCCGCCAGTCCAACAGCCCGCCAAATCGCATGGCGGGAGCGGGGAACGTCTGCTCTCGATCCTCGACCTTTTCACCGAGGACCGGCTGATCTGGTCGCCTGCGGAGATGATGGCAGAGCTCGGCTACGCGCGCCCGACGCTCTACCGCTATCTCAAACAGCTCAAGGAGGCCGGCATGCTCGCCTCCCGGCCCGGTGGGCGCTTTGGCCTCGGGCCGCGGCTGGTAGAGCTCGACTTTCTGACGCGGGCCTCCGATCCGGTGGTCGCGCGCAGCCAGCTGAGCCTCGACCGGCTTGCGCTCCGCTTTGCCGGCACTGCCTTTCTGGCGCAATGGTATGGCGACAAGCTCCTGTGCGTGGCGTCAGCCAGCCGCGATTCGTCGGCCCGCACATCCTACCCGCGCGGTCGCCCGATGCCGCTGACCACCGGCGCCGCCGCCAAGGCGATCCTCGCTTTTTTGCCCCGTGGTCGGCAAGAGGCTCTGCTTGCAGGTGTGCCGGACGCGGACGGCATGCGGACGGCTGTGCGCGGTGTGCACAAAGACGGTGTGGCGACAGCCTTCGGCGAGGTCACCCCCGGTCTTGTTGGCACCGCCGCGCCGATCCTCGACGCGCGCCGCCACCCTCTTGCAGCCCTTTGCATCTCGATGGCGTCTGGCAGGTACAACGCGCTCGATCCAGCCGAACTCAAGGCCGCAGTGCAGGACGCCGCTGCCGAGATTTCGCGCGCGGTGGCAGAGGCCGAAGCCGCCCCCCAAGCGAACCATGAGGACCCCGGATGACCGAGCCAGCCAGACACTACATCAACGCCGCGTGGCGGGACGACGGCGGCGCGCTTGCGGCCAGCGTCAACCCGGCGGACGGCTCTGTGGTCGGGCAGTACGTCCCGGGCAGCGCAGCACTCGCCGATGAGGCCGCCGCCGCCGCCAAGGCCGCGTTCGAGGCCGGTGACTGGGCGGCCTCCCCCCGGCTGAGGGCGCAGGCGCTGCTCGAGATCGCGGACGCGCTGGCGGCGGCCAAGGACGAGATCGCGGACCTCGTGGTCGCCGAGAACGGCAAGATCAGGAAAGAGGCCATGGGGGAGACCATGGCCGGCGTTTCCGAAAGCCGATACTACGCCGGCCTCGCGCGCGACATCCGCGGCTCGATGCAGGAGATCGCGCCCGGCCAGCTCTCGCTCTTTGCGCGGGAGGCGGCGGGGGTTGCGGGGATCATCGTGCCGTGGAACGCGCCTGTCACCCTGCTGATCCGCTCGCTGGCGCCTGCGCTCGCGGCGGGCTGCACGGCGGTCATCAAGCCGGCCGCGCAGACGCCGCTCGTGCATGCGCGCATCATGGAGTGCCTTGCGTCCTGCCCCTCGCTTCCGCCCGGCGTGGTGAACTCGGTCAACGAGGATGGGATCGCCGTGGGGCAGGCGATGGTCGCGAGCGAGGACATCGACGTGATCTCCTTCACCGGCTCGTCACGTACGGGCAAGCTGATCCAGGAGGGCGCGGCCAAGACGCTCAAACGCGTAGGGCTCGAGCTGGGCGGCAAGGCGCCCGCGCTCGTCTTTCCCGATGCCGATCTGGACAGGGCGGTGGTGGAGATCACCCACGGCGTCCTGCCCATCGCCGGCCAGATGTGCGTCGCAGTGGCGCGCATCCTGGTCCACGAGAGCGTCGCGGGCGAGATGGAGGCACGCATGGCCGCCGCGCTGGGCGCGGTGCGCGTGGGTCCGGGGGCGGACCCCTCGAATGAGTGCGGGGCGATCATCGACCTCGAGAACCGCAAACGGCTCGAGCAGATTATCGAGAGGGCAGGCGACGAAGGCCGGATGATCCTGCGGGGGACGGCGTCGGAGACGGGCGCTTTCCTCACACCGACGATGTTTGCGATCGACGACGTGACGTCTGACCTCGTGCAGGAGGAGCTCTTCGGTCCCATCGTGGCCTTCGAGACGTTCACCGACGAGGCAGACGCCGTGGCCAAGGCCAATGCCACGGTGTACGGCCTGGCCGCCTCGGTCTTTACCGCTGACGGCACGCGGGCCTTGCGGGTGAGCCGGGCGATCCGCGCGGGCACGGTCTGGGTCAATGCGCACTTGCGCCTTTTTGCCGAGGCGGAGACCGGCGGGTACGGGCAATCGGGGCTGGGGCGGCTGCACGGGCCGGAGGGGCTGGCGGACTTTCTGGAAACCAAGCACGTCTATTTCGAGCCGGGGCGGATCGCGTGATGGAGGGCTTCACCCATGACGTGATCATCGTCGGTGGCGGGCCTGTCGGCATGGGGCTGGCCATCGACCTCGGCCAGCGCGGGGTCTCCGTCGCAGTTATCGAGCGGCACGCGCAGCCGCAGCTGATCCCCAAGGGCCAGAACATGACGCAGCGCACGCTCGAGCATATCGACGCCTGGGCGTGTGTGGCCGAGATGCGCGCCGCCCGGATCGTGCCGCGGGGTGTCGCAAACGGGGGTCTTGTGACCTTCGGGACGCTCCTGGGGGAGCACTCCTACGAGTTCCTGCCGCGCGAAGGGGTGCAGGCGTTTTACAGCCAGGCGCCGGACCGGATGCCGCAGTACTGCACCGAAGGCGTGCTGCGCGCGCGGACGGCTGACCTGGCTTCGGTGGACGCGCGCTATGGCTGGACGCTGGACGGGTTCACGCAAAACGCGGATGGTGTGCAGGTCACGGTCCATGAGACCGACGGGAAGGGCTCCGAGACCCTGTCGGCGCGTTATCTGGTGGGATGTGACGGCAGCCGTTCGCCGGTACGCGAGGGGGCGGGCATCTCGCAGACCCTGTCCGACCACGACCGGAAGATGGTGTTGCTGGTCTTTCGCTCGCCCGAGTTGCACGGCCTTCTTGGTGCCCGGCACGCCGAGCGGAGTTTCTACAACGCGCTTGCGCCGGAGCTGGAGGGGTACTGGCGGTTTCTTGGCCGTGTGGATGGGGACAGTGAGTGGTTCTTTCACGCGCCGGTGCCGGAGGGGACGACGCGGGACAACACCGATTTCGCCGCGCTTTTGCACGACTCGGTGGGCCAGCCGTTTGACCTCGACGTCAGCTATGTCGGCTTTTGGGACCTGCGGTTTGCTTTGGCAGACACCTACCGGGCGGGACGTGTGCTGATCGCAGGCGACGCCTGCCACTCGCATCCGCCTTATGGCGGGTACGGGATCAACACCGGCTTCGAGGATGCGCGCAACCTGGGCTGGAAGCTGGCCGCGACCTTGCAGGGCTGGGGCGGCGAGAGGCTGCTCGACAGCTATGATGCCGAGCGGCGTCCGGTTTTTGCCTCGACCGACCGCGATTTCATCCGCCGGTTCATCGAGGAGGACCGCGCGTTCCTGGCGGCGCATTCCCCGGACGATCCCGGCTTTGCCGAGGCTTGGGCGGCGCGGAACGCGGGGGCGAGCGAGGTCTTTGCCTTTGCGCCGCATTATTCCGGCTCACCGATCATCGGCGGCGCGGGTGCGCCGAGTGCCAAGGGCGATCACCGCTTTGAGGCGCGCGCGGGTCACCACATGGCGCCGCGAGAGCTGCCGAATGGGCGGAGCACCTATGACGCTTTGACGCCGGGCTTCACGCTTTTTGATTTTGGTGGAGAGGTTGAGGAGCTGACGGCTGAGGCGGAGGCGCTTGGGGTGCCTTTGTCGGTGGTCACGGCGCGGCTGGAGGGGGAGGTCTGTGATTATGAGGCTTCTGCCTTGTTGGTGCGCCCGGATGGGTATGTGGCCTGGTCGGGGGATTTGGCGGGGGCGGGTAACATGCGGCGCGCGGTTGGGGTCTAAGTCGAATAATAACTTGCCTAAATCAAAGCGCCCGCCTGACAGGCACTGTCAGGCCGCGCCGACCCGCCCCCATGGGGCGGCGCGATTGCGCCACCCCGCGGGACGGCGCGTGAATATTTGTTGTGACGCTCGGCTTGCGCTCAAACCCGCGTCACCTTGAGCTTGGTCTTCAAATCCGTCCGGCAGAAGGCGTGCAGGAAGCAGGTGCGCTCGGAGACGTCGAGCATGTCCTGCGCGACGGCGTCGCTCTCGGAGGTTTGCAGATGCACATGGGTCTCGACCGGGTCCGCGCTGCCGGCCTGGCCTGTGCCCCCCGACGCGCCGCCAAGGGAGAAGTGGGTGTCCTGAACAATCGCGTAATGCGGCAGGTCGAGCTTTTCCATCGAGGCCATGCGCCCGAACTGGGTCATGAAACAGAACGCGATCCCCGCCGAAATGAGGCTGACCGCGTCGGGCGCGCGGCCCTGGCCACCGGCGGGTTCGGCCTCCTCGGAAAGGTAGCGAAAGACAGAGCCGTGGGGCGAGTAAAGGTGCTGCTCGACCTCCTTGATCCCGTCTTCGCGGAGCGTGCAAATCACGCCGGGGTTGAGCGTACGGTCCTGCTCGTCGGTGAGCGAGGTGGCGGCGCCTGCGGTGCCTTTGGCGACGTCCTTTTTCGGCGACATGCCTTCGCGGGTGATGAGTGCCAGATCGCTTGGTGTGGCGCGGGGCGCGTCGCCCGAAGGGTCGCCCACCACTGGCGCGTCGAGGGCGATGGCCTCACCCGTCTCGATCTGCGTGCCATTGCGGCTGAGGGTAAAGAGCGAGGGCAGCTTGCCGCGCATTAGCCCGTTGAGCGGGGAGGCGTGCACGGCGTTGGCAACGAGCTCCTGCAGCGCGGCGTCGCTCAGATCGCTCTCGCACTCCACTTCCAGCTCCACCGGTAGCGCGCCGCCGGTCATCGTGCGTTTCCGCATCGAGCCTTGCATCGTGTAATAGTTGTTCTGAATGAGCCGCAGCTTGCGCAGCTCCACGTCCTGCTGTGCGGCGAGGGCGAGGATCTCGTTCATGTAACTCGCGACCATCCCCGCCGAGAGGAACGACAAGGGGCAGGGCGCGGCGTCGTGTCCGTCGAGGTAGCCGCCTTCGTCCGACACCAGCCTCCACACCGCGCCCGAGCGGGTGGAGCCGACCAGCGCCTCCTTCTGGAACCCGGCCAACGCATTGACCCAGGTGCGCACGGCGTCGCCGTGACGGATGGCGGGCAGGTCGAGGCCGATGTCGCCCGGATTGGCGACTTTGTAAAACGGCGGCGTGCTTTCAGCGCCGATCAGGTCTGGAGACTTAAGCATGGTCTGTCCTTTCGCGAAAGAGGTCAGCCGAACATCGAGTTTGGTAGGAAGAGCGCGATCTGAGGGAAGGCGAGGATCAGAAGAACCGCCGCCAGCATCGCGAACCAGAACGGCCAGATGCCGCGAAAGATCGTGTTGAGCGGCACGTCCCGCGCGATGCCTTTGACCACGAACACGTTCACGCCGACGGGGGGCGAGATCAGCCCCATCTCGAGCACGATCACCATCAGCACGCCGAACCAGATCATGTCGATCCCGAGCGGCTGGATGATCGGCTGGATCAGCGGCACGGTCAGCACGAGGATCGCAAACCCCTCCATGAACATGCCGAGCACGATGAAGAGCAGGAGGAACGCGCAGACGATCTGGAACCCGGTGAAGCCCTGTACTTCCACCCAGGCCGAAAGCGCGGTGGTGATCCCGGTGAACCCGACGAACGACTTGAAGACAAAGGCGCCAAAGAGAATGAGGAAGACCGTGCCGGTGGATTTGAGGGTGCTGGCAAAGACCTCGACCATGTTCTCCCAGGTCATCGCGCCCCGGATCAACGTCACGATGACGGCGAGGAACGCGCCGACGCCCGCGGCCTCCACCGCCGAGAAAACGCCGGTGTAGATGCCGCCGATGGTCGCGACGATGATGCCGATGATCCAGAATGCCCGGAGCAGCGCCTTGAGCCGGTCCGCCAGCGGCATGCGTTCGGCAGACGCCGGCGCGCGCTCGGGCTTGCGCAGGACCGACAGCCAAATGGCAAAGATGAAAAGCCCCGTCAGCATGAGGCCCGGAATGACACCCGCCATGAAGAGCCGCCCGATGCTTTCCTCGGTGAGGATCGCGTAGACGACAAAGCCGGCAGAGGGCGGGATCAGGATGCCGAGCGTGCCGCCCGCGGCGATGGCGCCTGTCGCCATGCCGTTGTCGTAGCGGTAGCGCTGCATCTCGGGCAGGGCGACCCGCCCCATGGTGAGCGCGGCGGCAAGCGACGAGCCGGACAGCGCCGAGAAGCCTGCACAGCCGACGATGGTGGCAGACGCGAGCCCGCCCTTGAGGTGGCCGAGCCAGGCGTGGGCGGCGGTATAGAGGTCGCGGCTCATCCCTGACACGCCCGCCAGATTGCCCATCAGCACAAAGAGCGGAATGATCGTCAGCGGGTAGTTCGACGCCTCGTTGAAGATCTCGCCCGCCAGCTTGGGGATCGCCGCCCGCTCGCGGATGAACCAGATGCCGGCGGTGCCGACCAGCATCATCGCAGCCCCCACGGGCATGCGGATGAACAGCATCACGAAGAGGGCGGCAAAGCCGATAAAGCCAATGACGGTGGCGTCCATCAGGAACCGGTCTCCGTTGGGTCGTCGCTGGTGAATGTGGCCAGGCCAATCGCCAGGTGCACCGCCATCTGCGCGGCAAAGACGGTCATGGCCGCGGCGAGGTACCAGTAGAACGGGCGGTGCTCGATCGAGAGAGTCGAGGTGATGCAGGCCCGCTCCATCCCGCATGCCTTGTCGAGGAGCGCGTAGACCGAGAGCCCGATGATAAAGAGCGTGAGCGCCCGCATCACGAGGTCAGTCACGCGCGTCACGCGCCGTCCAAGCGGGGCGATGAGATCAACGCTCACATGCGCGCCGTGCCGCGCGCCATAGGCGACCGCAGCGCCGGCGACGATGATCAACGTCATTTGCGACATGTCCCCGGTGCCCGAGATCGGATCGCGGAACCAGTAGCGCCAGATCACCGCCACAAGCGTGATGCCCATGAGCGCGACGATCCCGAGCGCGCCAAGCGCGGCGAGCGTTCCCGCGATAAGGCGCAGCCCCCGGTCCGCCGCACGCAGCGGGCCGGGAACGCTTTCAGGCAGGGCGTGCGCGCCTCCGCTCATTGGCCGATCATGACGTCCATGACGGCGCCGGCGGTGGTGTCGCCGACCTCCTGCGCGCGCAGGTCCTCGATCAGCGGTGCCATGATCGCGTCCCAGCGGGCGCGCTCTTCGGGGGCAAGGTCGATGATCTCGACGCCCGCGTCCCTCGCGATCTGCAGGCCCCGCGCCGCCGCCCGGTCATAAAAGGCGCCGCCCGCGTCGCTGATCGACCGCGAGGCCGCTTCGCGCACCCAGCCCTGCTGTTCTTCGCTCAGATCGTCAAAGACGTCGCGGTTCATCAGCAGCACAAACGCCGAGCCGGAGCCCGGGAAATACGTCGTGATGTAGTTGCCCGGCTCGTGCAGGTTGAACGACCCGATCGCCGAAGGGCCGATCGCGATGGCGTCCACCACGCCGTTGGTCAGGTTTTGGTTGATGACGTTGACAGGTTGGGTCACGCCCGACGCCCCCAGCGCCTCGGCAAAGGCCACGTCCTGCGTCGAGGTCACGCGGATCACCATGCCCTCGAGGTCTTCGAGCGTGCGCACGGGTTTGTCGCGGGTGATCAGGAGCGGCGGGTTGTTGCCCCAAAGGCCCAGCATGACGGCGTCATACTCGGCCTCGATGATGTCCTTGGCGCGCCACAGCGCCTCGGTGCAGGTGACGGCGGTCTCGCAAATGCCGGGGTAGGTGATCACGCCGGTCTTGGGAAAGACGTCGCCGGTGTAGCCGGGAATGACAAATGCGATGTCCGCCACGCCGTCCAGCATGATGCCGTATTGCGCCGGCGGCACGCTGTTGAGGGCGCCGCCCGGGAAGAGGTCCACGCCCATCTCGCCGCCTGACACTTCGGCCAGTGCTTCGGCAAACGGGGTAAACACGGCCTTGTTCATCGGGTGGCCCGGGCCCATCCAGTACGCCAGGCTCAGCTTTTCAGCCGTGGCGGCAAGCGGCGCGAGCGCCAGCGTGGCCCCCGCGATCAAGCTTGTGAATTTCATGTCATTTCCTCCCTGCTGTGGTGGGTGTTCAATCTGGTCTCAGCTTGTACCCGCCGGCATGTGCGCCGACTAATCGCTGGTTCTGGTGAGGCTTGCTCTTCTCGCCGCTGCGGGCGCCGGCCACGCTCTCTCGTTATCGGACCCCTTTCCGCGCATCACACACGCCATTCCGAGTCGCCGGCGGCGCTGCGACGCAATGACCCAAGGATGCACTTTACGTATCCAAAGTGAAGCCATTTTTCGAGATAAGCACAATTTTTTGCGCAAAACGCTCGACAGCCTCGGATTTTGTATCCATTTTCGCGAAATGCACTCGAGCGCCCAACATCTGCAATCCGTCGTGCGGCGGCAAATCGTGACCGGAGATCGCGACCCGGGCTCGCGCATCAGCGAGATGGCCCTGGCCGCAGAGTTCGACGTCTCGCGCACGCCCGCCCGCACCGCGCTCGCTGGGCTCGAGGCCGAAGGACTGATCGAAAAGCGCGAGGGGCGCGGCTTCACCGTCAAGTCCATCTCGAGTGCCGACATCTCGAACACCATCGCCGTGCGCGCCTCGCTCGAGGCGCTGGCGGCCAAGACGATGGCAGAGCAGGGCATGAGCGCCGAGGTCGAGGCGACGCTCCTCGCCTCCATCGAGACGACAGAGGACATCCTCGCCTCGGATACGCCTGTGCAAGAGCTGCTCGACAATTACCACGCGGCCAACGTGGTCTTTCACGAGACCATCATGAAGGGATGCGGCAACGACCTGATCCTGCACACGTTCGAGCGGATCGCGGCGCTGCCCTTTGCCAAGCTCGGCTCGCTGGTCTTCGAGGGGACAAACCCGCGCCGCCAGCACATGCGCCTGACGGTAGGACATTCCCAGCACGTGATCCTGCTCGACGCCCTGCGCAAGCGCGACGGCGCGCGGGCCGAGGCCATGATGCGCGAGCACAGCCACGCGACGCTCAATTACTCGAGCCTCTTCGTGCACAAGGCGTACCGCGAAGAGACGCAGACCGAGGCCGCAACGCCGGCGCCAGAGGCCGCCGAATGACGCAAGGGCGCCTGGCAGGACGCGCCTGCATCGTGACCGGAGGCGCCACCGGGCTGGGCCTTGCCTTCACCCGCGCGCTTCTTGGCGAAGGCGCCAATGTCCTTGCCGCCGACATCGCGGACGGAACCGAAGCCGAAGAAGCTGGTGCCGCCTACCTGGAGGCCGACATCTGTGCGTCAGGAACTCCAGACTGCATCGTCGCCGCCTGCCAAGAGCGCTACGGCACCGTCGACGTGCTTGTGAACAACGCCGCGCTCTACGCCTCCCTGCCCGTCGCGCGCTATGACGCCATCGACCCCGCCACCTGGGACCGCGTCATCGCCACCAACGTCACAGGCACCTACGCCATGATCCGCGCCGCAGGCCCGGTGATGGAGGCGCAGGGCCGCGGCAAGATCGTCAACATCACCTCCGGCACCGTCTACAAGGGCATGCCCGGGATGCTGCACTACATCGCGTCCAAGGGCGCGATCCAGGCCATGACAAGGGCGCTCTCGCGCGAGCTTGGGAAGGCCGGCATCTGCGTGAACAACCTCGCCCCGGGCTTGACGCTGTCGTCGTCGATCCTGGGCAACCCCGAACACGTCGAGACCACGCGCAGCGCCGTCCTCGCCTCCCGCGCGATCAAGCGGGACGGAACGCCCGAGGACCTCCTCGGCGCGCTCATCTTCCTCTGCTCTCCCGAGAGCGATTTTGTCACCGGGCAGACGCTCGCCGTCGATGGCGGGTCGGTCAACACATGACGCCTGTGCGCTCTCACGCCCCACACCACAGACGCGGCAGACCGCTGCCCGCCCAGAAAGGCTGATGCCCATGACCCTTCGTGTGCTTTCGCAGAAAAAGCGGCCCATGCACCTTGGCCCCTACCGGCTCGAGACGCTGGCACGCGCAGGCAGCATAGACCTCGGCCATGTCCCGGCCTTCGAGCAGATCTCCTTCGATCATGCGCACGATCCGCAGTCCATCGTGAACGCGATGCGCGACCATCAGGCGATGCTGGACGCGATCCGCGTGGGTCTGGTGAACAAGGTCGAGGCGGCGGCGCCAACCGATCCCGTCGAACGCGCCAATCACCTCAAATCCTTCTGCTATTTCAACGATGCCTCGATGGCCGGCACCTGCAAGTTGCCGCGCGAAGCGATCCTGCCCGAGCCCTATCAGAACCCCGACATTGGCAAGCTGGCGCATGATCTGCGCACCAAGCAGACCAAGACTTTGGCGACCGGCATCGACATGATCATGGCCGACCTCAAGGAGTCCATGGACGCGCCGCCCACCACCATCGACGGACACACCCACGCGCTGGTCGTGCTCTACGAACACCCCCGCGCGCCAAAGGCCGACGAGCCCGGCACCGAGTGGATCATGGACGCGATGGACCACCGCTCCAGCCTGATTGCAGCCGAGACGGCCGCCGTGATCGCGCACTACCTGCGGCTCCTCGGGCATGACGCCCGGGCGCACACGGCCAGCACATCGGACGTGGACCTCAACAAGTTGGCGGTGGCGGCGGGCCTTGCAGTGCCGGACGGGGAGGGCAGGCCCACGGCGCCTTATATCGGCACTGACTACGGGATCGCCGCGATCACCACGACCTTCGAGATCGCCCCGGACATGCCGCTGGCGCCGGGCCTCGTGATACCCCGTCAGGCCAAGGCCTACGCCAACCGCCGCTTCGTCGATGGCGCGCATCCCTTCGAGCGGCTCAAGCGGGTGGACGATCCGACCACCTACATCGACGAGGCGCGTGTGCCGCGGGTGCCGAAGCGCACCGACATGTTCGCCCGTGCCCAGTTCGGGGACATGGGCAAGAACCTGCAGGACGGCGCCAAGGGCGGGCACTACGTGCGCAAGGCCGCCCCTTCGATGGCGCAGCGCCGCGCCCTGGGCGCCTTTGTCCTGCTGCAGGACGGCGAAAGGGCGGACACGCAAATCAGGATCGCGCCGGACAAAGCCGCCGAACTCGTCAAGGCCACCACCTATTTTCTGGGCGTGGATGCCGTCGGCATCTCGCGCTGCCCGGACTGGAGCTGGTATTCCCACGACGCCGCCGGCGCGCCCATCGACCCTCCGCACGACCAGGCGATCTCGATGATCGTCGATCAGGGGTTCGACACGATGGAGGGCGCCTCCGGGGACGACTGGATCAGCGTCGCGCAATCCATGCGCGCCTACCTGCGGTTCTCGCTCTTCGGCGGGGTCGTCGCCCGCCAGCTGCGCAACCTCGGCTACAAGGCCAAGGCGCACACGGTGATGGACGGCGAAGTGCTGCAACCCCCGCTCCTCCTGCTGTCGGGGCTGGGCGAGGTGAGCCGCATCGGCGAGGTCATCCTCAACCCCTACCTTGGCCCGCGCCTCAAGTCCGGGGTGGTCACAACCGACTTCCCCATGACGCACGACAAACCCATAGACTTTGGCCTGCAAAGCTTTTGCGAGGCGTGCAAGAAATGCGCGCGCGAGTGTCCGTCCGGTGCGATCACCGCCGGTCCCAAGCTGATGTTCAACGGCTACGAGATCTGGAAATCGGACAGCCAGAAATGCGCGACCTACCGCATCACCACCGAAGGCGGTGCGATGTGCGGACGCTGCATGAAGACATGCCCCTGGAACCTCGAAGGCGTGCTCGGCGACGCGGTCTTCCGCTGGACGGCGATGAAGGTCCCCGGCTCCGCCCCCGCGCTTGCCAAGCTCGACGACATGCTAAACCGGGGCGATCTCAACCCGGTCAAGAAATGGTGGTGGGATCTCGAGATCGAGGAGGACGGCGCCTACCGCCCCACCAGGAAACCGGTGAACGAGCGCGGCCTGCAAAAGGACCTCGACCTCAAGTACGAGGACCAGACGCTGGCCGTCTACCCTGCGCCGCTCGTCTCGCACCCCTACCCCTATCCCTACCCGATGGACCGGGAGGCAGGGATCGAGGCGTATCAGGCGATGATCACCGCCGACGAGTACAAGGCGCGGCTCGCCAAGGGCGAGAACCCCGCCCACCAGGTCCGCGACTATGACGAAAGCCCCGTCCTGCGGGTCGAGATCACCAAGGCCGAGAAAACCGCCGAAGACGTGACGATCTACGAGTTCTCCAGCCTCGACGGCAGCGACCTGCCGGGGTGGGAGGCGGGCGCGCATCTCGACATCGTCGTGGCCCCGGAATTCTTGCGGCAATACTCGATGTCGGGCGACCCGGCGGACCGCTCGAAATACCAGATCGGCGTGCTGCGCGAGACGGCTGGCCGTGGCGGCTCGGCGCTTTTGCACCGTATCTTCAACGAGGGGCGGAAGGTCTTTATCTCCCGCCCGATCAACCACTTCCCGCTGCATGAGGCGGCGCCGATGAGCTACCTGATGGGCGGCGGGATCGGGATCACGCCGATGATCGCCATGGCGCACCGTTTGCACGCGCTTGGCCGCCCGTTCGAGGTGCATTACTCCGGCCGCACACGCGACACCATGGGCTATCTCGACATGCTGGCCTCGGTCCCATGGGCGGACCGGGTGACGCTGCACATCTCCTCCGAAGGCACGCGCGCCGACCTGCCGGCCATCCTGCGTCACACCGGCGGCGCGCATGTCTACACCTGCGGCGGGGCGGCCTACATGGCCAAGGTCATGGAGGTCGCGCAGGCGGCGGGCTTTCCCGAAGACGACTGCCATCTCGAGTATTTCTCCGTGCCGGAGCTGCCGGAGTACGAGAACCATCCCTTTACCATCCGTCTGGTCAAATCGGGGCGCGAGTTCGTCGTGCCCGAGGACAAGACCGCCGCCGACGTGCTGATCGAAAATGGCTACCCGGTGGACCTCAAATGCTCGGACGGCATATGCGGCGTGTGCAAATGCGGGCTGGTGTCCGGCGAAGCCGAGCACCGCGACTTTGTCCTGTCCAAGGCGCAGCGCCAGACTGCCTTCATCACCTGTCAATCCCGCGCCGCCACAGAGGGCGGGGTGCTCGAGCTCGACCTGTGAGCGCGTTACCTCGCCTTGCCCCGCACACCCTGCCGCCATTCCGAGGGCGCCGCGCCGCACCACGCCTTGAACCGCCGGCTGAAATGCGCGGGATCGTCGAAACCTGCGTCCTGACCGATCTCCGCGATGGTCCGCGTCGTGTGCAAAAGTCCAGCCGCTGCGTGCCGCATCCGCGCATCGTTCAGCGCCTGCGACGTGGTCATCCCCGTCACTTGGCGCACCAGTCGGTTGAGATGGCCCGGCGTGACCGCCAAGGCATCCGCAAGCTCCGCCGGAGTGCGCGGCCCGACGGGCTGCGCGGCAAGCAGCGCTTTCAGACGCTCTTCTTTTCCAGCACGACCTGCGCTGCGCACGGCGCTTTCGTCGGTGGCTGCATCGAGAAGGCGCAGACAGGCGGCGACAAGCGCCACCGCCTCCGGACCCGGCACACGTGCCAGACGCTCGATCGTCGCAGCGGCTCCCAGCACCACGGCTTCAGCCACGCCCCAACCCGAGCCTGCCGGTTTCAGCAGGCCGCGCTCCTGCGCGACAGCCTCGACGATGGACACCACATGACCCGCCGTGTCGGGCAAAAATGCGTATCCATGCACCGTGCCGGCCGCGATCCGCAGGATGTAGGGCGCGCGAAAGGTGATGTCCGCGCCCGCAACGCGCGCCGTCCCGCCGCCGCCCGAGACGACGAGGAATTGCGCCAGCTCCGGGTGCTGATGCGTGTGGATGTGCCAGCCGCGTTCTGCCGCGCGCGCGGCGATGGATTCGACGTGCAGAAAGCCAGGCAGGGGTGCGGACTCGCCAAGCAAAGCCCAGGATGGAACACGGGTCGCCATGCCCGTTTCGTACAAGCGTTTGCCGGAAAGCACCATGTAACGCGGCACACGCTCGTCTACATATGCACGAATTCGTAAAGGGAGGGCGTATGCGCACTCAGGTTGCCATCATCGGAGGCGGGCCGTCGGGCCTGCTGCTCTCGTTGCTGCTGCACCAGCGCGGGATCGACACGGTCGTGCTCGAACGGCGCACGCGCGACCACGTCCTGTCGCGCATCCGGGCGGGTGTTCTGGAACGCGGCACTGTCGGGCTTTTGGCGGAGGCCGGCATCGACGCGCGGCTGCAAGCCGAGGGCGACGTGCACGACGGCTGCCTCATGTCCTGGGACGACGAAGAAACCCGCATCGACTTTGCCGAACACACCGGCCACCGGGTCGTGGTCTACGGCCAGACCGAAGTCACGCGCGACCTCTACGACGCCCGCGAAAGAGCTGGCCTTGCCACCGTGTTCGAGGCCGAAGATGTGACGATCCACGACGCCAAGGGCGATGGCCCGGCGCGCGTGACGTGGGACGGTGGAGAGGTGACGGCGGATTGGGTGGCCGGCTGCGACGGCTTTCACGGCGTCTCGCGCAAGACCATCCCCGAGGATGTCCGGCAAGAGTTCGAGCGCGTCTACCCCTTCGGCTGGCTCGGCATCCTGTCGGAGACCCGCCCCGTCCATGAAGAGCTGATCTACGCCAACTCGCAGCGCGGGTTCGCGCTCTGCTCCATGCGCTCCGAGACGCTCAGCCGCTACTACGTCCAGTGCCCGCTCGAAGACAGCATCGAGGACTGGTCCGACGACCGCTTCTGGTCCGAACTCACCGCGCGCATCCCCGCGCACCATGCCGATGCGCTCGAGACCGGGCCGTCCATCGAGAAATCCATCGCGCCGCTGCGCTCCTTCGTGGCCGAGCCGATGCGCTGGGGACGGCTGTTCCTTGTGGGGGACGCCGCCCACATCGTGCCGCCCACGGGCGCCAAGGGGCTGAACCTTGCAATGGGCGATGTGCATTACCTCTCGCGCGCGCTGGCCGCCCATTACGCTGGCGACGATGCCGGGGTCGAGGGATACTCGGCGCAGGCGCTGGCGCGGGTCTGGAAGGCGGAGCGGTTCTCGTGGTGGATGACCTCGCTCCTCCACCGCTTCCCCGAGCAGACGCCGTTCGACCGGCGGATGCAGGACGCCGAGTTCGCCCACCTCAAGTCGAGCCGCGCGATGCAGGAAGTTGTCGCGTGGAACTACGTGGGCTTGGACTTTTGAGGTTGCGCGGCGTTGAATGGGACGCGTGCAGGCAATGCGAAAGGCACGGGCATGAGTGACGACACCACGGCGCAAAGGGTTCTTTACCCGCGGGATTTCTCCGTGCACCCCCCGGCGCTTGCGCCCGCCTACAAAAGCTCTGTCCTGCGCTCTCCGCGCCAGCCCTTGGTGGTGCCGCCGGCGGGTCTTGGCGACACGACCAGCCCCGCGTTTGGCCACGGCGACATTGCGCCCGGCGACGACGATCTGCTCACCAACTTTGCCACGCCGGGCAAGACCGCCATCGGCGAGCGGATCGTCCTGACAGGCCGCGTGACCGATCAGGACGCGAAGCCCGTGCCGGGTGTGCTGGTCGAGCTTTGGCAGGCCAATGCGGGCGGCCGCTACCGCCATGCGCGCGACGGGTACCTCGCGGCGCTCGATCCCGATTTCGGCGGGCTGGGGCGGTGTTTGACGCAGGCGGATGGGACCTACGCGTTCCGTACCATCCGGCCCGGGCCGTACCCCTGGCCGAACGGTCCCAACAGCTGGCGCCCTGCGCATATCCACCTGAGCCTTTTCGGGACGAGCTTTGCCCAGCGGCTGATCACGCAGATGTATTTCGAGGGCGATCCGCTCATCGCGCTCTGCCCGATCGTGCAGTCTGTGCCGGACCCCGCAGCAATCGACCGGCTGACCGCGCGGCTTGATCTCGACGCCTCTTTGCCGATGGACGCGCTTTGCTACCGGCTTGACCTGGTGCTGCGCGGGCGGCGGCAAACACCTTTTGAAAATAGACCGGAGGGCGCGTGATGCGGCTGTTCGAAACGGCGTCCCAGACGGCGGGGCCTTACGTGCACATCGGGCTGACGCCGCATGTCGCGGGGATCGAGACGCGCATCAAAGCCTTCGGTCAGGAGATGATCCGCCCAGAGGCGCAAGGCGCGCGGATCACGCTCGAAGGCCGCATCCTCGATGGCGCGGGCGCGCCGGTGAGTGACGGTTTGATCGAGTTCTGTCAGGCTGACGCCGAGGGGCGTCTGGCGAATGATCCGCAAGCAGACCACGGCGTGCTCGGCTGGGCGCGGCGCGCCTGTGATGCCGAGGGCCGGTTCCGGCTCGAGACGGTGATGCCGGGCACGACGGCAGACGGTCAGGCACCGCATCTGGCGGTCTGGATCGTGGCCCGCGGCATCAACATCGGCCTGCACTCGCGGGTTTACCTGACGCCGCCGGAAGTCTCTGACCCGCTGCTTGATGCAGTGCCGCCCGCGCGGCGGCAGACGTTGATCGCGCAGCAGGACGGCGACATTTGGTGCCATGACATCCGGTTGCAGGAAGGTGCGGATGGGGCGCCGGAGACGGTGTTTTTTGACATTTAGTGCGCTTTGAAGACCTAAAACCCCAGCCCGACTTTCACTTGCTTTATCCGAAGCACCCGCCTGACAGGCACTGTCAGGGCGCGCCGTCCCCCGGGGCGGCGCGATTGCGCCACCCCGCGGGACGGCGCGTGAAGGTCAGTTGTTACAGTTTAGACGAGCTAGGGTTGCTTCGGGCAGCGCGTGTCGCCCCTTAGCCAACACCCCAACAATCAACTTCCGCAGCCAGCGGTGCGCTGGTTCGTCCTCCTGCCGGGCATGCCAGACCAGCCGCACGGGGCGTGGCGTTTGCGCGAGCGCAATCGGCAGGACTTGCGCGCGGTCCTCGGCCTGCAAAAGCGCGCTCAGCCCGCGTGGCACGATTGCGACCAGCGGGAGGGTCTCGAGCAGGGACGGGATCGCGCCGAAATTCGCGAGGCGCAGGGAAACGTTTGCGGTCAGCTGATTGCGCTCCAACAGCGCCTCGATATCGCTGCCGTAGCTCATCTGCGGGGTGGTGATCGCGATGGCACAATCCCGAAGCTGGGATTGCGATGTCGGATGCTGCGCCAGTCCCGTGCCGGCAACCGCGACGTAGCGCTCCTCAAAGAGCGTCTCGGCACGTAGATCACCACTTGGAGCACCGAGGATCCCAAGTGCAAAGTCGATCCGCCGGGCGCTCAGCGACGGTGCAAGCTCGCCTGCAGCGGTCGGCACGCAGCGCAGCGTCGTCTCCGGCGCCGCCTGCCACATCGCGCGCAAGATCGCCGGCAGAAAAGTCAGCTCTCCAAGCCCCGACATCGACACGCGAAAGTCGCGGGTGCTGGAGGCGGGGTCAAATCCCTTGCTCTGCGACAGGCTCTCGATCAGCGCCGACAGATGCGCCTCGACCTGCGGCACGATGGCCTCGGCGTAGGGCGTCGGACGCATCCCATCGGGGGTCCGTTCAAAAAGCGCATCGCCCGTCGCCTCACGCAGCCGCGCGAGCGCGTTACTGGTGGCCGGCTGGCTGAGGCAGAGCGCTTCGGCGGCCTTCGACACCGACCCGGTGCGCGCCACCGCCACGAGAACCCGCAACAGATTCAAGTCGAGATTGCGCTCCAGTATCTGATTCATCAATGTGCGGGATTTTTCATATCCATTTTACTTATGTAGCCGCCGCCGTATCTTCGGGCAAGACGCTGTCAGGGAGGCGCCGGTGGAAGTCAGCTTTGCCAAGGAAATCAAGAAACTCCAACTCGGCGACGGGGAGGTGTTCGAGGGCGAAGGCATCCTCGCCGTCACCAAGGCGCTGCTGCAATCGGGCGTGTCGTATATCGGCGGCTATCAGGGCTCTCCGATCTCGCACCTCGTCGATGTGATGGTGCAGGCGGCGCCCGAGATCTCGGACCTCGGCGTCTTTGTGGAGCCAGCCACCAACGAAAGCTCCGCCGCCGCGATGCTGGGCGCGTCGATCATGTACCCGGTGCGCGGCGCGGTGGCGTGGAAGTCGATCGTCGGCACCAACGTCGCCGCCGACGCGCTGTCGAACCTCGCCTCACCGGGCGTCATGGGCGGCGCGCTGATCGTGGTGGGCGAGGACTACGGCGAGGGGTCGAGCGTCTCTCAGGAGCGAAGCCATGCCTATGCGGTCAAGTCCACGATCTGGCTGATGGACCCGCGTCCGAACCTGCCCAGTATAGTTCGCGCGGTGGAGACTTCGTTCGAGCTCTCCGAGGCGTCTAACACCCCGGTGATGATGGAGCTGCGCATCCGCGCCTGCCACGTGCAAGGCGTGTTCGAGGCCAAGGACAACGTGGCCGCCCAAGTGTCGATGAACGAGGTGCTCGCCGAGCCTGCGCCGCACGAGTACGAGCGCCTCGCGCACCCGCCGGTCACCTTTGGACACGAGCGCAAGAAGTCGGACGAGCGCATGGCGGCGGCCCGCGCGTTCATCGCCGAGCACAAGCTGAACGAGCATCTGGGCGCGCCTGACGGCGAGGTCGGCCTGATCGTGCAGGGCGGGCTTTACAACTCGCTGATGCGTGCGCTGACGGAGATCGGCTTGGCGGACGAAAGCGGTCGGTGCGACCTTCCCATCCTGGCGCTCAACGTCGTCTACCCTTTGGTCCCGGACGAGATCGTGGCGTTTGCGACCGGCAAAAACGCGGTGCTGGTGCTCGAAGAGGGCCAGCCCGAGTTCATCGAGAATGAGATCGGCACCATCCTGCGGCGGCGCGGTGTGGATGTGGTGTTGGCGGGCAAGGACTTCCTCCCGCTCGCAGGCGAATACAAGGCGGAGGTCATGGCCGAGGGCATCGGCGCCTTCATGCGCCGGCACATGCCGCAGACGGGCAACCAGCTGCAGGACACCGCCTATGCGGACGAGCTCGCGGCGCTCAAGGCGCAGGCGGCCAGGCTGCTTGAAAAACCCGTCCCGCCGCGCCCGCCGAATTTCTGCACCGGCTGCCCGGAACGCCCGTTCTTTGCCGCGCTCAAGCTGACGCAGCGCGAGATCGGGCCGGTGCATTATTCCGCTGACATCGGGTGCCACGCCTTTGCGACCTTTGCGCCGTTCAACTTTGGCAATTCCATCCTCGGGTACGGCATGAGCCTTGCGTCGAATGCCGCTGTCGCCAGCTTCCAGCAAAAGCGCCCGGTCGCGGTGATGGGCGACGGCGGGTTCTGGCACAACGGTCTGCTCAGTGGTGTCGCCTCGCGCCTGCTCAACCGCGGCGACGGGGTGCTGGTCATCATGAAGAACGGCTACACCTCGGCCACGGGCACGCAGGAGGTGATCTCCTCTCCCCATGCAGACCTCAAGCTGGCGAGTGCCGAGAAGAGCGCGACCCATGGCGAGACGACGATCGAAGACGCGCTCAAGGGGCTTGGCGTCGGCTGGCAGCGCACTGTCCACACCTATGACGTGTCCAAGATGCGCGACACGCTGCTCGAGGCGTTCAGGACGCCGTTTGGCGGGCTCAAGGTGATCGTGGCCGAAGGCGAGTGCCAGCTTGAGCGGCAACGCCGGATCAAGCCGATTCGTGCCAAGGCGCTGAAGAATGGCGAGCGCGTGCAGCGCCAACGCTTTGGGATCGACGACGAGACCTGCACGGGCGATCATTCGTGTATCCGCCTGTCGGGCTGCCCGACGCTCACGGTCAAGACATCGAGCGATCCGCTCAAGACCGACCCGGTCGCGCATGTCACCAACGGCTGTGTCGGGTGCGGGCTTTGTGGCGAGCTGGCCCACGCCGCCACGCTCTGCCCCTCGTTCTGGCGCGCCGACATCGTGTCGAACCCGTCCCGCTGGGACCGTTTCAAAGCGCGCTTCCGGCGCTTTGCCACCGCAGGGGAGGTCCCGGCATGAGCGCGCCTGTCACTCGGATTCTACTCGCAGCCCTTGGTGGAGAAGGCGGCGGCGTCCTGATGAATTGGATCGTCGCGGCTGGCCGCGCGGCGGGCTTTCAGGTGCAGGCGACCTCGGTGCCGGGGGTCGCGCAGCGCACTGGTTCGACCAGCTACTACATCGAGGCCGCGCCGCGCGGCGCCGAGGACCGTGTGCTGGGCCTTGTCCCAATGGCGGGGCGCGTGGATGTGGTCGTCTCGTCCGAGCTCGTGGAGACCGCGCGCGTGCTGTCGCAGGGCTTTGTCTCTCCCGAACGCACGACGGTTGTGTCGTCGCTTGCGCGGCAGTTCTCGACCGCCGAAAAGATCGCCATGGGCGATGGAAGGTACGCGGCGGACACGGTGCAGACCGCGGTCGAGGAGATGGCGGCGCGCAGTTTCCTGCTCGACCTCGGGAAGCTGGCCGAGGACAACGGCACCTTTGTCAGCGCCACGATGTTCGGCGCCGTCGCTGCCAGCGGCGCCTTGCCTTGGGACGCTGACGTCTGCCGCGGTGTCCTGACCGACGACCGCTCACGCGCGGGATTCGATGCCGCCGCCAAGGCGGTGACTGCGCTGATGGCAACCTCCGAAACTGCGCCCGAGCCCGCCTCAACCGATCTGCCGCCCGACCTTGCCCGCGTCATAGACCTAGGCGCGGACCGGACCGAAGATTACCAGGACGCCGCCTATGCCGAGACCTATCGCGCCCACGCGGCGCGCCTCTCCGAAAGCGCGGATCTCGACGACCACCGCGCGGCGCATGCCGTGACGGAGGCGTGCCGAAGGCTCGCGCTCTGGATGGCTTACGAGGACATCGCGCGGGTGGCGGACCTGAAAACGCGCCCCGAGCGCTTTCAACGCATCCACGATGAAGTGCAGCTGGCGCCCGGTCAGCTGTTGACGATCACCGAGTACATGAAGCCCCGCGCCGAAGAGATCGCCGATATGCTTCCCCTCGCGCTGGCGCGCCCGATCTTGCGGCGCGCGGAGCGGGGCGGGTGGTTCCCGTTCCTCGGCAAGGGGCGGTACATCACGTCGAACGGGCCTTTGGGCTACCGAATGCTGCGGTCCGTGGCGCTGCTCAAGCACGTGCGCCGGCGCTCGCATCGGTATGCCGAAGAGCAAGCCGCCATCGAGACTTGGATGGACGCGATGGAGCACGCTCTTCCGCGTTCCCCGGCCTTTGCCACGGCGCTGGCCGAGCTTCCGCGTGTGCTCAAGGGCTATTCGGACACGCTCGCGCGCGGGAAGTCAGCCTATGGCCGGATCTGGGAGGCGGTTGTGGAACCAGCACTAAACTCCGACGACCTTGAGGCTTACGCCAAACCACTCCGCGATGCCATCGGCGCAGCGCTTTCGGACGACACGCATGCCGCGCTAGACGCACAGCTTTCGGGAGAACTGGCGGTGCCGATCCTCAAGGCTGGGTAGGTGACGAGGGCCGGGGCGGTCGGACGTGGACTTGCCGGGCGGACTGGGTAGACTTCGCACAAACCAAATGAGCCGCCAGCCATGCCCATCACGCCCGTTCTCAACCCGCGCTATCGCGATCCGCATGCCTACCCGCATGGGGTGGCCTGGCAGGACGGGCAGTTCATCCCGGTGTCGGAGGCCAAGATCTCGGTCCTCGACTACGGGTTCCTGCATTCGGACGCGACCTATGACACGGTGCACGTCTGGGACGGCGCCTTCTTTCGGCTGGACGCGCATATCGAGCGTTTTCTCGGGGGCGTGGAACGGCTGAGGATGACGCTGCCGGTCTCGACCGAAGACCTCAGGGACATCCTGCACGGCTGCGTCGCGCTCTCCGGGCATCGCCGGTCCTACGTGGAGATGATCTGCACCCGCGGCTGGTCGCCCGACTTCAGCCGGGACCCGCGCAAGTCGGGCAACCGGTTCCTGGCGTTCGCGGTGCCCTATGGCTCGGTTGCGAACGCCGAGCAGATGCGGCGCGGACTGCATGTGCGGGTGACCGACGTGACGCGCATTCCGCCGGGCAGCGTGAACCCGGCGATCAAGAACTACCACTGGCTCGACCTGATCGGCGGGCTCTACCAGGCGTATGATCACGGGGCGGAGACGGCGCTGCTGCTCGACAGCGATGGCAACATCGCCGAGGGGCCGGGTTTCAACGTGTTCGCCGTCAAGGACGGGGCGCTGCTGACGCCTGAGCATGGCGTTCTCGCCGGTATCACCCGCCGCACGGTGCTGGAGATCGGGCAGGAAGAGGGGCGTGAAGTGCGCGAGGGCGCGCTTTCCAAAGAGGCGCTGTGCGCGGCGGACGAGGTGTTCGTCACATCGACGGCCGGCGGTGTCATGCCGGTCACCCGCATCGACGATGCGCCTGTTCGAGACGGTACGGTCGGCCCCGTGACGGAGGCGATCACGCGGACGTACTGGGCGTGGCACGCCGACAGCCGGTACGCCGAGCCGGTCAGCTATCTGGCTCCCGCGCCTGAATGAGCGGGTTTTCGAGGCGCTGCGGCTACGCGTTCAGTGGCGCTGACTTGAGCGTTCTAAGGCAACCCGCTTCGAGTTGAACTAGGTCGAGCGCGGTCAGGGTTGCGGGGATCGGCAAAGGTCCGAGCGCAGACAGATCGGCCTGCTCCAGCTTTGCCAGAGCATCATAACTTGCCACCGTCAAATGCGGCTCGAACGGGTGGTCGGCGCTCAGCTCCGCGCGGTGTGGCCCGTCGTAAAGCTGGCGGTGCAGCGTTGTGACATGGTCACCCCCAGCGCCGCATAGCAGGAACAGCTTGTGCTTGTTTTCAAAGGGATCGTGCCGGATCGCGTGCTGGTCAAAGACCACCGGCATCACACGCGTCTCTGCCGCCACATGGTCCACCAGATCGGACACCGCCTGCTGGTGCTGAGCAGACACGCCAAAAACCAGCGTGATGTGCGGCCGGACAAGGCGCGCGCGCTCGGGCTCGTGCGCGGCGCGAAAGGCATCGATCCGTGCCGCGGACTCGGGCGCAAAGACGGAGTAGGCAAGAACGTAGAGCACCGGCCAAGAGTGCATCGCCGTGCCAGTAAGCTCAACCGGCACAGCGCGACCCGAAGCGCCGCGCTCAACCGCCCGTGCGCATGGCCCGGATGGCGGCGACCCCGCCAAGCATGGCGAAGGGCATCGAGAGGAGGATCCCCGCCTGCGTGGCCGCCCTGACGCTTGCAGCATCGTCGATCGCGCCTCCGGCGACGAACGCGCCGACCAGCCCGACCAGCGCCCCGCCGATGGCAAACCCCAGCGTTTCGACGCTCGAGACCATGGCCATCGTCTTGGTCTGTTCCCCGTCGAGGTCTCCGGCCACCATGCGCTCCCCGAGGAAGGGCCAGATCATGCCAAGGCCAAACCCGCAGGCCGCGATGGAGAGCGCCGCGCCCGTCAGGTGGCCGTCGATCAGGAACACGCTGCACCCGGCGAGGCCAGCCAGCGTGATCCACGGCCCGAGCAGGGCAAGCCGGCGCCCCCAAGGCGCGCTGACGATGACAAAGGAGGCCACCGACCAGCCGACCGTCTCGATCAGGACAAAGGCGCCGGCAAAGGTCGCGCTCTTGCCGTGGACTTGCGTCAGGATGAGCGGGCCAAAGACGAGGATGCTCATGGCGCTTGCGCCGAGCACGGTCTTGGCGGCAATGGCGCTGCCCTGCATCGTCGCGACCCGAAAGGCGCGGGCGGGGAACATGCGCGGAGCGCGGCTGCGCTCCCGCCAGACCGCGAGGGCAAAGGCGAGGGCACCCAGCACCGTTAGGCCGCTCGCCACAATAGGCGTGAAGTGCGGGGCAAAGCTGACGCACCCGATGGCGCTGCCGAAGGCGGCAAAGGAGAGGATCGGAAACCGCTCGGTGCTGCCCTCGGTCGTCACGCGCGCGATGGTCCGCGCGTTGAGCGCGCCATAGGCCAGCATCCCGACCCCCAGCAACACGAACGCCGGGCGCCAGCCGATGAAATCGGCAAAGAGCCCGCCGATCACCGGCCCGGCAAAGGCTGCGCCGATCCAGAAGGCGCCAGAGATCGCCGAGATCTTGGGGAAGGCCGCGGCGCTGGTTTCCGCCCTCAGCGCAACGAACCCCAGCGCAAGGAGCCCTCCGCCGCCAAAGCCGGCGAGCGCGCGTCCCGTGGCGACCAGCACCATCGAGCCTGCCAGAGCCGAGATCAGCGCGCCGAGGATCGCGAGGCCCGACATGCCCCACCAGAGCCACCGCGTGCCATAACGCGCAGCAAGAGGCCCGGTCGCGGCTGCGGCGAGCACGGTCGTGATGTTAAAGAGCGCCGTCAGCGCGCCAATGAGGGCGCCGCCGCCCACGTCTTGCACGATGGCGGGGGCAAGGGTGACGGCGGCGTAATTGCCCCCCGCGTGCAGCACGATGACCGTCAGGACCGATGCGATGCGCGCGCCACGCCCGCCGGCCAGCAGCGCGCGCCACGTCGGCGCGTAGGTGCCGGTGTCCTCGATAATCGTACGGGTTTCCGTCTCATCTTGCATGGCACGCGAGCTAAGGCGCAACGCGCTTTCGGTCAAAGGAATTAGATTTGGCCTTTGGCCTTCCATTTTGTTACTCAATAACCATGCCCTCCCTTCCAAGCCCCACCAGCCTCAGGATGTTCGTCGAAGCGGCCGAGCGGTCGAGCTTTGCCGGCGCGGCGGAGGCCCTGAACGTCACGCAAGCCGCGGTGAGCAAGCAGATGGCCACGCTCGAGGACCGGCTCGACGTTACCCTCTTCGAACGTCGCCACAGATCGGTCGAGGTCACGTCCGCAGGACGCGCCTACCTACCGGTTGCAAGGCAAGTTCTGGACCTGCTCGCCGCAGGTCGGGATGGCGCCGTCTCGCGCGCCGAGCGGCACCACCTCACCGTGGAGGTGGACTATGAGTTTCTGGACTTCGTGCTGGCTCCGCGGCTTTCGGACCTGTGGCAGGCGCTGCCGGACACGGACGTCACGTTTATCCCCGCCGCGCCAGGTCGGCAGATGCCGCGCAGCGATCTGGCGATCACCTTTGGCCGTCCGCGCGCGGGCGCGGTGGAGGAGGAACGGCTCTGCGGCTTTACCGTCTTTCCGGTCGCGCATCCCGGCCTCGTCGCGACCTGCAAGGCGCCTCTGGCAGAGCTGCCGCTGCTGCATGATTTCGACACCTATTGGTGGGAGCGTTTTCTGGCGGAGGCCAACGTCTCGCGGCCCGATCAGGGCGCCATCCTCGGCAACGGTGCCCTCGCGATCCGCGCGGCGATGGCGGGGCAGGGGCTTGCGATCGGCGACGACGTGCTCTGCGCGGGGGCCCTGCAGTCCGGTGCGCTCGTCCGGGTCGGTGACATGAGTTTCCCGGGACGCGAGGCGTACTGGCTGTCGGTGCACCCCGGCCTGCGCAGCACCGGCGCAGTCGCGGCGTTTCGGGACTGGGTTTTGACGCTCGTGCGCTGAGCCGCTCGCCAAGCAAACCGTGGCCTGCGTATCGCCCGATACCGCCCCGGTCATCGGTTCGACGTGCATCCTTGCCTATCGTGCGGTCCCAGGAACCATGATGGGAGGACCACAGACATGGCAAATCGTACCTTCACCCGGCGCACGGCCCTCAAGGGGCTGGCGGCCGCATCCGCCACCACGCTGGCGCTGCCGGCCTACGCACGCTCCAGGCCGATCAAGCTTGGCTTCGTGACGCCGCAGACCGGCCCGCTCGCGATCTTTGCCGAACCGGACGGCTTTGTGCTCGATCAGGTGCGGCGCAAGCTCGCGAACGGGCTCATGGTGCAGGGCGTGCGGCACGAGGTCGAGATCATCGTCAAGGACAGCCAGTCGAGCTCGAACCGCGCGGCGAGCGTGGCGCAGGAGCTGATCTTTGACGACGAGGTCGACATCCTGATGGCCACCTCGACGCCCGACACGACCAACCCGGTCGCCGACCAGGCGGAGCTGAACGAGGTGCCGTGCATCACCAACGACACACCCTGGCAGCCGCACTTTTTCGGGCGACAAGGCGATCCGAATGTGGGCTTCGAGTGGACCTATCACTTCTTCTGGGGGCTCGAGGATATCGTGTCGACCTTTACCGGGATGTGGGGTCAGCTGGAGACCGACAAGGTCGTCGGCGCGCTCTGGCCGAACGATCCTGACGGCAATGCTTGGGGTGATCCGAACCTCGGCTTCCCGCCCGCGCTGGCGCAGCAGGGGTTCGAGCTGGTGGACACGGGCCGTTTTCAGAACATGACGGACGATTTCTCGTCGCAGATCGCCGCCTTCAAAAAGGCCGGCGTCGATATCGTGACGGGCGTCGTCATCCCGCCCGACTTCACCACCTTCTGGACGCAGGCTGCGCAGCAGGGCTTTACGCCCAAGGTCGCGACGGTGGCCAAGGCATCGGAGTTTCCGCAGGCCGTCGGCACGCTCGGGGAGCGCGCGCATGGCCTCTCGGTCGAGGTGTGGTGGTCGCCGGATCACCCCTTTGCCTCCGGCATGACAGGGCAGAGCTCGGCAGATCTCGCCGCGGCCTACGAGGCGGCGACGGGCAATCCCTGGACCATGCCGCTGGGGTTCAAACACGCGCTCTTCGAGGTCGGGCTCGACGCGCTGTCGCGGGCGGAGAGCCTGGAGCCTGCGGCGATCCGGGATGCCATCGCGGCGACGCGCTACGGCTCGGTTGTGGGACCCATCGACTTTTCCGCGGGCCCGGTGCCGAACGTCGCCAAGACACCGCTCGTAGGCGGGCAGTGGCGGATGGAGGGCGGCAAGCCGGTCCTGCAGATCGTCGAACCCAACAACACGGGCATCGACGCCAGCGCCGAGATGTTTGCGATCAGCACCGGCGCGTAGGCCGTCCCCAAACAGGGCGAGGAGAGAGGGCGCCACCGGGCGCCCTTTTTGGTGCGAGAAGGTCTTTGAGGAAAGAGCCTCAGCCGCGCTTGAGCCCGCTCTTGCGGGTGTTCTTGCGCACCAGTTCGAGGAAGTTCATCACGTGCGGTGCGCGGTTGTCGATCCGGGCGTGCACGGTCAGCGCGGTGCCCGGGTTCGGGCCGTCGTATTTGCGAAAGAACACACCTGGCCGCGAGGCTTCGGCCACCGAGGCGGGGACGATCGAGACGCCCACACCCACCGCGACGAGGCTGATGGCGGTCTGGTAGTCCTGCGCCTCGACGACGTCGGTGGGCGTGAACCCGGCCTCCTTGCAGACGGCCAGCACATGGTCGGCAAAGCTCGGGCGCGGCCTGCGCGGGTAGATGATAAACGTC
This sequence comes from Pseudaestuariivita sp., assembly GCF_052825805.1. Lineage (NCBI taxonomy): Bacteria > Pseudomonadati > Pseudomonadota > Alphaproteobacteria > Rhodobacterales > Paracoccaceae > Pseudaestuariivita > Pseudaestuariivita sp. The sequence goes on along the minus strand of NZ_JBRBVB010000005.1, from coordinate 248,545 downwards.
TCTTGCGCGAGCGCGGTGGAGGGCACAGTCTCCGAGGCGGCGAGGGGGCTGTTGTCCGGCAGTGCGAGGATCAGCGGCTCGGCGTGCAACGTCTCGCTGCGAAAGTCGTCGTCGCCCAGCGCCGGCCGCGCGATGGCCACGTCGATCTCGCGCTGGATCAGCGCGCGCGAGAGCTCTGCGTTGTTCATCGACGAGAGCGCCAGCTCGACGTTCGGAAAGTGTGTGCGAAAGGATTTCACGAGCGTCGGAAAAGGGCCGTGCGTGGCGGAGCCGACAAAGGCGATCCGCAGCCGGCCCGCGCCGCCGGCGCCGACGAGCCTAGTCTCGCGATACGCGCTGTCGAGCCGTTGCAGGATGTCGCGCGCGTGGTCGAGCAGGATCTGCCCGGCTTGCGTGATGCGGATCTGGCTGCGGCTGCGGTCGAAAAGCTGCACGCCCAGCTCGGTCTCGAGCGCCGCGATCTGGCGCGAGAGCGGCGGCTGCGCCATGTCGAGGCGCGCCGCCGCCCGGCCGAAGTGCAGCTCCTCGGCGACGGCGACGAAATATCTCAGGCGTCGAAGCTCCATATCCCTCTCAGGCGGTGACCTTGTCCAAGGCTTCCATGAAGTACGGCTTGAAGGCAACGGGGTGCTCGGACATCGGGAAATGGCCGAGGTTTTCCATGATCGCCAGTGTCGCGCCCGGGATGGCGTCCGCGGTGCGGCGCGCGTCCTCGGGTGTGCAGGTCAGATCGTAGACGCCGCACATAATGTGGACCGGAGTTTGGCCCGTGTCGATGTCCGCCAGACGTGCAGTCAGGCTCTCGTCTCGCGTGTAAAAACTGAGGTCGCCGCGAAAGACGCCGGGCCCGGACTGCATGAACATCCACTGCGTGGACCAGCGCGTGCTTTCCGGCGCCTGCGGGGCGATGTTGGCCGAGACAAGCGCGGCGCCCATCTCGCCGCCATGTGCGTCGGGGCGGTGAAACCAGTCGATATCGTACCACGCGGGCTGGAAGTCGCTGGCCTCGATGGCGATGAACCCTGCGAACTCGTCGGCGTGGCGCGCGGCCAGTTGCAGGGCGATCCGTCCGCCCATCGAGCAGCCCGCGAGGATCGGGTGGTCGAGCCCCAACGCCCGCGCCACGGCGCGGACCGTCGCGATGTAGGTGTCGGTGGTCAGAAGGTACTCCTGCGTCTCGAACCCGTCCGGCGGCAGCGACTTGCCGTGCCAGGGCATGTCGAAGGCGATCACCCGGTGACGCATGGTGACGTCGGTGTCGTTCAGAGCGAACCGCCACTGCCGCGTGTCGGCGCCGGCGGTGTGCAGGCAGAGGATCGGCTGTCCGGTCCCGGCCTCCTCGAAATAGATGCGCTGGGGTGTGCCCTCGATCTCTACCGCGAGATAGCGCCCGGTGATTGGCTCGATCATGCCGGGACCTCCACGGCGGCGGTGCGTGGCAGGGCCAGCACCTCCTTGACAAAGCGCAGCGACCGGACAAGGCACAGGATGTCCCCGTCGATCCGCGCGCGGCCGATCTTGGCGAGGCCGAAGATGTCGTGAAATCCCGGCGCCGGGCAGGGCTGCCAGAACGCGGCAAGCGCGCCGAGGTCCGTGCGCAGCGCAAAGCGCCATGGGATTTTACGGCTCGGACCTTCGATGATCTCCTCGATCCGGCCCCTGTCGAACCGCAAGTAGAACTCGGCGCCGTCCACCTCCAGCAAAATGGTCTCGGAAAAGAGTGCGCCAAGCCGTGCAAGGTGCGGGCGGGCGGCGAGCACCTCGGGCAGGGCGCGAACGCGGGCGCGCAGGTCTGCGTGGGTCAGGTCGTCTTGGATCAAGTCGTCGCGGGTCATGGATCAGGCTTTCCGGCTGAAGTCGCGCAGCGCGCCCGGGTCCGGCTGGATGCCGAGGCCCGGCCCGTCTGGCAGGTGCACGTGAAAGTCGCGGTAGATGAGGCCGTGCCGGGCAAGGTCCCGTTCGAGGATGAGCGGGCCGAAATGTTCGGTCCCCCAGCGCAGCTCCGGCAGCGTCGCAAAGGTCGCAAGGTGCGCGGCAGCGCCGATCGAGCCTTCGAGCAGGCACCCGCCGTAAAGCTCCATCCCGTGCGCGTTGGCGATGCCGGCGGTGCGCTTCATCGCAAAGGCGCCGCCCGATTTCACCAGTTTGAGCGAGAGCACCTGTCCCGCCCCGAGGCACCCGGCAAGCGCGGCCTCCTCGGCGGTGAAGACGCCCTCGTCGAGCATCAGGGGGATCTCCGATCTGCGCGCGAGCGCCGCCATGCCGCGCATCTGGCGGGCGGGCAAGGGCTGCTCGATCAGCGCGACATCGAGCTCGCGCAGCTGCGGCAAAAGGTGCAGGGCATCCGCCTCGCTCCACGCCTGGTTCACGTCGACGATCAGCGTGACCGCCGCGCCGAGCCCCTCGCGCAAGCGCACGAGGCGGGCGATGTCCTGCGCCGCGTCTGAAAAGCCGAGCTTGATCTTGAACCGGTTGAAGCGCCGCGCGCCGAGATGCGCGGCGGCCTCTTCCAGCTCTTGCTCCGCATCACCCGAGGCGAGCGCCCAGATCGCCGGAAACCGTGTGCGCACTGCGCCGCCCAGAAGGTCGGCCGCGGCCATGTCCCGCGCCTGGCCGACCGCATCGAGCGCGGCGGCCTCGATCGCGGCCTTGGCGGCGAAGTTGCGCGTGGCGGCCGCCGACATGCGCAGCTGGTTCGCCTCGAACCGCGCCGCGTCCTCCCCGATCAGGGCCGGGGCGAGGTATGTCTCGACGGTCGACTTGATCGACTCGACGCTTTCCTCCGCCCAGCGGGGACCACCAAGCGTCGCCGCCTCGCCGTAGCCGGTCACGCCGCCCTGCAGCGTCACCGCCACGATGACCACGCTCTGCACCTGGACGGAGGTGTTCGACAGCCTGTGCCGCCGCAGCGTCGGGATGTCGACGATCCGGGCGGAGATCTCCCGGATCGACATGTCGCGCTGGCGCGGTGCAAGCTCAATTCCGCCCGGGTGGTTCATCCGCCTTACTCCGCCGCCACGGCCAAGGGTTTGAGGACGAAGTCGAACTCCATCTCCAGATCGACCCCGTCGCGGTCCGAGGCGTGCATCTTGCCGATCAGGCTCTCCTTGACGGCAAAGACGCTGTCGTTGTCGAGGTACTTGGTATCGGCGTCGTAGATCTGGGTGATCAGCGGCTGGTAGCCCGGCACCGAGATCATGAAATGGATGTGCCCGGGCCGCCAGGGGTGGTGACCCATGTAGTTCAACAGCTCGCCCGCCGCGCCATCATAGGGGATGGGATAGGGTTCGGGGCGCAGGCCCACGAAGGCGAATTCGCCCTGACCCGTCGTCTCAAACCGGCCGCGCAGGTTGTAGTCGGGCTGGTTGGGGTCCTGCTGCTCGTAAAGCCCGTTGGGCGCGTCCTCCCAGACGTCGACCGTCACGTGCGGCAGAGGCGCGCCATCGGTGTCGACGACCTTGCCGTGCACGTAGACCTTTTCGTGGCCCGGAAAGTCCTTTTGGATGATCGAGGCACCGTTCGGCAGGACGGGCGCGTTTTCGCGATAGAACGGCCCGAGGACCGTGCTCTCGCTTTCGCCATGGGTCACCTTGTGATCGAGCATGTCGACCAGGACCTCGACGCCGAGGATGTCGGAGATCAGGATGAATTCGTTGCGTGCGTCGTCCGAGATGTCGCCCGCGCGGCGCATGAATTCGCACGCCTGCAGCCATTCGGCGTGGCTCAGGTTCACGTCCTTGCAGAAGGCGTGCACGTGTTTGAGCAGCGACGCCATGACCTCGCGGTTGCGCGGGGCGATTTCCGTGGACATGGAGCCGACGACGGCCTCCGTGATGTTGTCGAGTGTGATGTTGCGCATGAGGCCCTCCCGTTTAAAGCCGCCGTATCTGTGTCGGCACCATTTTCGGTGCGACCGACTGTGCCTCTGACTGTGCCTGCCGGGGCCGGCAAAACCTATACCCCGGGCAGTATCGCGGCTTACCCAGAGGGTATCACGCAGCGTCCAGATGCACGTCTCAGGTATGACGCGAGACCGGCGCGGGTATTGCGTGCGCGGGCGTCCCGCGTGCCTTTTGGGGTCGGGAGGACGCGTTATGACATCACTTCTGCAAGCTCAGGGCCTCAGCCGATCCTTCGGCGCACTCAAAGTCACGGACGACGTGACCTTTGCGCTGGAGCCAGGTGAGGCGGTCGGGATCCTCGGTCCCAACGGCGCGGGCAAGAGCACGCTCTTTGCGCTGATCGCCGGGACGCTGGCGCCTTCGGCAGGCACCGTCGCCTTTCTCGGGCAGGACGTGTCCGCGTTGCCGGCCTCTCAGAGGTGCCGCCGCGGGATCGGGCGCTCGTTCCAGATCCCGCATCCCTTCGTGGGGATGAGCGTCTTTGAAAATCTGCTGGTCGCGGCCTCTTTCGGAGACACAGGCGCGCGAGGCAGAAAGGCGCGGTGCCGCGACGTGCTCGCGCAGACCGGGCTTTTGGCCAAGGCGGACCAAATGGCGGGCGCGCTGAGCCTTCTCGAGCGCAAGCGCCTCGAGCTGGCGCGCGCCATGGCGACGAACCCGAGGCTCCTTTTGCTCGACGAGATCGCGGGAGGGCTCACCCATGCCGAGTGCGATGCGCTTGTCGCGCTGATCCGGCAGCTGAGGGAGGACGGCGTCGCGATCCTCTGGATCGAGCACGTGCTGCATGCGCTCACGCAAGTGGTCGAGCGCCTGCTGGTCCTCGACCGGGGGCGACTGATTGCCGACGGCGCGCCGGACGACGTCCTGTCGCGTGCCGATGTGCGGGAGATTTACCTGGGAGGATCAGACGATGTCGCAACCGCTGCTTGAGGTGCGGGACGCCACCGCGCAGTACGGCGCGTTTCAGGCGCTCTTCGGGGTCTCGTTCACGCTTCATGCCGCCGATGTGCTGGCCATCGTGGGCGCAAACGGGGCCGGCAAGTCGACTCTGCTCAAGACGATCACCGGGCTCTTGCCGGCGCGGGACGCGTCGGTGACGTTCGCAGGTCAGGACCTGTCCGGGCTCCGGCCCGAGATGATCCACCGCAAGGGCATCGCGATGGTGCCGGAGGGGCGGCGCCTCTTTGCGTCGCTGACGGTCGAGGAGAATCTGCAGATCGGCGCGCTTGGCGCTCGGACGGGGCCGTGGTCGCTGGAGCAGGTCTACGATCTTTTCCCCGATCTCGCGGCCAAGCGCCGGAACCTCGGCACGGCGCTTTCGGGCGGTCAGCAGCAGATGGTGGCGGTGGGCCGTGCGCTGATGTCGAACCCGCGGCTGCTGCTCTGCGACGAGCTGAGCCTGGGGCTGTCCCCCAAGGTCGTGCACGACATTTACGCGGCGCTGCCGCAAATCCGCGCGCACGGGACTGCGCTCATCATCGTCGAGCAGGACGTGCACCGCGCCAAGGCGTCGGCGGACCGCATCCTGTGCATGCAGGACGGGCGCGTGACGCTCGAAGGGGCGGCCGACGCGCTGAGCCTCGACCGCATTGCCGAGGCGTATTTCGGAACAGAGGAGGCCGCCTGATGGATTTGGTCAACGTCATCGTTCAGGGCATCTTGCTGGGCGGTCTCTACGCGCTTTTTGCCGCCGGGCTGTCGCTGATGTTCGGGGTCATGCGGTTCGTGAACATCGCCCATGGCGATTTCATCGTGGTTGCCGCCTACCTGATCTTTACGGCCGTGCTGATGCTGGGGCTGCACCCTTTTGCGGGCGTCGGCCTCGTCGTGCTGGTCATGGGGCTGGCGGGGTACGGCGGGCAGCGGCTCTTGCTGAACCGGGTGCTGGGCAAGGACATCTTGCCGCCGATCCTCGTGACCTTCGGCATCTCGATCGTGCTGCAGAACAGCCTCCTCGAGGTCTACAGCGCCGACAGCCAGCGGATCTCGCCCGGCGCATTCGAGACGGCGTCGCTGCGCCTGAGCGAGGAGATCGCGGTGGGAGCGCTGCCCCTTTTGATGTTCGTGGTGGCCGTCGCCGTGATCGGCGCGCTGCATCTGGTCTTTTATTGGACGGCGCTCGGGCGGCTCCTGCGCGCCACCTCGGACGATCCGGAGATCGTCCCGCTGATGGGCGGCTCGAACGCGCATGCTTTTGCGCTTGCCACGATGCTGGCCAGCGCGGTTGTCGGGATTGCGGGTATCCTCATGGCGATGAAGACGAACTTTGACCCGACCATGGGACCGTCGCGCCTGCTCTTTGCCTTCGAGGCGGTCATCATCGGCGGCATGGGCAACCTCTGGGGGACCTTGCTGGGCGGGATCATCCTCGGCGTTGCGCAGACCTTGGGCGGGTATATCGACCCCGGGTTTCAGGTGCTCGCGGGCCATCTCGTCTTTCTCTTGATCCTGGTGCTGCGTCCGCAGGGCCTCATGCCGAAAGGTGCCGTCTGATGCGTGATGCAACGATCCTTGCCCCCGGTTCTGGCCAAAAGGGCCGCGCAGGCCGGGCCATGTTCCGCGGTTTCGCGCCGTTGGCGCTGGCTGTGCTGATCGCCGCGCTGGCGGCGGCGCCGCTGTGGGCGGGGCGCGCGGACCTGCGGCTGATGATGGAGCTTTTCAGCTTTCTCGCGCTGGCGAGCATGTGGAACCTGCTGGCCGGGTACACCGGTCTGATCTCGGTCGGGCAGCAGGCGTTTGTCGGGCTGGGCGGCTACCTCTTTTTCGCGCTCGCGATGTTCCTCGGGCTGCACCCGCTGATCGCGATGCCGGTGGCAGCGCTTTTGACGATGCTGCTGGCGGTGCCGACCGGATGGATCGCCTTTCGCCTGCAGGGCGCTTATTTCGCGATCGGCACTTGGGTGATCGCGGAGGTCTATCGGCTGGGCTTTGCGCAGGTCCCGGCGCTGGGGGGAGGCTCGGGCACGTCGCTGCCGACGGCCATTGCCAAGTCGCTCGCGGACGGGCGCATGATGCGTGAATACGTGATGTTCTGGATCGCGCTTGGCCTTGCCGTGGCGTCGGTGCTGGGCGTGTGGCTGCTGCTGCGCTCGCGCTGGGGGCTGGCGCTCACGGCGATCCGGGACAGCGGCGAGGCGGCCGAGAGCCTTGGCGTGCCGACGCGCCGGGTCACGTTCCTCGTCTACGTCGGGACTGCGGGCTTCACGGCGGCGGTAGGCGCATTCATCTTTCTGCAAAAGCTGCGCATCTCGCCGGAGGCGGCGTTCAGCGTGAACGACTGGACGGCGTTTGTGATCTTTATCGTCGTGATCGGCGGGATCGGGACCATCGAGGGGCCTATCGTCGGGGTGCTCGTGTTCTTTTTCCTGCGCGAGACCTTTGCCGATTACGGGACCTGGTACCTGATCGGGCTTGGCCTGACGGCCATCGCGGTCATGCTGGTGGACCGGCGCGGCATCTGGGGCGCCTTGCGGGCGCGCGGTATGCCGACGCTCTTTCCCACGCAGCGCAGGTGTCCGGGCGACGAGGGATAAAGGAGGTGACTTTAAATCTGATCCCTTCGAAACGGTTGTGCACGCGCCGACCCGAGGGGTGGCGCATCGCGCCGCCCGTTTTGCCGGAGGCAAACCTTCGGTTTGACGGGGGCGGGTCATGCCAGAGGCATGCCGTCAGCATGACGCGGCCTGACAGTGCCTGTCAGGCGGGTGCATTGATCTTGGCGAGCTTCAATCAGGTCTACGGTCGCGTGAAATAGGCGCCTCTCTGCCCGTCAAGCGTCCAGAAACGTCGCCCAGCTTTCGAGTTCCGAGAACCGTGCGCTCAAGTGGTCGATGAAGGCGCGCACGCGCGGCGGCATGTACCGGGCGTCGAGGTAGACCGCGTGGATGTCGAGCCGGAGGGATGCAAAATCCGCGAGGACACGCGCCAGCCGGCCGGCCGAGATGTCCTGCGCCACGGCATAGTCGGGGCAAAGTGCCAGCCCCTTGCCAGCTATCGCGAGGTCACGGGACGCCGTGGCGCTGTTGACTGCAAAGGTGCTTTGCACGGCGACGCGGCGAGACACGCCGTCGATCACAAACGGCCAGCCGGACCCGGACCGCAGGTTGGTGTCGCGGACGCAGGCATGTCCCTTAAGATCGCGCGGATGGGACGGGGTGCCGGATGCCGCGAGATAGTCTGGCGCCGCGACCGCCCAGAGTTCGGTCGTGGCAAGCCGCCGGGCGATCATCGACGTGTCGCTGAGCGTGCCGATACGGATGGCGAGGTCGAACCCTTCCTCGGCCATGTCGACGTAGCGGTCGCTGAGCTGGGTGTTGACGGAAATGTTCGGGTGCTGCGCCTGGAACTCCATCAGGAGCGGCTGCACGTAGAGCGCGCCAAAGCTGGCCGGCGCCGAGACACGCAGCTCGCCCGACATCTCGGCACGCCCGCCTTTGATCCCGGCCTCGAGCGCGTCGAACTGCTCCAGCACACGGGTGCATTGCGCGTAGTAGCGCTCGCCGGTTTCCGTCAGTCCCAGCTGCCGCGTCGTGCGGTGCAAAAGCTTGGTTCTGAGCCGGTCCTCGAGCTGGCCGACGTACTTGCTCACCAGCTTTTTCGAGATGCCGAGACGGTCCGACGCGGCGGTGAAGGAGCCTGTCTCCACCGCTGCCACGAAGGTGCGCATTCCGTCGATCGTGTCCATTTATTGTGAATATTTTGGCGAAAGTCATTCGTCAATAGAGACGTTTATCGCCGTAATCAAAGCCGCCATCTTGGGATCACAGACAGCGAGACGGGCGCAGCCGAGACACCTCCCGGCGCCAAGCCCTCATCGCGATCTGCCGAAACCAGAAAGGACCACGGCCATGCGCCAGACGCACCCCACGCCCATCGCGCCCCTCAGGCCTCCCGCGCACGGCATCGCCCGTGACGCCCTCTTGATGGCCCGGGTGACGTTGCCCGCGCCGCTGCCGCCTGTCCGGTCACAGCACACAAAGGAATGCACCCGATGAAATCCCTCGTCACCTCCGCACTTGTCGCCTCCGCGCTTTTCACCCTCGCGGCCACCGCTGCCAGCGCGCAGGACCGCCCCGCCGACATCGTCAGCCCAATCACCGACGGCTATCTCGCCCCCGAAATCGGCGCCGACGCGGCCTTGGCCAATGGCACCTACGCCTACGTGCCGCCGACGCCGGACAATGCGATCATGCTCTTTATCGATCACCAGATCGGACTGATGGCCGGCATCCGCGATTTCAACGCGCTCTCGGAGTACAAGAACAACGTGGTCGGCCTCGCCAAGATCGCCGATGCGCTCGATATCCCGGTCCTGCTGACCACCTCGAACGCACAGTGGCAGAACGGCGACATCCTGCCCGAGCTCAAGGAGATCTTCGCGGACGCGCCGATCTACCGGCGCACCGGGATCATCAACGCCTATGCGGACCCGACCTTTCGCCGTGCGCTCCTCGATCTGATGGAGGAGACCGGGCGCACCCATGTGATCGTCTCGGGTGTGACGATCGGGACCTGCGTGATCTTTCCGGTGCTCTCGATGCTGAACGACGGGATTGCGCATGTGCACCCTGTCGTGGACGCGTCGGGTGCCTGGTCGGCCTACGAGGCGGACGCCGCGATGGCGCGCATGTCGGCGGCGGGCGCTGAGCTGCAGTCCGTCTTTGCGCTGGGTGCCGAGCTGCAGGCCGATTGGAAGACGGACACCGCGACGGCCATGCTCGACCCGTTCGTGAACCACCTGCCGGAATACGGCTTCGTGCTGCAGAACTTTTGGAACAACGCGGGTGAGGCGCCGCTGGTCGCCGATCCCTTTGGCGTGACGCGCTGAGGCGCCGCGCCCCCCTCGTCCCCGGCCGCGTCCCTCCCGCGCGGTCGGGGGCAATCTCCCCTCGCAAAGTCAGGTAACCCCATGAACATCGCAATCATCGGCACGGGCAACATCGCATCCGGCCTCGCACGCACCTTTGGCAGGACGTCCCACGGCGTCGCCCTTGCAGGGCGCACTTTGGACAAGGCCGAGGCGCTTGCCGAGACGCTCCACGCTGAGGCCGGCATCCGGGTGCAGGCGGCAGACATTCCCACTGCCGTCTCCGCCGCAGACGTCATCCTGTTTGCCTTGCCTTTCGAGGCCGCGCTGATACTTGGCGCCACAGCCGCGTTCGACGGCAAGATCGTCATCGATGTCACCAATCCGCTGACCGCGGATTTCTCCGGCCTCACGCTTGGACACGACACGTCCGCCGCCGAAGAGATCCAGCGCGCGCTTCCCGGCGCCACCGTCGTCAAGGCGTTCAACACCGTCTTTGCGCAAGTCTACGCGGAGGGTCTCGACTTTGGCGGACGCAAGGCGCCGGCCTTTGTGGCGGCGGACGATACAGCGGCGAAAGACGTCGTGCTCGGCCTTGCGTGCGATGGCGGCTTTGACCCGGTCGATGCCGGCGCGCTGGCCAATGCGCGCTACCTCGAGCCGCTTGCCGCGCTCAACATCCAGTTCGGTTACATGCTGGGTCAGGGCACGCAGATCGTGCCCGCCTGGCTGTCGCGCTGATCCTCACATCTCTCACTGAATCAAAGGACCATCCTGATGATTTATCTCAAGACCGCCACCTATGCCGCCTTTGCCCTGAGCGTGTCGACCGGGCTGCTGTTTCTCGCACACGGCCTCCTTAAAGTGTTCGTGTTCACCATCCCCGGCACCGTCGGCTTTTTCGAAAGCCTCGGCCTGCCCGGAGCCCTCGCCTACGCCGTGATCGCAGCCGAGCTTTTGGGCGGGCTCGCCCTGATCCTGGGGATCGCCGTGCGTTTCGTCTCGCTTGCGCTCGTTCCGATGCTGATCGGGGCGGCCTGGGTGCATGCCGGCAACGGCTGGCTCTTTTCCAACGAGAACGGAGGCTGGGCATTCCCGGTCTTCTGGGCGGCGGTCCAGCTCGCGCTTGCGCTGACAGGCCCGGGCGCGGCTGCTCTCCGCCTTCCCAAAGCCTCCGTCCGCGCAGTTGCGGCCTGACGCCTGCCCGGTGCGCTGCCACGCGCGGCGCACCTTTTCAGCCAAGGAGGATCGCAGATGATCCACGACCCACACCCCCGCTTTGATCTGGCCACCGCACCCCTGTCGATTGCCAGCGTGACGCTTGTAGTGCGCGACTTGCCCCGCATGGTCCACTTTTACCGCGATGTGATCGGGCTGACCGTTCTGGACAGCACGGCGACCGCGACCACACTTGGCACCGAGCGGCCCCTTCTGACGCTACAGCTGGACACAGGAGCAGAGCCGCAAAACTCTCGAACGCCGGGCCTCTTTCACACGGCCTTTCTCGTCCCTGACCGTGCGGACCTCGGCACCTGGCTGCGGCACGCGGCGAGCTATGGGGTCTTTCCCTACGGCGCGTCGGATCACAACGTTTCCGAAGCGCTCTACCTCGACGACCCCGAAGGCAACGGGATCGAGCTTTATGCCGATCGCCCTGTCACGGCTTGGACGGATGCGGACGGGGCGCTCCACATGCCGAGCCTGCGCCTCGACCTCGCCAGTCTATCAGCCCGTTCGGTCTGGAGGGCAGCGCCCCGCGACATGTGTATCGGCCACGTCCACCTGAGGACCACGGACATTCCCGCCGCCGAAGCCTTTTGGACCGCGCTCGGGATGGAGGTGACCGCACGCTATCCCGGTGCCAGTTTCTTTGGAGCAGGGGGCTACCACCACCAGATCGCCGCCAACGTCTGGACGAGCGGCGGCCAGCCGCCCCGGCGCGCCGGGATGGCCGGCCTCTCGGCGCTGACCATCGCCGCAGATGTCGCGGCACCTCAGGTGCTCGAGGCCCCCTCCGGCGTGCGCGTCACCCTTACGCCAAAAGGAGCGCACCCATGCTGATCGACGGGACATGGACGGCCAACTGGCACCCGGTGCAGGCCAAGGACAGCGAAGGCCGCTTTGTCCGGCAGACCTCCAGCTTTCGCAACTGGATCACCCCGGACGGCAGCCCCGGTCCCACCGGCACCGGCGGCTTCAAGGCCGAGGCGGGACGCTACCACCTCTACGTCGCGCTCATCTGCCCCTGGGCCTCGCGGACGTTGATTGCGCGCAGCCTCAATGGCCTGACGGACCTCATCCCGGTGACCGTCCTTGAGCCCTTCCTGACCGACGAGGGCTGGCGCTTTGGCGACTTTCCCGGCGCCTCGCGGGACCCCCTCATGGGCGCGCGCCACCTGCACGAGATCTACACCCGCGCCGCGCCGTCCTACACCGGGCGCGCCACCGTGCCGGTCCTGTGGGACAAAGCCCGCGGCACCATCGTCAACAACGAAAGCGCCGACATCCTGCGCATGTTCGACACCGCCTTTGCCGGGCTGGCGCCAAGCGCATACGCCCTCTACCCTCAAGGCCGCGCCAGTGAGATCGACGCCCTGAATGCCTGGCTCTACGACACGCTCAACAACGGCGTCTACAAGGCCGGCTTCGCCACGTCCCAACGCGCTTACGAAGAGGCCGTCACCGCCGTCTTCGACGCACTCAGCCGGCTCGAGGCGCGGCTCTCGGACGGGCGCGCCTTCCTCTTTGGTGACCGGCTGACCGAAAGCGACATCCGCCTCTTCGTCACCACGGTGCGGTTCGACGCCGCCTACCACGGCCTCTTCAAGACGAACCTCAGCCGCATCGCGGACCACCCGCATCTGCAACGCCACCTCGACAGGATGCTGCGCATCCCCGAGGTCGCGGCCACCGTGAACATGACCCACATCAAGACCGGCTATTATTCGATCAAGGCCCTCAACCCGAGCGGGATCGTGCCGCTTGGCCCCATGCCGGACCCGGCGCGCCTCGCCGCCGAGTGACACGCCGGCGCGGCGGGTATGCCCTGATACGGCGACACCGCGGACCCAGCCGGCCTAGACACCGCATAGCCCACAAGGAACGCCCATGAAACCCGCCATCATCTGCGTCGCCACCACCGGCTCCCTGCCGCAAAAGTCGGACAATCCCGCGGTGCCGATCTCCATTGGCGAGCAGATCGAGAGCACGCACGCCGCGTTCGAGGCCGGCGCCAGCATCGCGCATTGCCACGTGCGGCAGGAGGATGGCCAGCCGACCTCCGATCCCGCCCGCTTTGCCGCACTGCTCGAGGGGCTCAGGCGGCATTGTCCCGGCATGATCCTGCAGGTCTCGACCGGTGGCCGCTCCGGCGCCGGGCGCGACCGCGGCGGGATGCTCTCCCTCCGCCCCGACATGGCGTCGCTGTCGGTTGGGTCGGTCAACTTTCCCACCCGCGTCTACGAGAACGCGCCGGACCTCGTGGCCTGGCTTGCGAGCGAGATGACCATGCACGGTATCACGCCGGAGATCGAGGCATTCGACCTCAGCCACATCCTGAACGCCATTGCGTTGCACAAGGCGGGCATGCTGCCCGGCCGGCTCTACATCCAGATCGTCATGGGGGTGAAGAACGCCTTGCCCGCCGACCGCGCCGTCTTTGACATGCTGGTCGATGTGATCGAGGCGCGCGCGCCGCACGCGCAGTGGTGTGCTGCCGGCATCGGTGCGCAGCAGCTGCCGCTCAACAGGTGGGCCGCCGAGCGGGGCGGGCACCTGCGCACCGGGCTCGAAGACAACGTCCGGCTGGACCGCACAACCCTCGCCCCCTCCAACGCCGCGCTCGTGCGCCGCGCGGTGGATGCCGTCCTCGCGGCCGGCCGCACGGTCGCCACCCCGGATGAGGCGCGCGCGATGCTCGGACTGGAGAGCTAGGCAAGTCACGGCTGCGCGGCTTCAGCCAAAGCCACGGCTTTCGCATGTTCTCAACACGCTTTTGCACACATGTCGGAGGGTATCAGTGGTGAGCCGTGTAGGATTCGAACCTACGACCCACTGATTAAAAGTCAGTTGCTCTACCAACTGAGCTAACGGCCCACGAGCGGCGGTTTAGAAACAGCGCCCGATGCGGTCAACCCCCCTCTGCGGACATTCGCGCGCACGGGGTGGAATTGCCGCACTTGCCCCCGTATATCGCGGCGCATGGGACACGCCTCGCACTCCGGTCTGCCGTTCATGAAGATGCACGGGCTCGGCAACGACTTCGTCGTGCTGGATGCACGCCAAGGTCCTGTGCTGGATGCGCCCACTGGTGGTGTGCTGGACGTCCTGACACCCCGCCTCGTGACCGCCATCGGAGACCGTCACCGTGGAATCGGCTTTGACCAGCTGGCGGTGATCGAGGAACGCGCGGGCGAGATACACCTGACCTTCTACAACCAGGACGGCTCGACCTCGGCGGCCTGCGGCAACGCCACACGCTGCATCGCGCGCTACATCATGGACGAGACAGGCACAGACGCGCTTGACCTCTCCACCGACCGCGGACAGCTTGCCGCCCGCCGCGACGGAGACCTCGTGTCGGTCAACATGGGCGCACCCCAGCTCGACTGGCAGGATATTCCGCTGGCCCAGGCGATGGACACGCTCGAGCTGCCGATCCCCGGCGCGCCCACCGCGACCGGCATGGGCAACCCGCACTGCACGTTCTTCGTGGACGACGTGGACGCAATCGCTCTCGAAGCCCGGGGACCGGAGATCGAGCACCACCCGCTCTACCCCGAACGCACCAACGTCCAGTTCGTCGAGGTCATCGCCCCCGATCACCTCCGCATGCGCGTGTGGGAGAGGGGCGTGGGCGTCACCCTCGCCTCTGGTTCATCCTCCTGCGCGGTTGCAGTCGCCGCCGCGCGGCGCGGGTTGACCGGGCGCAAGGTGCGGATCGACCTCGACGGCGGCACGCTCTGGATCGACTGGCGCGAGGATGGCGTCTGGATGACAGGCGACACCGCCCACGTGGCCTCCGGCACGCTCACGCCCGACTTTCTCGCCGCACACCGATGAGCCTCAAGTTCTCCACCCACGGCTGCCGCCTCAACGCCTACGAGACGCAAGCCATGCAGGACCTTGCGGAGGGCGCCGGCCTGACCGACACTGTTGTCGTCAACACCTGCGCCGTGACCGCTGAGGCCGTGCGCAAGGCGCGCCAGGACATCCGCAAGCTGCGCCGCGAAAACCCGGACGCGCGCGTCATCGTCACTGGATGCGCCGCCCAGATCGACCCAGGCAGCTTTGCCGCCATGGACGAGGTCGACCACGTCCTCGGCAACGCGGACAAGATGTTGCCCGCCACGTGGGACGCCTTCGGCACCGGCGCCAGCGAGCCGGTCCAGGTCGACGACATCATGTCCGTCACCGAAACCGCAGGCCACCTGATCGACGGCTTCGGCACGCGCTCGCGCGCCTATGTCCAGGTCCAGAACGGCTGCGATCACCGCTGCACGTTCTGCATCATTCCCTACGGCCGCGGCAACTCGCGCTCTGTCCCGGCGGGGGTGGTCGTGGACCAGATCAAACGCCTTGTGCAGCGCGGCTTCAACGAAGTGGTGCTGACCGGCGTCGACATGACGTCCTGGGGCGCGGACCTGCCCGCCCAGCCGCGCCTCGGCGATCTGGTGCTGCGAATCCTCAAACTGGTCCCTGACCTGCCGCGCCTGCGCATCTCCTCGATCGACAGCATCGAGGTGGACGAGAGCCTCATGCAGGCCATCGCGACCGAGCCGCGGCTGATGCCGCACCTGCACCTCAGCCTGCAGGCCGGCGACGACATGATCCTCAAACGGATGAAACGGCGGCATCTGCGCGCGGACGCCATCGCCTTCTGCACCGAAGCACGGCGGCTCCGTCCCGACATGACCTTTGGCGCGGACATCATCGCGGGCTTTCCCACCGAAACGGATGCGATGTTCGAAAACTCGCTGCGGCTCGTCGAGGACTGCGACCTCACCTGGCTGCACGTCTTCCCTTACTCCCCGCGCCCCGGCACGCCCGCGGCCCGCATGCCGCAGGTCGACGGCCCCACGATCAAGTATCGTGCCGCCGCACTCCGCGCCGCCGGCCAAACCGCCGTCCTGCGCCACCTCACGGCACAGGTCGGCCAGACCCACGATGTGCTCATGGAAAACCCACACATGGGCCGGACCCGCCACTTTGCCGAAGTCGCTTTCAAGGCGCCCCAGCCCGAAGGTCAGATCGTCCAGACCACGATCACCGGGACCTCCGGCCAGACGCTCCGGGCGCGCGGCTAAAGCTCCTTCATCTTCCCAAATAAACTCAAATCCCGCACTGGACATCATCCCGGCGCTGGGCATTCTGGCGCCATGCACCCCAACTCGATCTTCCGCGGGCATCCCGATGCCGTGAACCTCGCCTTCGCGCGCGAACAGGGTTTCGGAGCCCTCATCATCGCCCAAGACGGCCTGCCCGTGATCGCGCAGGCGCCGTTCCTGCTCGCCGAGGACGGCCAAAGCGCACGCATCCACCTCTTGCGCTCGAACCCGGTCTGGCGCGCGATGAAAGAGCCGGTGCAGGCCACACTGCTGGTCACCGGCCCGCATGGCTACGTCTCACCGGATTGGTACGGCATCGACGACCAGGTCCCGACCTGGAACTACTTGTCCGTGCACCTTTCCGGCACTGCCGAACGTCTGCCGGACGACACTTTGCGCGAAACCCTGGATGCGCAAAGCGCGCATTTCGAAGGGCTCACCGCGCCCAAGCTGCCCTGGACCACGGACAAGATGCCTGTCGATCTGATGGCGCGGATGATGCGCACGATCGGGCCGGTCAAGCTGACGATCGCAAACATCGACAGCACCTGGAAACTCAACCAGAACAAACCCGATGCCGCGCGCCTTGCCGCGGCGGATGGCGTGGCTGCCGCCGGGATCGGCCTAGCCACGGACCACCTCGCCGCGTGGATGCGCGATCCCCCGGATAAGGAGCCTACAGTATGAAACTCTACCAAGCCGCCGCGTCCCCCTTCGTGCGCAAGGTCAAGGTCCTCCTGCACGAGACAGGGCAGACGGATGATGTCGAAGACGCGCCAGTGGCGATCACGCCGGTCGCCGGCGACGACGCGCTCAACGCGGCCAACCCGCTGGGCAAGATCCCGGCGCTGACGCGTGAAGACGGCGTGACGCTCTACGACAGCCGGGTGATCTGCCGCTACCTCGACGCGCGCGCGGACGCCGGCCTTTACCCCGAGGCACGCCTCTGGGAGACGCTCACGCTCGAGGCGACTGCCGACGGCATGATGGAGGCGGCGGTTCTCATGGTCTACGAGGCCCGGGTCCGGCCCGAAGACAAGCAGTTCGACGGCTGGGTCGAGGCGCAGTGGATCAAGGTTGCCCGCGCACTGGACACGCTCGAGGCGCGCTGGATGAGCCACCTGACCGGCCCGCTCGACGCCAGCCACATCGCGGTCGGCTGTGCGCTCGGCTACCTCGACTTCCGCCATCCGGCCCGCGACTGGCGCGCCGGTCGCCCGCTGCTCTCAGCCTGGTTCGAAGGCTTCGCCGCACGCGCGTCGATGCAGGCCACCGAGCCCGGCTAAAGTAGACCATCTGAAACCTCGTCATTTTGAAATGGTTGTTCACGCGCCGTCCAGCGGGGTGGCGCAATCGCGCCGCCCCAGGGGGCGGAACGGCGCGGCCTGACAGTGCCTGTCAGGCGGGCGCTTTCATTTTTGCTCGTGTGGTATCAGGTGTAGGGACGTCTGCCATAGGCGCAGCACCGTAAGGTGGGCATCTGCCCACCTTACCGCTCAGAACTTGAGGTTGATCCCGAAGTTCAGCGCGTTCGTGTTGATGTTGGTCTCGAGGTTGCCACCATCCTCGAGCTCGGCCTCGTTGCGCGAGTGCGTGAACTGGTACTCGCCGAACACGCCGACCCGCTCGCTCAGATCGTAGGACATGCCCGCCGTCAGGCGCAGGGCGGGGCCGGTGAACTGGTACTCGAACGTGTCGTCGCCGTTCGTGGGGTCCGCGTCCACATGCGGGATCGCAACGCCGATGCCGCCGCCCACATAGGGTGTCAGCGCGCCGTCCGCCCAGAGGTCCGGCCAGCGGCGCATTACGTTGATCGTCAGGATGTTGATCCCGTCGGTGAACTCGAGATTGTCGAACCCCGCCGCCTCGGCCTCGTCCTCGGGCGCGTAGACCTTGGAATGCGTGAACTCGAGGCCAAAGCCCAAAGTCTCCGACGTCCACCACGTGCCGCGCAGGCCGTAGTAGGGCGGCATCTGGAACGACCGGCCTTCCCAGCCAATCAGCTCGTCGAACTCCGCGCCGGACGGCAACTCGCCCGTGATGCGCGAATGCGGCGCGGTCTGGATGCCGCTGTAGACGCCCAACTCGAATTCTGCCACGGCAGGCGCCGCGGAGAGGAAAACAACGGATGAGGCCACGGAGGCACAAGCAAGGAGATGTCGGATCATGTTGAGCAGCACGCATGTTTGGCGTTGATGCAAACATAGGTGGCCTCTCGCGCTGCGGCAACAGTGACCGATCCGCAACAGCCCTGCGCGCGTTTGTCCGCTGGACGCTGGCGGGTCTGCACGCTACATCCGCGCGAAGCTGGCGGGATTCCCGTCACGTTGCGATCCTGGCCGCCGGTCGGCCATACAACAAACGGAGTATCCTCGTGTCCCACGCAGACGATCACGCAGGCACACGCCGGGACTTCCTCTACTACGCCACGGGCGGTGCAGGGGCGGTCGTGGCCGGCGCAGCGATTTGGCCGATGGTCAATCAGATGAACCCGTCGGCGGATGTGCGCGCCATGTCGACCATGCGCGTGGACATCTCTGGTGTCGAGCCTGGCACCCAGCTGCGCGTGCTCTTCCTCGGCAAGCCGGTGTTCATCCGGCGCCGCACCGAGTCCGAGATCGCACAATCGCGTGAGGTCGACCTGTCGGACTTGCCCGACCAGGTCGCGCGCAACGCCAATGCCGAAGGCGCGGATGCGTCGGATGCCAACCGCACGCTCGACGAAGCGGGTGAGTGGCTGGTGATGACCGGTGTGTGCACGCACCTCGGCTGCGTTCCGATCGACAACGCGGGCGACTTTGTCGGCCCCGACGGCTCCGGCGGGTGGTTCTGCCCCTGCCACGGCTCGCACTACGACACGGCTGGCCGGATCCGCCGCGGGCCCGCGCCGCAAAACCTTCCGATCCCGACGGCCTCCTTCGTCGACGACTCGACCATTCTCCTCGGTTAAGAAAGGACTGCACTCATGGGTGGTATTCCCCACGACCATTACGAACCGAAGTCCTCGGGCGAAAAGTGGCTGCACAAGCGCCTGCCCATCGCCGGGCTTCTCTACGACACACTGATGATCCCCACGCCCAAGAACCTGAACTGGATGTGGATCTGGGGCATCATCCTCGTTTTCTGCCTCGTGATGCAGATCGTGACCGGCATCATCCTGGTCATGCACTACACGCCGCATGTCGACATGGCCTTTGCCTCGGTCGAGCACATCATGCGCAACGTGAACGGCGGCGCGATGATGCGCTATATCCACATGAACGGCGCCTCGCTCTTCTTCGTGGCGGTCTATGCGCACATCTTCCGCGGTCTCTACTACGGCTCCTACAAGGCGCCGCGCGAGATCACGTGGATCATCGGCATGCTGATCTACCTGCTGATGATGGGAACGGCCTTCATGGGCTACGTTCTGCCCTGGGGTCAGATGTCCTTCTGGGGCGCGACCGTGATCACCGGCCTCTTTGGTGCGATCCCGTTCGTGGGTGAGGCGATCCAGGCCTGGCTGCTCGGCGGGCCCGCCGTGGACAACGCCACGCTCAACCGCTTCTTCTCGCTGCACTACCTCTTGCCCTTCGTGATCCTCGGCCTCGTGATCGTACACATCTGGGCGTTCCACACCACGGGCAACAACAACCCGACCGGTGTCGAAGTGCGCCGCACCTCCAAGGCGGACGCCGAGAAGGACACGCTGCCGTTCTGGCCGTACTTCGTGATCAAGGACCTCTTTGCCCTCGTGGTGATCCTGGTGGTCTTCTGGGCGGTCGTCGGCTTCATGCCGAACTACCTCGGCCACCCCGACAACTACATCGAGGCCAACGCCCTGGCGACGCCGGCACATATCGTGCCCGAATGGTACTTCCTGCCGTTCTACGCCATCCTGCGGGCCTTCGACGGTGAAGTCTGGATCGTGATCGCGGCCAACTGGATCACCTTCGGGATCGTCGACTCGACCTTCTTCGGCGTGCTCGCCATGTTCGGCGCAATCGCAGTGATGGCCCTGGCGCCGTGGCTCGACACGTCGTCGGTCCGCTCCGGCCGCTACCGCCCGATGTTCAAGTGGTGGTTCTGGGTGTTCGTGGTGAACTTCGTGGTGCTGACCTGGGTGGGCGCGATGCCGGCCGAAGGCATCTACCCCTACATCGCCCTGATCGGCTCGACCTACTGGTTTGCGTACTTCCTCGTGATCCTGCCGCTCCTCGGCGTGATCGAGAAGCCGCTGCCGCAGCCCGAGACCATCGAAGAGGACTTTAAAGCCCACTACGGCAAGTCCAAGGACGACGGCGGTGCCGCTCCCGTGGCAACCCCGGCTGAATAAGAGGACCCACTGATGGTTTTGAAACAACTCACCGCCGCTGCCGTCGCTCTGTCGCTGGCAGCGGGACCGGTCCTCGCTGCTGGCAAGGCTGGTAAAGTCATCGACTACGAGTTCTCCTTCGAGGGGCTCACCGGGTCGTTCGACCAGAACCAGCTCCAGCGCGGGCTCAAGGTCTACACCCAGGTCTGTGCCGCCTGCCACGGTCTGCAGTACGTGCCGCTGCGCACGCTCGCGGACGAAGGCGGCCCGGGCTTCACCGAAGCGCAGGTGCGCCAGTACGCTGCCGACAACTTTGAAGTGTATGACGCCGAGCTGGACGACTTCCGTCCCGCCGCGCCGAACGACCACTTTCCGGCTGTCGAAAGCGCAGGCGCACCCGATCTCAGCCTCATGGCGAAGGCACGCGCAGGCTTCCACGGTCCCTACGGCCTCGGCATCAACCAGTTCCTCCAGGGGATGGGCGGCGCGGAATACATCGCCTCCCTCCTGACCGGCTACACGGGCGAGGAAAAGGAAGAGGCCGGCACCATCCTCTACGAGAACACCGCCTTCCCGGGTGGCTGGATCTCGATGGCGCCGCCGCTCTGGGGTGAAGACGTCGAGTTCGACGACGGCGCCCCCAACACGATCGAGGCGCAAGCCAAGGACCTCGCCGCGTTCCTGATGTGGACCGCAGAGCCCAAGATGATGGCGCGCAAGCAAGCGGGCCTCACCGGCGTGCTCTTCCTGACGGTGCTGGCCGTGCTGCTCTACTTCACCAACAAGCGCCTCTGGGCGCCGGTGAAGGCGCGGGTGAAAAAGGGCGAGTAACCCGCCCCGATCTGACGAAACATGAAAACCCCCGGCGCCATGCAACCGGGGGTTTTTCTTCGCCCGCCATTCGGGGTCTACCGGCGCGCGGTTCCGAGGTAGCGTGCCAGAGCCTCGGGCGGCGCGTCCAGCACGGTATCCGTCGGCGCAGGCGCCTCCGCCACACCCTCCACCACAACGCTGGTCACAGGCGCGATCCGCCGCGCGTCCGCCGGGTCATGTGTGACCATCAGCACCGTCTTGCCATGCGTCCGCGCAACTTGCGCGACCATGTCCAACATCTCGTCCTTGAGCGCCGGTCCAAGCCCGGCAAAGGGCTCATCGAGCAAGAGCACCGGCTTGTCCTGCAAAAGCACCCGCGCCAGCGCCACCCGCGCCTGCTGCCCGCCCGACAGCGCGGCGGGTTTGCGGTCCCCGAGGCCCGGCAGCCCGACGTCCGCCAGCGCCGCCTCGAGACGCCCCTGCAAGCTGCGCGGCACGCGTCCCGACCCCGTGGCCGCCAGGGCCAGGTTCTGGAACGCCGTCAGGTGCGGGAACAGGTTGTTGTCCTGGAACAGCATCGCCACAGGCCGCGCGGCGGGCTCCGCCTGATCGACGCGCGCACCCTCCCAACGGATGTCGCCCTCAGTCACATCGGCAAAGCCGGCCAGTGCGCCGAGCAGCGTCGACTTGCCCGCGCCCGATGGCCCGATGACCGCGCACACCTGCCCGGCCTCCAGCCTCCAGTCTGCACGCAGCGCAAAGTCCCCCGCGCGGATCGTCACGTCCCGAAACTCAAGCACGCGCCCGTCCTCCCCGATCACATAGCCAGAACAGCCCCAGCGACAGCATCAGCAGTAGCACCGCGGCGGCGGCGGCGTCTTCCATCCGGTAAGACCCCATAAGGCGGTACATCATCAGCGGCAGCGTCGCGCGGTCGGGATCGGCAAAAAGCGCGATGACCCCGAGGTCCCCCATCGTCAGCGCCGCCGTCAGCCCTGCGGAGAAACCCAGTGGACGCCGCAGACGCGGCAGCATCACCCAGCGCCACCAAGCCCGCCGCGTAAGGCCAAGGCCCTGCGAAAGGCGCGTAAAGTCTGCCGTGATCTGCTCCGCTTCCGGCCGCAGAATGCGTAGAACAAACGGCAGCGCCATCAGCGCGTTCACTCCCGCCGTGACCACCAAAGCAAAGTCGAACGGCCGCACAAACGGTTGCAGCAGCACAAAGAGCCCAGTCCCGAGCACCAGCGGCGAAATCGCGATCCCGAGCAGCGACACGCCTTCACCCAGCCGTCCAAGCAGGCACAGCGCCAGCGCCAGCGTCAACGCCGTCGACCCCAGCGCCACCGTCAGCGAATGCCCCGCCGCATGCCAGACCTCCGGCGGCAGGCTCAACATACCACCAATGCCGCGGGCAAAAACGACGCCAAGGGGAACAAGCAGAAACGCAGCCGCCAGCACGATCCAAAGCGCGTCGAGCCATCGCCTGCCTCCGGGCAACGCGATGGACCTGTCGAGGCCGGCTGAAAAGCCGGACGAGACGCCCCACCAGAGCGCAAACGCGGCGGCCCCTCCGGCCACGACCAATTGCACCAGGGACAGCAAAGCCGCGCGGCCCAGATCGAACTCGAACCGGAACGCCTGATAGATCGCCAGCTCCAGCGTCGTGGCCCGGGGCCCTCCGCCCAGCGTCAAGGCCACGGCAAAGGAGGACATGCAGATCACAAAGATCACCACAAACGCCCCCGGCGCGACCGCCCGCAACATCGGCGCCTCGATCACCTGCCAACGCGCGCGCGCACCCAGCCCCAGCTGCGCACTCAGCCGCAGATGCTCGGCCGGCACCGCGAGCCACCCTTGCAGGATCAGCCGCGTCGCCAGCGGCAGGTTAAAGAACACATGCGCCAGGATCACCCCGTGCCAGCCATAGATCTGCATCGGCGGTAGGCCAAAGAGCCCCAACACCTGGCTCACCAGCCCCTGTTGTCCAAAGACGGCGAGCAGGCCAAAGATCGCCACGATGGTCGGCAGGATGAACGGCGCCCCGAGGAGGGTGATCAACACCGCCCGTCCCGGAAACACCCGCCTTGCCAAAGCGCGCGCGACCGGAACGGCCAAAGCCACACTCAGCGCCGCCGACAACGCCGCCTGCCAAAGCGTGAACCGCAGCGCCGCCCAGTCACCTGGACCGAACCGGCCCCAGCCCTCGGCCCGCCACATCACGGCCCCCAAAGGCACGAGCACCGCCGCAAGGACGGTGCCCGCCGCAATTATCTGGAGAGCGCGCGGCGCCATTCCTCGATCGCGGTCTCGCGCAGCGCTGCCGCCTCATCCTCGGAGTAAAAGATCACCTTGTCCTCCGTCGGTGCGGGCAGGGTCTGGAACACCTCCGGCCACTGATCCCGCGGCAACGCGGCGGGGAAGGACCAGTTCGACGTCGGGATCATCTCCTGGAACGTCTCCGACAGCACGAACTGCATGAACATGTCCGCCAGTTCAGGCTGATCGGTGCCCGCTAGCTTCGCCACCGTCTCGACCATAAAGTAGTGCCCCTCGTCAAAGATGGCGGCCTTCTTGGTCTCATCTTCCTCGGCGACGATGTGGTAGGCGGGTGACGTTGTGTAGCTCAGCACCATGTCCGCCTCGCCGTCGGTGAAGAGGCCGTAGCTCTCCGACCACCCCTTAGTCACCGTCAGCACACGCGGGGAGAGCCGCTCCCAAAAGGCCTCCGCCTCCTCGCCGTAGACCGCCTTCACCCACAGCACGAGCGCCAGCCCCGAGATCGAAGACCGCGGGTCCTGGATCACGATGGAGGCGTCCGAGGCCGCCAGCTCTTCAAACGTCGACGGTACAGCGTCCGTGCGCGTCGTGTCGTAGATGAACGCCGTATGGCCATAGTTGAACGGCAGGAACGTGTCGTCCGACCAGTTCGCGCCAGCTGGTAACGTCAGCCCGCTGGTGTCCACGCCATGCTCGGCAAAGAGCCCCGACTCGCGCGCGCGTTTCGACACATCCGAGTTAAAGCCGATGGCGATGTCCGCCTCCGTCCGGCTTCCCTCGAGCATCAGCCGCGGAAGAAGCTCACCCGGCTTGAACTGCAGATCACAGGCGCAGACCTCTTCGAACGCCGCCTCGATCCCGGGACCGGGTCCCCAATCGCTCGCAAAGTAGTCGGGCGCGTAAACTGTCAGAACGGGCGTCTCTGCGGCAACCTGGGTTGCAAGCAAAACTCCCGTGGCAAACGTGATGGCTTTCACAGCGTCATCCTCCATATGCGACGGGCGGATAGGGGGCGTTGTGATGACCCTTCCCTCCGCCGGTCTTAACCGGTTCAGGTTCAACGGGTTCGCCATGCGGCATCTCAGCCCTGCCTGCAGCAGAGCACCCCGAGGTGGGCCAAGGGATAGGAGCATGTGCAGGGCTTGGCAAGGGGGCGCGGCGCTTGTATCCCGGCGCGGCTGAGGAGGGCGCGCTGATGAGCTTGAACACCTACGGACATCTCTTTCGCGTCACCACCTGGGGCGAGAGCCACGGTCCCGCTCTGGGGGCGACCGTTGACGGATGCCCGCCGGGTGTCGAGGTGGATGAGGCGATGCTGCAGCACTGGCTCGACCTGCGCAAACCCGGCCAAAACAAGTATACGACGCAGCGGCGCGAACCCGACGCGGTGCGCATCCTGTCCGGCGTTTTCGAGGGGAAGACGACCGGCACCGCCGTCCAGCTGATGATCGAGAACACCGACCAGCGGTCCAAGGATTACAGCGAGATCGCCGGCAAGTTTCGCCCCGGTCACGCCGACATCACCTATTACCAGAAATACGGGTTGCGGGACTATCGCGGAGGCGGGCGCTCGTCCGCGCGCGAAACCGCGGCGCGTGTGGCCGCGGGTGGTCTGGCGCGCGCAGCGCTGGGAAAGCTGGCGCCTGAGGTGCAGATCACCGGGTACATGGTGCAGATGGGTCCACACGGCATCGACCGGGACCGGTTCGACTGGGACGAGATCGCCCGCAACCCCTTCTGGACGCCCGATGCACGGGCGGCGGAGGACTGGGCCACCTACCTCGACGATTTGCGCAAGTCCGGCGACAGCGTCGGCGCCGTCATCGAAGTCGTCGCGCGTGGATGTCCTGCGGGTCTGGGCGCGCCGATCTATGGCAAGCTCGACACCGATCTTGCCGCCGCGATGATGAGCATCAACGCCGTCAAGGGCGTGGAGATCGGGGACGGCATGGCCGCCGCCGCCCTCACAGGCTCCGCCAACGCGGACGAGATCACGATGGGACCGGACGGCCCGGTCTACAGCTCCAACCACGCAGGCGGCATCCTGGGCGGCATCTCGACCGGGCAGGACGTGGTCGTGCGCTTCGCGGTGAAACCGACGTCCTCGATCCTCACGCCCCGCAAGACCGTCACGACCGGTGGACAGGAGACCGACATCATCACCAAAGGCCGCCACGACCCCTGCGTCGGCATCCGCGCGGTGCCAGTGGGCGAGGCGATGATGGCCTGCGTGATCCTCGACCACCTGCTGTTGGATCGTGGTCAGACCGGCGGCGTGCGTACTTCGATTGGCTAGGCTGGCGACTTCAAACCTGACGCACATCGGACTTAACTAAAGCGCCCGCCTGACAGGCACTGTCAGGCCGCGCCGTCCCGCCCCCATGGGGCGGCGCGATTGCGCCACCCCTCGGGACGGCGCGTGAAATCCCGTTTTGAATGCACCAAGTTTAAGGTCGCCCGAGTTACGCAGGCCGCGTTTTCGACAGCTGGACGGCGAGGATACCCGCGGCGATGATCGCGACGCCGATCACGTCGTAGAGCGTGAGGCGCTCGCCCAGCAGAGCCCAGGCGATGGCGACGCCGAAGAACGGGTTGAGGAAGTGAAACGTGGCGGCCTTCACCGCGCCGATCCGGTTGACGAGCACGAACCACACCCAGGTCGCGGCGAGGCCGGGCATGAGCGTCGTGTAGACGAACGCGATCACCAGCGGCCAGGTCATGCGAACCTCAAAGCTCTCGAAGGCGAGGGAAATCACTGCCAGCATCGCCGCCCCGACCAGCATCTGGTAGCCGACCACGACCAGCAGGTTGCCGCCCGACGAGGCGCCACGCACCGAAAGAGTCGCCACCGTCAGCGCGGCGGAGGCGACAAAGCAGAGCGCCACGCCGGTCACATCAAGCGACGTGTCGAGGCGCCCGCCCATGATCAGCGCCACGCCTCCGAACCCTGCGATCAGACCCACCGCCGCCAAAGGCGACAGCCGCTCGCGGAACACCGTGACGCCAGCCACCGCCACCATCAGCGGCATCGTCGAGGCGATGATCGAGGCGACCGATGCCTCCACCGTCTGCATCGCGTAAAAGTTGAGCCCAAGGTAGATCGTGTTCTGGCACAGGCCAAAGATGAACGTCGCGCGCCACTGGCCTCGCGTCAGGCGAAAGCCCTGACCCAGCGCGCGCGCAATCAAAAGCGCCAGTAGCCCCGAGATCAGGAACCGCAGCGCGAGCGAGCCGATGGGCGGCGCGTCCGCCACGATCACCCGCGCCGAGGTAAAGGCCGAGGACCAGATCAGGGCAAAGGTCATCCCCATCAAAAGCGCGCGCACATCCATGGGCGCGACCCTACGGGTTTGCCGGGCATCCGCCAGACGAAAAAACCCCGCCAGGGGGCTGGCGGGGTAGAGGTGAGTGTCCGGGGAGTTTGCTCGCCTCGGACACTGGCGGTGTTCGAATTCTGTGGGTGTGTGGCCGGGGCGGCCTTTTACGCGTTTGTCAGTGCGGGCGTTCTTGCAACTCCGCCCTCAGCTGCTGGCGCAGCACATCGATCGACACGGTCTTGCCGTCGCGTTTGAAATGCCAGTAGGTCCAGCCGTTGCAGCTAGGCGCGCCTTCGAGCGCGGCGCCGACCTGGTGGATCGACCCCTTGATGTCGTCGCCCACGAGCGTGCCGTCGGCGCGCACCTTGGCCATCTGGCCGCGGGGGTTGGTGAGCATCTCGCCGGGGCGGAGCATTCCGCGCTCGACCAGCTGGCCAAAGGGAATGCGCGGCTCGGCGCGTTTCGAGGTCGAGACCTGCAAGGCGCTCGCGTCGAACTTGCGGACGTTGGCGATCCGGCGCTTGGCGATCTTGCGATATGCCTCCTCGCGCTCGATCCCGATGAAGTTGCGGCCCAGCATCTTGGCCACCGCGCCGGTTGTGCCGGAGCCAAAGAAAGGGTCGAGCACCACGTCGCCGGGGTTCGTCGCGCCCACCAGCACCCGGTGCAGGAGGCTCTCGGGTTTCTGCGTCGGATGCGCCTTGTTGCCGTCAGCGTCTTTGATCCGCTCGTGCCCGTTGCAGATCGGCAGGACCCAGTCCGAGCGCATCTGGATGCCCTCGTTGAGGGCCTTCAGAGCCTCGTAGTTGAACGTGTACTTTGCGCCTTCTGACTTGGAGGCCCAGATCATCGTCTCGTGGGCGTTGGTCAGGCGCTTGCCGCGAAAGTTCGGCATGGGGTTGGATTTGCGCCAGACGACGTCGTTGAGGATCCAGTAACCCTGATCCTGCAAGGCGGCGCCGACGCGGAAGATGTTGTGGTAGGACCCGATCACCCAGATTGCGCCGGTGGGCTTGAGGATGCGCCGCGCGGCGGCGAGCCACGCCTTGGTGAACCGGTCGTATGCGGCAAAGCTCGCGAACTGGTCCCAGGCATCGTCCACCGCATCCACACGCGAATTGTCGGGGCGGTGCAGCTCGCCTTTCAGCTGCAGATTGTAGGGCGGGTCGGCAAAGATGAGGTCCACCGAATTCTCGGGAAGCTTTGCCATCTGGTCGATGCAATCACCATCCAGAATCGTGTTTAACGGGAGCGCCGCGGCGCTCTTCTCTTTGATCATCTCGTCTGCCTGCCTCGTCTCGGCGCTTATGCGCTCTTGAGTTGAGGCCAAGATGTCGGGACCGCGAATCCCAGTCAAAATCTAATTTCGGCTAATCGCTTTGGTTTTTATCTTGATACAAGATGTTGTGGACCGGCTTGAAACTGCGTCTATGGTATGGGGTCACGCCGTATTTTTGCAACGCGGACCTGTGGCTTTTTGACGGGTATCCCATGTTCGTCTGCCACCCATAATCGGGGTAGTGTTGCGCCAAGTCCTGCATGACACAATCGCGCCGGAATTTGGCCACAATTGAGGCCGCCGCGATGGACAAGGAAAGCCCATCGCCCTTGATCACGGCCTGGCCTGCGCAGGGCAGATCGGCGGGCAAGAGGTTGCCGTCGACGAGCGCCAGACGGGGCATGTGCGGCAGACCGGCGACGGCGCGGCACATCGCGAGGTGCGAGGCGCGCAGGATGTTGAGCGTGTCGATCTCCTCGACGGTGGCGGAGGCGACGCTGACAACCGCCATCTCGCAGATCGCATCGTGCAGCGCGGCGCGTTTGGCGGCGGTGAGCTTTTTGCTGTCGTCGAGCCCAGGAGGAATGAGCGCGGGGTCCAGCACCACGGCGGCGGCATAGACCGGGCCGGCGAGTGGGCCGCGCCCGACTTCATCCACACCGGCCACGATCACGCCATGGCGCGCGCCTGCGGCCTCTTCGAGGGTAAAGTCGGGTCCGTCCATGGCCCGGGGCAAAGCGCAGCGCGCGTGCAAGCACAAGGCAAAAGGGAGCGCTCCGAAGAACGCTCCCCCCGTGCGAGGCCCTCTGAGGGAGCCTCTGCTGCTCGAAACGGGTCAGTAGCGGGCGAGGCGGTAGCCCTTGTCCTTGAGACAGCGGATTTTGAAAGCGGCGCGCCAGTCGCCGTGCAGCTTGACCGACTCGCGGCACACCTTCGGCAGGGCACGCACGTTTGGGTAGTGCCGCTTGAGGCAGTGCCGGCTGAGCGTGCGGTACTCACCGCCGTGGCGCTTGGGCACATACATCACACAGTGGCGCGGCAGGTGCGCGTGCTGTGTATGTGTGTGGCGCGGCGGCTGGTAGCCGTGCTTGTTCCAGTGGTGGCTCTGCGCCTTGGGGGCGGGCTTGTGATAGACCTGCTTTTTCTTCGGCTTGTCTTTCTTCTTTTCCCTTTTCTGCTGCTTGTGCGCGTTGTCGAGCGCGGCGCCGAGGATCACGACGGTCGCCGCGCCTGCGAGGATGCGCGCCCATTCGTCCCGCGTGATCTCGGCTTGGGCGGGCGTCACCTGCAGGCCGGTCAGTGCGACGGCGGCAGCGGTGCAGAGGGTCAGCAGTTTGCGGGGAAAAAAGCGTCTCATGGGTCAGGTCTCCATC
This sequence comes from Pseudaestuariivita sp., assembly GCF_052825805.1. Taxonomy (NCBI): domain Bacteria; kingdom Pseudomonadati; phylum Pseudomonadota; class Alphaproteobacteria; order Rhodobacterales; family Paracoccaceae; genus Pseudaestuariivita; species Pseudaestuariivita sp. The sequence goes on along the minus strand of NZ_JBRBVB010000005.1, from coordinate 219,158 downwards.
TTGGGTCAGGTGCCCGCCGGTCAGGTCCGAACGGGATGTTCCAAGGCTGGCCGCCCTGCGCAAAGCCACGCAATAACCGCCCCCTGCTATCGGATAACCTCCCTGCTCAGCGGCGCTTGTTATTGAAAAACCGGGGCCAAGCGCGCAGTCTCGCCGGTATGAGACGCCTTTTCCTGACGATCGCCCTTCTCGCCCTTGGCAGTGCCGCGCAGGCAGCTTGTTATGTCGAGTACAAGGCCAAGCGCGACGCGCCCTTGCAGCTGCACTATGGTGTACTCGAGCTTGGCGATGCTGCCTGCCAGTCCGCGGACCGCGCGCGCGCCCGTGCCACGGCGCGCCTCGAGACGGCCGGATGGTCGCTGCTGACGGTGCTTTCCGCGCAGCGCCAGACGCCCACTGACCAGATGAGAGACAATGCCGGACCTCACTACCTCCGCTACTGACGCTCGGCGGTCAGGCACGCGCATCGTCGGCTTTGGCATCGCCGCGATTGTCCTGATTCTCGGGCTGACCGCGCTTTTCCTGTTTCTGACACTGCCGGACGCCAACGCGTTCAACGCCAAGGTCGAGCGGCTCTTTGTCGAGAACGACGATCTGACCAGCCAGGCCGAGGTCAAGTTGCTCGAGGTGCTGGCCCAGTCCGGGACGGCCTTTGCGGACACGCTGGCGAGCTACCGCGTGATGCTGTTCGTGCTCCTCGTCTTTGCCACGGCGCTGCTCATCGCGACGCTGGTGTTTCTGGTGACGCTGACGCAGCTCAACCGCCGCATGGCCGAGATCGAGCATGCGGGCATCCAGGTCTCCTCGCTCCTGATCAGCCGGGAGGAAAAGACGGTCTATCTCAACAATATGGGGTTCAAGCTGACCGAGGCGGCCATCGACACGCTGTCGGTGCTCGCAGAGGCGCGGATGGATGACGACATGCTGACCGGCGCGCAGATCGAGGCGGTGATCAGCGGCAAGCCCGAAAGCGATTGCGAGGAGGCGGCGGGCGCAACGCGCATCAAGCGGCTGCGGGACACGCTGGGCAACCAGATGATCTCCGAGCTTCTGGTCAAGAACATTACCCGCAAGGGCTACATGCTGGCCATCGACAAAAACGTCATTCGGATGGTGTAAGCGGAGCTTGGCCGACGGCTGTCAATTAAATTTGACATTCCGGTGCGCCGATGTTTTGCTTTTTATTAGGCGTTGGCTCTGAGGGGTGCCTCGCGACTTACTAAAAAAAATTAATCATCGCACTTGGCGGCATTCCGTCGCATACTATGTTGCGTTGTCATCAATGCTCACCTGCTGCTCTGGAGCATGGTCCAGGCGCTGCTGAGCCTCGTGAACCGACGGGAACCGGTCATGATGGATACGACAATCAAAGAAGGGCTTGGCGCAGTTGTGGCTGCGGCCGGGACACTTGAGCACGTCTCTTTTGCCGCCATCATCTTTATGGCTGACGACGCATTGACGCTTGTGTGGCAGAACGAGGCGCATGCGCGCATGGCCGGCACGGTAGGACGGTCGGTCATCAACCAGGGCCTGTTCGAAGCCTTCCCGCCCGGCGATGCCCAGGATGCAGACGCGGCCATGGCGCCGATCCGCCAGTCGGTTGCGCGCGTGTCACAAACTGGCGTTGCCGACACGCTTGGCCCTTATCGCTTTGATATCATTGACCCGGCTACCGGCGAGTTTGCCGAGCATCACTGGCGCATGGAACACGCGCCGATCAAGCAAAACGGCGAGGTGGTCGCCATCTTGCAGACGTCGAGCGATGTCACTCAAAACGTCTTGTCGCAGTCCATGGCCGACGCCTCCCGCCGGCTGGTGGCCTCGGCGGACGCCGTCAATTACTTCAGTTTCAACCCCGACACGGACGAGCTGGAACGGCATGGCGACATCGATGAGATCTTTGGCTTTGCGCCGGGGGAGGCAGGCGCGTCAGCCGCAGCGCTCCGCGCCCGCGTCGCCGATCAGGACCGTCCGGCCTTTTACGAATGGGTCTCGGCAGTGCTTGAAGGTGAGCGCGGCGCGGTCTGCGCCTTTGACTGCGCAGTGCTGCGCCCGTCCGGTGACCAACGGTTTGTCCGGGTACAGGGCGCTGCGGTGACCGACCCAATCGACCGGATGCCGCGCATCCACGGCACGATCACGGACCTTACGGACCTCGAGAAGGATCGCCAGGACCTGACGCTGCGGCTCGAGACGCGCAAGGCGCTCCTGCGCGAGGCCAACCACCGGATCAAGAACAGCCTGCAGATCGTCTCGTCCGTCCTCAATATGGAGCGTCGCAAGTTGACGGCCGCCGAAACGGTCGAGGCCGCCGACGTGATGCCCGTCCTGACCGGAATCGAGGCGCGCATCCGCGCCATCGCCAACATGCATGGCCTCTTGCAGGATGACAATCTGGCGGACGAGATGCCGGCTGATTTCATCGTCAAGCGCCTGGTCGAGGTGACCCGCGTGAGTTTTGATCTGACCGAGGAAGAGCTCGCCTTCACCCCGTCAGAGGCGCAGCCCAGGATCGACAGTGACAGCGTGATCGCGGTGGGCGTGGTGATGAACGAGCTTTTGACCAATGCGATCAAGTATGGCGTGGCCGAAGATGGCGAGACGTGTATCGCGGTGCATGATTGCTCGACCGAGGAGGCCATCGTGGTGATCGTCAAGAACCACGTGCCGGGGCGGGGCGATCAGCTGGCCAAGACGCATTCGAGCGGGATGGGAACGCGGATCATGGACCTCTTTACCGGGATGCTCGGCGCCACCGTGGAGGTCGACGACCAGGGCCATACCTTCCGCGCGACGCTTACGCTGCCGGTTGCCGCGACCTGACGGACATTTGCCGGCGCGACTCTACGATCATATCGTTGACTGAATGGTCGGAGTGGCGAGATTCGAACTCACGACCCCTGCCTCCCGAAGACAGTGCTCTACCAGGCTGAGCTACACTCCGACAGACGCGAACTACTCCGTGGCAGGGGGCTTGGCAACCCCTTGTGACGCCTCGTTCTGCTGTTCAAGAATGCTCCCCACGCGCGGGTGTGTGCCGGTCTCCGGGCGCGAGCGGGTGTTGAGCACGGGCGTGTTCTCGGAAAGGCCCGGCTTGCTTTCGCGCAACACGATATAGATGCCCGACGCGATGATCACCGCCGCGCCAATCGCCGTCCAGAGGTCTGGCGTTTCGCCGAAGAAGAGCATGCCAAACGCCGTCGCCCAGATGATCTGCGAATACTGCATCGGCGCGACGATCGCCGCCTCACCGGTCTGGTATGCCTTGATCACGAATCGCATCGCCACGTGGGCAAAGACCGCGATCAGCGCCAGAAAACCCATGTCCCGGAGCGGCATCGGCTCGTAGACAAACGGCAGCGCGATCCCCATGCAGATAAAGCTCGCCAGCATCGGGTAGATCAAGAGCACGACCGAGCGCTCTTCATTCCCGATCTTGCGCACGATCACCGAGGCGAGCGCGCTGAAGACGGCGCAGCAGAGGGCGGCTGCGTGGCCCAGCGTCAGCTCGGTCTGGCCCGGGCGCAGCACGATCAGAACGCCGACCAGCCCCACCAGCACCGCCAGCCCGCGCCGCAGCCGCACGTCTTCGCCCAGGATCGGGATCGACAGCAGGGTGATCAGCAGCGGGGAGGCGAAGAGGATCGCATAGACCTCCGCCAGCGGCAGGACGGAGAACGCATAGAACGCGCAAATCCCGGTGATCAGCGCGGCAAAGGTGCGGATCGCCGACCACCACGGGTGCCGCGGGATCAGCGTGCCGGACGTCGTGTCCCGCACCAACATCAGCGTCACCAGCGGAAAGCTGAGCAGCACGCTGAAAAAGATGATCTGGATCGGGGAATAAGACCCCCCCAGCACCTTGATAAAGACATCGTGCGTGGAAAAGAGGCCAAAGGCCACGAGCGCGAACAGCGCCCCTTGTGCGTTCTTGGACATAGGTCTGGTCTGGTAATCTGGCGTTTGTCTGTTGCTACCACGCTGCCCACGTGCGTCAATCGGGCAGGGGAGGGCAGCAGCCATGCACGAGGCGCAAGCGCAGCGGGTGGCGCTTTTCGGGGCAACCGGCACGATTGGCCGGGCGACGTTGTCGGCGTTGATCGACGCCGGGCACGAGGTTCTCGTGCTGGGGCGGAGTGTGCCTGAGGGAGTGCCCGCGGGCGTTGAGGTCCGCGCGGTCGATGTCACTTCGGCCGAAGCGCTTTTGCGGGCGCTCCGCCCGGAGGATCGCTACACTGCCGCCCTGTCCTGCCTCGCCTCCCGCACGGGCGCGCCTAAGGACGCGTGGGCCATCGACCATGCCGCGCATCTCAACATCCTCGCGGCGGCGGAGGCGGCGGGCATTCGGCACTTCGTCCTGCTCTCGGCGCTCTGCGTGCAAAAGCCCCGGCTCGCCTTTCAGCACGCCAAGCTGGCCTTCGAGGCAGCGTTGCAAGCGAGTCCTTTGAGCCACAGCATCGTGCGTCCCACCGCTTATTTCAAATCGCTCTCCGGCCAGTTGGCGCGGGTGCAGGCGGGCAAGCCGTTTCTGCTCTTTGGCGATGGGACGCTGACGGCGTGCAAGCCGATCAGCGACCGCGATCTGGGCAGGTATCTGGCGCTTACGGTGACGGAGCCGGAGATGCGCAACAAGGTACTCCCCATCGGTGGCCCGGGACCCGCCATGACCGCCCGCGCGCTGGGGGAGGCGCTTTTTGCGGCGACAGGCCAGTCACCGCAGTTTCGGCACGTGCCGGTGGGCATGATGCGCGCGATTGTCGGGGGTTTGTCGGTTGCGGGCCTCGTCAGTGCCAAGGCGGCGGACAAGGCCGAGCTTGCGCGGATCGGGCGGTACTACGCGACCGAGTCGATGCTGGTCTGGGATGCGGTGCTTGGGGAGTATGATGCTGATGCCACGCCAGAGTTCGGGACGGACCGGATCGAAGAACATTACGCACGGTTGGTTTTAGGTGAGGTTAGTGCGGACCTCGGCGATCACGCTGTGTTCTGAACGTAGTCTATTTCTACTCTGATGAGTGCGGCCCAATTCAAAGCACCCGCCTGACAGGCACTGTCAGGCCGCGCCGACCCGCCCCCATGGGGCGGCGCGTGAACTGCTGTTTCTTCTGAAGTATGTGCAGTGTGACTTCGTTTAGGCCGACATGTACCGGTGGCCCCGGATCAAGTCCGGGGCGGGTAGAGCTGTCTCATCCCGGGCTCGACCCGGGACCTCACCTCAAACTCAGAGGCTGGCGTCCAGCTTGGCGAGCACTGCATCACCCATCTCGGACGTCGAGACCGGCGTGCCGCCGTCGGCTTGCATCAAGTCCGCGGTGCGTACGCCGTCGGCCAGCACGTTCTGGACCGCCTGCTCAAGCCGGTCAGCTTCGGCACCCTGATCGAAGGAGTAGCGCAGCGCCATCGCGAACGACAGGATACAGGCCGAGGGGTTGGCTTTGCCTTGCCCCGAGATGTCGGGCGCGGAGCCATGCACGGGCTCGTACAAAGCCTTCGGCCGGCCATTCTCCATCGGTGCGCCGAGCGACGCCGAGGGCAGCATCCCGAGCGAGCCGGTCAGCATCGCGGCACAATCGGACAGGATGTCGCCAAAGAGGTTGTCGGTGTAGATCACGTCAAACTGCTTGGGTGCGCGCACCAGCTGCATCGCGCCGTTGTCGGCGTACATGTGGCTGAGGGCGACCTCGGGGTAGTCCTTGCTCACCTCGGTCACGACGTCGCGCCAAAGGATGCCGGATTCCATGACGTTGGCCTTTTCCATCGAACACAGCTTCTTGCCGCGCTTCATCGCCAGCTCGAAGGCCGCGCGCGCGCCGCGCTCGATCTCGGCCTCGGTGTAGCGCTGGGTGTTCACGCCGACGCGCATGTTGTCTTCCATGTGGATGCCGCGCGGCTCGCCGAAATAGACGCCCGAGGTCAGCTCCCGCACGATCATGATGTCGAGGCCGGCGACGATGTCCGTCTTGAGCGAGGAGAAGTCGGCAAGCGCGTCAAAGCACTGCGCGGGCCGGAGGTTGGCAAAGAGGTCCATCTCCTTGCGCAGACGCAAAAGGCCGCGTTCGGGTTTCACGCTGAAATCGAGGTCGTCGTATTTCGGACCGCCCACGGCGCCGAGCAGGACGGCGTCCACCTCTTGCGCCTTGGCCATGGTCTCGTCGCTGAGCGGCACGCCGTGCTTGTCGTAAGCTGCGCCGCCGACGAGGTCCTCGCTCACGTCAAAGGTGAGCCCACGCTTCTCCCCGAACCAGTCGATGATGCGGCGCACTTCGGCCATGACTTCGGGGCCGATGCCGTCGCCCGGCAGGATGAGAAGCGAAGGGTTGGACATGGGTCTCTCCGGTCAGATGCGTCGCCCTGCGGGTAGCCTCGCGCGCCTTGAGCGTCAAGCGCGGGGGATAGGGAGCTGCTTAGGCATAAGAGTCCATAACCCCAGTACTTAGCGCCCGCCTGACGGGTACCGTCAGGCCGCGTCATGCCAAAGGCATGCCTACGGAATGACCCGCCTCCGTCAAACCGAAGGTTTGCCTTCGGCAAAACGGGCGGCGCGTGAATATGCGTTTCTAAAATTGTTTGGCAAATCCGCCCACTCTAAAAGTCGATGTCGACCCAGACCGGGTAGTGGGTGGTCGCCTCGGCGGCGGGGGCGTCGGAAGGCCAGACGACCCGCGCGCCGGTGACGGTGAGGTCCGCGGAAGGCAGGATGTAACTGAGGCGGAGGTTGCCGGGCTCGGCCTCGCGGTAGTCGGTGGTGTCGAGGGCTGGATCGCCGGTGTGGTACGCCTCGGCGTGGACCGTGCCTCCGGGGCCGCGCGGGCGTGGGTCCTGCAGGCGCGGGTCGGCCAGCAGGGCGCGGATAGCGGACGTGTCGCCGTCGCTGTCGTTCGGGTCGATGTAGGCCAGTCCGATCAGGGCGAACGGGGTAAGGTGGGCAGCCTTGCCCACCCTACCGTCCAGCACGTGCCGCCAAAGGTCGAGCTCGTCCGCATTCCGCTTGCCGTTGCGGTCCTCGGGCCCGTCGAAGGCAATCGGGGAGGCAGCGAAGGCCAGTACATTGAGCGTCTGGTCCCGCACGCGGATCGGCACGATCCAGTGCGCGCCGTGGGAGAGGCGCAGCACCTCCGCTTCGGCATCTGTGTAGTAGTCCCGAGGGATGCGGCTCTCCGGCGCGTCTTTCCACAGCATCTGCGAGAAGTCCTGCACTGCCGCGCGGTCGATCGGGTGACGTGACAGAAGGGCCGGGCCGCCTTGTCCGCGGAACGCGCCAAACCCCTGCGCGTCGCGCGCCTCACCGAGCTTTCCGTTCCGGTCGAGGTCAAAGCCTGTCGGCTGGCCGGTGTTGGGGCTCAGGGCAAAGATGTGATCGAACCGCCAGCCGGCGCCGTCGATGGCGTCCCGAAGCGCGGTGAGCGCGAGAAGGTCGAGGTCATAGTCGACCTTGGTCAGCAGCAGGATGTCCGCCTCGAGCGCGGCGATGGTCTGGACGGTCTCCGCCGCTTCGCCCTTGCGGATGTCCTTGAGCAGGAGGCCGGGACCGTCCCGCTCGAGCGGCGCGTGCCATGTGGCAAGCCGCAACGGTTCGGCCGTGACGGCGCCGGCGCAGAGCAGCGCCGCGATCAGGTGGCCGGCACTTCTTCCGAGCTTGCGTAGGTGGCCTTCCGCTTTTCCTCGATCAGCTCGGCGACGCGCCCCATGGCGATCCCGCGCATGATCATCGAGAAGGGAAGGAAGGCCCATGCCGTCAGCGTCCAGATCAGGGTCAGCGGATCGGCCAGCATCATCGGGTCGATCGCGTTCGAGGCCAAACGTACCACAGCCGGGATCAGGAAGGGCAGCAAAAGCCCCAGCGCGATGTTCACATTCGCATCGCGCCGCAGCCGCGTCAGCACGTCCCCGCCCGCGGTCGGGTCAAAGAGCGGCAGGTTGATCCAGACGTTGAAGGCGCGCGAGCGCACCGGCCAGTCGAAGAACCGCACCAGCACGATGAAGGTCGCCAGAAAGCTGAGCGACAGCACGTAGGACAGGCTCGCCGCGTTGCGCACATCCGTCAGCAGCCACTCGGGCGCGCCGTTCGGCATCATCAGCACCACGAGGCGCACGGGCGAATAGGCAAAGTCGAGACCGGCGCCAAGGATCGTCCCGATCGAGTGCAACCCGTGGGTGAGGTCGGTCGGGGCGACCTCATGCTTGGCCACCAGGGCCAGCGTCAGGAGCATGGCGGCAAGGCCGATGTAGCGCAGCCGGTTGAAGGGCGCGGCGTCGCGGAACTCCACGATGCTGGGAAATTCCGAGTAATATTCGATGTAGGTCAGGATTGCCGCGATGACGGCGGCCATCGACACGAGGAACGACGGATCCGCGCCGGACCGGCTGAGGAGCGCCGACGGCGCCATGATCAGCAGCGCGATCAGGACCGCGCGAACAGCTGCTCCGATGGATCGGGTGACGACCACTCGTTTCTCCGCAAACTGGCCAGGCGCGGTGCGTTGCCGCGCTCTTGTTCCAACTTGGTGTCGCCAATTTTGACGACGTGCCTCATTCTTGCCCAACTTTTGCCCTCATCGCTGCAGCCGGTAAAGCTGCATTCAGACCTGCGGGATTTTTGTGGCAAATTGTGGGAGGGACTGGTGCGGGATTACATCAATTGCGCGGCCCGGGTGGCGCGAAACTGTGCACCAAAAAAGGCCCGCTGGTGGGCGGGCCTTCGGGGGTCACAAGGTGTTGTGTGACAGCGTGGATTTAGGGCCGGTTCAGACCCACGGGCGGGCCGAGGCCGCCTCCGTTTCAAAGCTGTCGATGCTCGCCGCCTTTTCCATGGTCAGGCCGATATCGTCCAGGCCATTGAGAAGACAGTGTTTTTTGAAGGCGTCGACTTCGAAGGAGAAAACTTCTCCGTCCGAGGAGGTCACCGTCTGCACCTCGAGGTCCACCGTCATGCGCGCGTTTGCGCCTTTCTCGGCGTCTTTCATCAGCACATCGACAGCCTCTTGCGGGAGCACGATGGGCAGGATGCCGTTCTTGAAGCAGTTGTTGTAAAAGATGTCGGCGAAAGAGGTCGAGATGACCGACTTGATGCCGAAATCTTTGAGCGCCCAAGGGGCGTGCTCGCGCGATGATCCGCAGCCGAAATTGTCGCCCGCCACGATGATCTCTGCCTCGCGGTAGGCGTCCTTGTTGAGCACGAAGTCTGCGATCTCATTGCCCTGCCGGTCATAGCGCATCTCGTCAAAGAGGTTCACGCCCAGCCCCGACCGCTTGATCGTCTTGAGGAAGACCTTCGGGATGATCATGTCAGTGTCGATGTTCACCAGCGGCATCGGCGCCGCGATCCCGGTGAGAGTTTCAAACTTGTCCATTTTGGCCTCCGAGGCCCAGAGCGGGCGCGTTGAGTGAGGTATGTGCGGCGCCCTTGGCCTGCACGAAAAACGCCGCACTCCCGGCAGGAGCACGGCGCAAGATCATCCCGCGACGCTGGTTCGTCAGACCGGGATTTTCTCTCCGGTCGTCTTGGCGTTTTCCGCGGTTTTCCTGGGGTCCGGCCGCATGAAGAGCAGGGCCACACCGGTCGAGATCAGCTCGATGGCCAGCACGATGCCCGGCACAGTCGCCGCCGCGGTAAAGAGGTTGAGCGCGATCAGCACTGCCAGCCCCACGGACAGGACACCCGACAGGCCCAAAAGCCAGACCATGTCCGTGCGCCGCCGCGCCCATGCGAGGTAGAGCTGCATGAGACCGGACGCGAAGAAGACTGCGCCCAGCACGATGGTCAGTGACAGCATGCCGCTCAGCGGGTTGAAGAGGAACGAGGCGCCCGCGAGGACCAGAAGCAGACCAAAGCCGATATTCCACCACCGCTGCTCGCTTTGGCGGTACGCTTCGACGAAGTGGAATGCGCCCGATAGGATCAGCGTCCAGCCGACAATGAGCGTGGCGGTCAGCGACGCCAGAAGCGGAAGGATCAGCGCAAAGATGCCGCCGATCAGCAGCACGATCCCGGAAATGATCATCATGGCACGGGTGCCCATAGCGGACCTCGATCGTTGTGGAACGGTTGGGTCTGTAACCGTGCCGCACGGGATATGGTTGCAGGTCGCGGCTCATTCGTTGCCCTGAACGCGCGCCAGATCGGGCGCATCCGCGCGCATCAAACCCATCACCTGATCGGGCGTCAGGGCCGTACAGAACTCGCCATGCAGGTTGGTCACCGTGATCGCGTGCAGCGTCTCGGGGTCGTAGTCGGTGCCGTCCGGTCCGATCCGGTTGCATGTCGCGCAGGCATCCGAGACCAGATACGTGTCGTACCCCAGGTTGCCGGCCATGCGCACCGAAGTCTCGACGCAGAAATTGGTGAAAAAGCCGACCACCACCAACCGGGTGACGCCGAGCTGCCGCAGGCGCAGCTCGAAGTCGGTACCGACGAAGGCGGAATTCACGTCCTTTTCGATGACCACGTCCGAGGGCTGCACTTCGAAACCGTCGAGCTGGTCGCCCGTCGGCAGCGCGAATTTCAGCGGCGAGGCTGCCTCGCGGCTGTCGTGCCGGGTAAAGAACACGGGCCAGCCCTTGTCGCGCCACGCGTCCAGAAGCGCCAGCATGTGGGTTTCCGCCTCGGGGTTGTTGCGCCGGCCCGTCGGACCGCCGCCCCAGTGTTCGAAAACGTTCACACCTTTCTGCACGTCGATCAGGAGCAGGCCGGTGTCGGCGCCGAATTGCGGGATCATTGCATCATCTCCCGCACGTCCGTCAGCTTGCCAGTCACGGCGGCGGCGGCGGCCATGGCGGGTGACACGAGGTGGGTGCGGCCTTTGTAGCCCTGACGGCCTTCGAAGTTGCGGTTCGACGTGGCGGCGCAGCGTTCGTGCTCGGCGAGTTGGTCGGGGTTCATCGCGAGGCACATGGAGCAGCCCGCGAGGCGCCATTCGAAACCGGCTTCCTTGAAGACGTCGGCCAGCCCCTCTTCCTCCGCTTGCGCGCGTACGAGGCCGGAGCCCGGCACGACCATCGCGCGTTTCACGGCGATCTTCTTGCCCTTGAGGATTTCGGCGGCGGCGCGCAGGTCCTCGATCCGGCCATTGGTGCAGGACCCGATAAAGACGGTGTCGATTTCGATGTCCGACAGCTTCTGGCCCGGGGTGAGCCCCATGTAGTCGAGCGCGCGCTGGGCGGCGTCGACCTTGCCGCCTTCGAAATCCGACGGTGCGGGCACGGTGGCGGAGATCGGCAGGACGTCTTCGGGAGACGTGCCCCAGGTCACGACGGGTTCGATGTCGGGGCCGTGGATGGTCACCACCTTGTCCCAATGCGCGTCGTCGTCGGAATAGAGCGTCTTCCACCAGGTGAGAGCCGCTTCCCACTGTGCGCCTTTCGGGGCGTGCGGGCGGCCCTGGCAGTAGGCAAAGGTCTTTTCATCCGGCGCGATGAGGCCGGCGCGGGCGCCGCCTTCGATGGCCATGTTGCAGACGGTCATGCGGCCTTCCATGGACAGGTCGCGGATCGCCTCGCCGCAATATTCGATCACGTAGCCGGTGCCGCCAGCAGTGCCGGTTGCGCCGATGACGCTGAGGGTGATGTCCTTTGCGGTCACACCGGGGCGCAGCTTGCCGGTGATCTCGACCTTCATGTTCTTGGACTTCTTTTGGATCAGCGTCTGCGTGGCGAGCACGTGCTCCACCTCGGAGGTGCCGATCCCGTGTGCCAAAGCGCCAAACGCGCCGTGCGTGGCAGTGTGCGAGTCGCCGCAGACGACGGTCATGCCGGGCAGGGTCCAGCCCTGCTCCGGGCCGACGATATGCACGATCCCCTGACGGATGTCCGTCACAGGGTAGTAGTGGATGCCGAAGTCCTTGGCGTTCTTGTCGAGGGCCGCCACTTGTATGGCCGAATCCTCGGTCATGTTCGACGGGTCCTCGCGCCCCGCGGTGGTCGGCACGTTGTGATCCGGCACGGCGATGGTCTTGTCAGGTGCGCGCACCTGGCGGCCTGCCATGCGCAGCCCTTCGAAGGCTTGCGGGGACGTCACCTCGTGCACGAGGTGGCGGTCGATGTACAAAAGGCAGGTGCCGTCTTCGGCTTCGTGCGCGACATGCGCATCCCAGATTTTATCGTAAAGCGTCTTGGGGGACATGAGGGTCCTCTCCCGTGGTTTGGCGAAAAGTCAGTTGGCTGGTCGGGGTCGGCCCGGCTTAGGCCGATAGGCGCGCCGTGACAGCGTGGGCTGCGCCGTAAAAGCGTTCGCGCAGACGGGCGCGGTCGCCGAGATTGATCCGAAACGTCATGTTTTACGGCTTACATGGGCTGCCTCTGTCTCGCAAGGCTCTCGCAAGACGCATCCAGAGGCGGAGGGTCCGCGTATACCCAGGCATGACACGTGTGATTGCCGTCCTTGCCCTCTGCCTTTTGCCCTTTGCCAGCTTTGGAGCCGACATGACCTCTGCCGCGCAGACCTACAAAGGCTACGCCATCCCACCCTATGAAGTCGTGGCATCCGAAGGCGATTTCGAGCGTCGACGCTACGCGCCGCATCTGGTGGTCGAGGTGCGCGTGGACGGGTCTCCGCGTGGCGCTGTGAGTAAGGGGTTCCGGGCGCTGGCGGGCTATATCTTTGGCAAGAACGCGACGTCTGAAAAGATCGCCATGACGGCGCCCGTCAGTCAAATGCGCGAGGGCGAGGCGTGGGTGATCCGGTTCATGCTGCCGCCGGGCCGCGCGCTCGAAGATTTCCCTCAGGCTCAGCGGGCCGACATCACCTTGACCGAGGCGCTGGGTGGAGAGTTTCTCGTCTACCGCTTTTCGGGGCGCAGCGCACCGGGGCGGATGCAGACCGCCGAGGACAAGCTGCGGGCGCATCTTGCTGCGCAAGGCCTCGAGCCAAGCGGGCCGCCGGTCTGGCTCTACTACGATGACCCGATGACGCTGCCGTTCCGCCGGCGCAACGAAGTGGCCGTGCCGCTGGACTAGCGCTCAAGGCTTGCCGCCGCCGCCCCTGCGCGCCACATTAAAGCGCATGGAGCAGACCCCCGAAGACCCCGGCGCCGCCCTGATCGGGCAACTGACCGATCTGTGGATCGGCGTGCAGAACTTTGCCCTTGGCCTCGCGCAGCCGGGATGGCGGCTTTACCAGGTGCTGATCATCCTCGGGCTCGCGCTGGTGGCCTGGGCGCTGCACCGCTGGTCGTCCGAGCGGCTCAACGCGTATATCCGAGGCAACGACGGGTGGAAGCCCTGGCAGCTGCGCGCCCTCGTGCAGGTCCGCCGCCGGCTCGGGCTGATCTGGTTTGCGCTGCTCGCAGGCGCCGTCTGGGCGGTCATGCAGGAGGTGACCTGGCCGTCGCGATCCTACCTCATCGGGCTTGCCGCGACGCTGTCGGCGGTCTGGGTGCTCATCGCGTTTGCCGCGCAGCTGGTGCGCAACCGTTTCCTGCGGCGCACGGTGACCTGGGCGCTCTGGATTTACGCGACGCTCTTTTACCTTGGCGTGGCCGAGGAGGTGGGTGCCTTTCTCGACGGGTTGGCGCTGGAGCTGGGGGCGTTTCGCCTGTCGGTGCTCGACGTCATCGTGGCGCTGGTGGTCATCGGCGTACTCTTTACCCTCGCGCGCATCCTCAGCACGACGGCGTCGGCCTCGATCCGCAGCAATGACGACATCTCCCCGTCGATGCAGGTGCTCGCCGTCAAGGTGGTGCAGCTGGTGCTGTTCGCGGGCGCGTTTTTTATCGGCCTGCGCAGCATCGGGATCGACCTGACGGGGCTTGCCGTGCTTTCGGGCGCGATCGGCGTGGGGCTGGGTTTTGGCCTGCAAAAGGTTGTCTCGAACCTCGTCTCGGGGGTGATCATCCTTCTCGACAAGTCGATCAAGCCGGGCGACGTGATCTCCCTCGGAGAGACGTTCGGCTGGATCCAGACGCTGGGCGCGCGCTACGCCAGCGTCGTGACGCGGGACGGGAAGGAGTACCTGATCCCGAACGAGGATCTCATCACCGGGCAGGTGGTGAACTGGTCGCATTCGAACGACTTTGTCCGGCTCGACATCTATTTCGGCACGGCCTACGGCGACGATCCGCACAAGGTGCGCAAGCTGGCGGTGGAGGCGGCGCGGGGCGTAAACCGGGTGCTGGGTGATCGCGACCCGGTCTGTCATATCGTGGGCTTCGGGGACAGCTCGGTCGATTACATCCTGCGGTTCTGGATCAAGGATCCGACGGGCGGGCTGACCAACATCCGCGGCAACGTCTACCTCGCGCTCTGGGACGCGTTCAAAGCCAACGACATCTCGATCCCCTTCCCGCAGCGCGAAGTGCGCATGCTGGGCGAGGAGGGTGCGGGGGAGGAGACCGCGCGCTTGCAAGACAAAGCGCTCGACTGACACGGCGCGTTCGCGCCTTTTCCGCCGGCCTCGTGCAGCGCCCATTGCGCGATCCCTTCCGCTCGGCGTACGCTTGAAGGGTATTGTTCTGCGAGCGAGATCATTCCCCATGCGCCACCTCGGATTAGCGTCGATTCTGTGCACAATCCTGGCGCTTGCGGGGTGCAATATCCTCGACGACGGCACGCTGGCGCAGATCGAGGCAAGCGGCGGGCCGCTGAACGCCGACCCCGAAAAGATCGAAGTCCTGGTCGAGCTGCCGCCCGGGCTTGGCATCCCTGACGGGGCGGCGGTGATGCGCGTGGTGGCCGACCGGCGGGACATCGGCGCACGCAGCGACAGCTCTTATGCGTTGGCGCAAAGCGCGGGCGAGGATGGTTTGCGCCGGTTCCGCATCGCGGCCGAGGACGTGGACCGCCTGCGCGGCCAGCAGGCGCTGATCCGCGATTGGGAGCGCGAGGCGCCGGACGACACCGAGGGCAACGTGACCGTGGACGTGTCGGGCTGCGCCGTGGGCGGTGGGCCCGATCCTGCGGCCTCGGTTTCGATCTTTGTCGTGGTGCTGCCAAACCCGGCGCCGCGCCCGCTGATCCGGGGCGTGCCGGTCTCGCAAATCCTCGACGCGACAGATGCCGCCAACCTGCCGCAGTGTTGAACGCCGCGGCACACGTTGAGATTTGCCCGGACCGTTGCTATCTTGGACGTACAGCCAACGCTGACGCTGCTTAGCTTTTGATGGAGGACCTTGGTTCTGTCTCTCTCTGCCCACGCAGGCACACCTGCGGACCGCACCATTTCACCTGACACCGGCGCGCAAAGCGACGCCTTGCTGACCCGCATCCTTGCCTCGCTTGACGAGAACAAGGCCGAAGACGTCGTGCAGATCGACCTGCGCGGGCGTTCGTCCATGGGCGATCACATGGTGATCTGCTCGGGTCGCTCGTCGCGCCAGGTCGCCTCGATCGCGGAAAAGCTGGTGGCCGACATCAAGGCGGACCTCGGCCGGTCGGCCAAGATGGAAGGCAAAGGCGCCGGCGACTGGGTGCTGATCGACACGGGCGACGTGATCGTGCACGTCTTCCGCCCCGAGGTGCGTGAGTTCTACCAGCTCGAGAAGATGTGGATGCAGCCCAGCCCGGACGCGCCGCCCGCGACCTGAGCGATGCGCGTGCACATCTGCGCGATGGGCCGGCTCAAGGGCGGGCCCGAGGCGGAGCTGATCGCCGATTATGTCCAGCGGTTCGACAAGACGGGGCGTGCGCTGTCTTTGGGGCCGCTGACGCTCCACCAACTCGATGACCGCAAGGGTGGCGGGATGGAAGCAGAGGCCGTGCTCCTCGAGAAATCCATCCCGCCCGGCGCGCAAACCATCGCCTTGGATGAACGCGGCACCCGCCTCACGTCGCGCGAGTTTGCCGCGCAGCTTGCCGACCTCCGCGATGCCGGGACCCGCGACCTCGCCTTCCTAATCGGCGGCGCTGACGGCCTCGCCGCGCATTTGCGGAAAGGCTCTGCCGGCGCACTCTCTCTCGGACGTATGGTCTGGCCGCACAAGCTGGCGCGCGTCATGCTCTGCGAGCAACTCTACCGCGCAGCCTCGATCCTCGCAGGCACACCCTACCACCGGGACTGACGCCACATAATTTTCGCAAGAAAATTATGCGCCTGCCGTCACGCCCCGTAAGGCAACCTTTGACACGGTTCACATCGCCTAAAACAAGGCATCCGCCTGACGTTTACGTCAGGCCGCGCCGACCCGCCCCCCTGGGGCGGCGCGATTGCGCCACCCCGCGGGACGGCGCGTGAACATCCGTCTCAATTGTAATCGGTTTAAGGCCGCTCCATCACGCCCCGTACGGCACCCAAACCGTCTTCACCTCAGTCGCCGCTTCCAGCACCTCCCGCATTGGCAAGTCTGCAACCCCGCCCACCGGACACCAGGTCCGTTTGAGGTTGCCCGCCGCGCCTTCCTCGATCCGCTTGGTGAGGGCAGGGTCCGAAAACGACCAGACCGCTTCGACGTCCATGTGGTCCGCCAAAGTGCCTGCAACGTCGCCATGCGCGCCGGTCAGGATGTTCACCACCCCGCCCGGCACGTCCGAGGTATCAAGCACCTGGTAGAAGTCCGTCGCCGCCAGCGGAAACGCCTCCGAGGCGACAAAGACACCCGTGCATCCCATCGCCATCACGCCTGCCATCGGCTTCACCAGCCCCAGCAGCGGCGAGGCCCCTTCGCACAGCACACCCACCACGCCGGTCGGCTCGCGCAGTGCCAGCGCAAGCCCCCGGATCGGCACCGAGCGCGCCTCGCCCGAGAACTTGTCCGCCCAGGCCGCCGCCGAAAAGAGCGTGTCGAGACACGCCACAACCTCGGCCTTCCCGCCTTTGGCACCCGTCAGATCGTCGATGCGCGCCGCAAACTCCGCCTCACGCGCCGAGAGGTTCTCCGCGATATAGTACAGGATCTGCGCCCGCAGGTGACCGGTGGTCTTCCCCCAGCCAGCCGCCTTGTGCGCCGCCTCCACCGCGTTGCGTACGTCCTTGCGGTTCGCCAGCCCGACCTCGCCCAGCAGCTTGCCTTGCTTGGACCAGATGCGCTGCGAGTACCCTGCGTCAGGACGCGCTTGCTTTCCGCCCACGTACATCTTGGCCGTGCGGTCGAGCGTGCCGAGCGCGGCCTTGCCCGCCGGAAATGCCGTGACCTGCTTCACCGCTTTGCGCGCCTTCGCCGGCCGGGTGTAGGCCATCAGCCCCTCCCACCCGCCTTCGCGGCCAAAGCCCGACTCGCGCACCCCGCCAAAGCCCGCCGCCGCGTCGAACATGTTCGTGCCGTTGACCCAGACCACGCCCGCGCTCAGCTGCGGCGCGATGTCGAGTGCGGTGTTGATGTTCTCGGACCAGACGCTCGCCGCCAGCCCGTAGCGCGTATTGTTCGCGACCTGCACCGCTTCGGAGGGCGTGCGGAAGGTCGTCGCCGCCAGCACCGGGCCAAAGATCTCGTCCTGCATCAGCTGCGCCGCGGGCGAGAGCCCGGTGATCAGCGTCGGCGGATAAAAGCACCCCTCCGGCACGGCACAGGCTGCCACGTAGGTCTCGCCTTCGGTGTTGCCGTCGACCATCGCGCGGATCGTCTCCAGCTGCACCGGGTCCACGATGGCGCCGACGTCGATGCACTTGTCGAGCGGGTCCCCGAGGCGCAACCCATCCATCCGCCGTTTGAGCCGTGCGTAGAAATCCTCTGTGATGCCCTCTTGCACGATCAGCCGCGAGCCCGCGCAGCAGACTTGCCCCTGGTTGAACCAGATCGCGTCCACCAGCCCCTCGACAGCCGAGTCGAGGTCGGCGTCCTCGAACACGATGTAGGGCGACTTGCCCCCCAACTCGAGCGTCAGCGCCTTGCCGGTCCCTGCCGTGGCGCGCCGGATGTGCCGCCCCACCTCGGTCGAGCCGGTAAAGGCGACCTTGTCGATGCCGTCATGCTCGGTGATGAGCGCTCCGGTCTGACCATCGCCTGTGACGATGTTCACCACGCCGTCCGGCACGCCTGCCTGACTGCAGAGCTCCGCAAAGAGCAGGGCCGTCAAAGACGTGTACTCCGCCGGTTTCAGCACCACCGTGTTGCCCATCGCCAGCGCCGGCGCGATCTTCCACGCGAGCATCAGCAGGGGGAAGTTCCAGGAGATCACCTGCCCGCACACACCCACAGGTGCGCGGTCCGGCAACTCCTCCTCCATCAGCTGCGCCATACCCGCGTGATAGTAAAAGTGCCGCTGCGCCAGAGGCACGTCGATGTCGCGGCTCTCCCGGATCGGCTTGCCGTTGTCGAGCGTCTCGAGCACCGCGAAAAGCCGGCTGTGTTTCTGCAAGCCCCGTGCCAGCGCATAAAGCACGCGCGCGCGCCCCGCGCCGCCCAGCTTGGCCCACGGCCCCTGCGCCTTGCGCGCCGCCTTCACCGCCGCCTCGACGTCCTCCGCAGTCCCCTGCGTCACCGTGGCGAGCACATCGCCCGTCGCCGGGTTGCGGCTCTCGAAATCGCCCCGCGCCTTGGTGAATGCGCCGTCGATGAAACAGCCAAACGCGCGCCCGTGGCCATCGAGCCAGGCCATCGCCTCCGACAAGCTCTCCGGCGCCGGACCATAGTCCATCGTGTCGAAGATCTCGGAAACGCTCATGGCTTCACCTTCCAAAATAAACTCAAAATCCTGCCCTCACCCAATCGCGTGGCGGTGGGAGGCGGAGTAGGCCCCGGTGACGTGATGCTCCAGCTGCCGCTCGATATCACCGAGCAGCGACGAGGCACCAAAGCGAAACAGATGCGGCTCGAGCCAGGGATCGCCCAGCTCGTCCTTCATCAGCGCAAGATAGACCAGCGCGTCCTTCGCCTTCGAGATGCCGCCCGCCGGTTTGTAGCCCACGCGAAAGCCCGTGCGCGCCTCGAACTCGCGGATCGCGCGGAGCATGACGAGGCTGACCGGAAGCGTGGCGTTCACGCTCTCCTTGCCGGTCGAGGTCTTGATGAAATCGGCGCCCGCCATCATGCAGACGAGCGACGCCTTGGCGACGTTGCGCAGCGTGCCAAGCTCGCCTGTCGCGAGGATCGCCTTGACATGTGCCGGCCCGCAGGCGGCGCGAAAGGCTTTCATCTCGTCATAAAGCGCCTGCCAATTGCCGGTCAGCACGTGACGGCGGGAGATGACGATGTCGATCTCCGAGGCACCCGCCGCGACGCTCGCCTCGATTTCCGCCACGCGCAAGTTGAACGGTGAAAGGCCAGCTGGGAAGCCTGTCGAGACGGCCGCCACCGGAATGCCGGTGCCTTTCAAAGCGTCGACGGCCGTCTCGATCATGTCGTGGTACACGCAGACCGCGCCGGTGGTCAGACCCGGCAGGCCAAGCGCTTCCAGCAGATCCGCACGGACCGGCTGGCGCGCCTTGGCGCAGAGCCTGCGGACGCGGCCTTCGGTGTCGTCGCCGGACAAGGTGGTCAGGTCGATGCAGGCAATCGCCTTGGCCAGCCACGCGGCTTGAAAGTCCTTCTTCACAGACCGGCGGCCCGGGAGTGTCGCGGCCCGCCGCTCGATCGCGGACCGGTTGGCGGTCGCGCGCATCACCCAGTTGAGGTCCAGCTCCATGCCGGGATTGCGCGCCTCCACCGTCTGCGGCAGCGTTTCGAGTGTCGTCGCCGTGCTGTCCATTCCAGCCTTTCCGGTTTTTGACCAAATGGTAAAGGAATTGCCCGTGTGCCATGCGGCAGGGGCGCCCGCAAGCCTTGGGCCCATCTTGGACATAGTATGGCGCAGAAACGCGCAACCGCAAAGCGGTGCGGCCTCTTGCATTTGAGAATCGTTCGCAGCGGCCTTGACGTCTTGCGAATGACTCTCATATTCATTTCAACGACAGAGGAATTCCATCATGCTGCCCGTTTCCCGCCGCACTTTTCTGGCCACCGCGACCGCTGCGGCTGCTTTGCCGCTCTCCGCGCGCGCGGCCGCACCGCTCAAGATCGTCGCCACCACCGGCATGATTGCCGACACGGCCCAGCGGATCGGCGGCGACCTCGTTGAAGTGCAGGCGCTGATGGGTCCGGGCGTCGATCCGCATGCCTACCGTCAGACCCGCAGCGACATCGTCGCAATGACCCGCGCCGATCTGGTGCTCTGGAACGGACTCTATCTCGAGGCGCAGATGGAGGACTTTCTCGACACGCTCGCCGCCCGCACGCGGGTGGAGGCGCTGGCCGAGACGCTCCCGCAGGACGTGCTGCGCGGGCATGACGACTACGAAGGCCGGTTCGACCCGCATGTCTGGATGGTGCCGGGCCTTTGGCGCGGGGTCGCAGAGCGGGTGGCCGAGGTCCTCATCGACATGCGTCCCGAGCAGGCGACCGAAATTACGGCCAACCTCAAGGCATTTGTGACCGAGCTCGAAGAGGTGGGGCTTTATGCCGAGATGTCTCTGGGTCAGGTGCCCGAAGCCTCCCGCATCCTTTTGAGCGCGCATGACGCCTTTGGCTACTTTGGCGACGCCTACGGGTTCGAGGTCATGGGCATCCAGGGCATTTCCACCGAAAGCGAGGCGGGCCTTCACCGCATCGCGGAGCTCGTGGACCTGCTGGTCAACCGCAACGTGCGCGCGGTGTTCGTGGAAAGTTCGGTGAGCGACCGCAACATCCGCGCGCTGATCGAAGGCGCCGCAGCACGCGGGCACGAGGTGTCGATCGGCGGAGAGCTCTTTTCCGACGCGATGGGCGCGCGCGGCACCTACGAAGGCTCGCTGATTGGCATGCTCGATCACAATGCCACGGTGATTGCGGGCGCGCTTGGAGCGGATGTGCCGGCGGCCGGCATGGCGGGCAAGCTGTCGCTGAGCCCGGCGATGGAGACCAACTGATGACCCTCACCCTCGCGCGCAAAGACGGCACCGCTGTCGCCGGCCCTGCCGGGCAGGCGCTCAAGGTGCGGGGCATGACGGTCAGTTATGGCCAGACGCCGGTTGTCTTCTCGGTGGACATGGACGTGCCGGAAGGCGCGATGATGGCCATCGTCGGACCCAATGGCGCGGGCAAGTCGACCCTGCTCAAGGCGATGCTCGGGATCGTCACGCCCCTGTCGGGCCGGGTGGAGGTCTACGGCCGCGCTCTCAAAGGGGCGCTCCCGCGCATCGCCTACGTGCCGCAGCGGGCAAGCGTGGACTGGGACTTTCCGACCCGCGTGATCGACGTCGTGCTGATGGGGCTGAGCCGGGAGCTGGGCCTCTTGCGCCGCATCCGCAAGCCGCACATCGCGCAGGCGATGGACTGCCTCGCGCGGGTGGGGATGGAGGATTTTGCGGACCGTCAGATCGGCCAGCTTTCGGGCGGTCAGCAACAGCGCGTGTTCCTCGCGCGGGCTTTGGCGCAGAAGGCGGACCTCTACCTGCTCGACGAGCCCTTTGCCGGCGTGGATGCGGCGACGGAGGCGGCGATCATCGACGTGCTCAAGAGCCTGCGCGATACCGGCAAGACGGTGGTTGCGGTGCATCACGACCTCTCGACGGTGCCGGATTATTTCGATCACGTCTTTCTCATCAACCGCTCGCGCATCGCGCAGGGGCGGGTGGCGGAGGTCTTCACCTCCGACGCGCTGAGCAAGACCTACGGCGGGAGGCTCGCGACGGCGCAGCTGGGCGAGCTGAAGCTGGATGCTGGCTGACGCCCTCACGCTGGGGCTCGGCTACAACGTCACCCTCGTCACGCTTGGAGCGACTGCGCTCGGCATGGCGGCGGGTGGCGCGGGGACGTACCTTTTCTTGCGCAAACGTGCCCTTTTGTCAGACGCGGTCAGTCACGCAACTCTGCCGGGTGTGGCGCTTGCCTTTCTGGTGATGGTTGCGCTGGGCGGGGACGGGCGGTTCCTGCCGGGTCTGCTGATCGGCTCGGCGGTGACGGCGGCGCTGGGGCTGGTGTGCGTGTCGCTGCTCACGCGCCGGACGCGCCTGACCGAGGACGCGGCCATCGGCGCGGTCCTGTCGGTGTTCTTCGGCTTTGGCGTCGTACTGCTGACGGTGATCCAGACGTTGCCGGTGGGCCGGCAGGCGGGGCTCGAAGGCTTTTTGCTGGGCTCGACGGCGGGGATGCTCTTTGCCGATGCGGTGCTCATCGCGGCAGGGGGCGCGCTGACGCTGGGGCTGGTGGCGCTGCTGCACAGGCTGCTGACGCTGGTGGCGTTCGATCCCGGCTTTGCCGAGGCGACCGGCACGCGCACGGCGCGCATCGACATGGCGCTGATGCTGCTGGTGATGGCGGTGACTGTCGTGGGGCTCAAGGTCGTGGGCCTCATCATGGTGGTCGCGCTCTTGATCATCCCGCCGGTGGCGGCGCGGTTCTGGACGGACCGTGCAGGGCGTCTGGCGCTGATTGCAGGGCTGATCGGCGGGCTGGCAGGCTACCTCGGCGCGGCGCTTTCGGCGACGGCGCCGGGTCTGCCGACCGGGCCGATCATCGTGCTAGTGGCATTTGCCCTATTTGTCCTGTCCTTTCTCTGCGCGCCGAGCCGGGGCGTGGTCGCGGCGGCCTTGCGGCACCGGCGCTTCCAGGTGGCTGTGCATCTGCGGCAGGGGCTCTTGGCTTTGGCAACGGGCCAGCCGATCTATGAAAAGCTGACGCTGCGCATCCTGCGCCGGGCGGGTCTTGCGCGCGCGGACGGCGTGGCGACGGAGGCGGGGCGGGCGCGCGCGGCCAAGGCGCTGCGCGACGAGCGCCGGTGGCAGATTGCCCGCGCGACGGAGCATCTGGCGGGTGTCGCGGCGGCGCATGACGGGCTGACCCCGATCGAGCAGGTCCTGACGGCGGATCAGATCGACGAGGTCGATGCGCAGATGCCAAGCCCACAGGCGGCACGCTGATGGGTGCCGAGTTCGTCGCCCTGTCCCTGCCGCCGCTGGTGATCGGCGTGCTTGCGGCCATCGCCTGCGCGCTGCCGGGGAATTTCCTGCTCTTGCGCCGCCAAGCGTTGATCGGGGACGCGATCAGTCACGTTGTGCTTCCGGGGATCGTCGTGGGGTTTCTTGTGGCCGGCACCGTGGGGACCTGGCCGATGCTGCTGGGCGCGGGCGCGGCGGCGCTCGTGGCGGTTGCCATGATCGAGGGGATCCGGCGGCTCGGCAAAGTCGAGCCGGGCGCGGCGATGGGTGTGACGTTTACGGCGATGTTTGCAGGCGGGGTGCTGCTTTTGGAGCAGTCGGACACGTCCAACGTGCATCTGGATGTGGAGCACGCGCTCTTTGGCAATCTCGAGAGCCTGATCTGGCTCGATGCGACCGGCTGGTCGTCGCTTTGGGACCCGGTGGCGCTTGCCGGTTTGCCGCCCGAGCTGATGCGGATTGCGGTTGTCGCGCTGGGCGTGGCGCTCTTTACGCTGGTGCTGTGGCGGCCACTGGCGATGGCGACCTTTGACGAAGGGTTCGCCCGCTCGGTCGGCGTTGCGACAGGCAGGCTTGGGGTGGCGCTGGTCGTCGTCTCGGCGGTGGCCGCTGTCGCGGCCTTTGACGCGGTCGGCTCGATCATCGTGATCGCCATGTTCATCTGTCCGCCCGCGGCGGCGCGGCTGATGACCAACCGGCTGGGCGCGCAAGTGGCGTGGAGCCTCGCGTTCGCGGTACTGTCCGCGGTGCTGGGCTATGTGCTGGCGGGCTATGGCCCGCTGTGGCTCGGCGCGCAGAACTCGGTGAGTGCGGCGGGGATGATCGCGACGGTGTCGGGGGTTATTCTTGCGCTCGCGGCTATGTACGGCCCGGCACGCAAACGCGCCGGGCAAATGATCTGAAGCAAGCAAACATTGGCCTTATGATCCCTCGCTCAAATCAAAGTGCTCGCCTGACAGGTACTTTCAGGCCGCGCCGACCCGGCGCCGTCAAACCGAAGGTTTGCCTCCGGCAAAACGGGCGGCGCGATGCGCCACCCCTCGGGCCGGCGCGTGCACACCAGTTTCGAGTACAACAGGTTTCAGCTTGCCCGCTTTGATGCCCCATAAAATGAGCACTCTTTTTATGGGGGTCAGACGTTAGCGTCTTTGAAGAGGGCTTTGAGGTCCGCTTCGGGGCGTGGGCCGATGTGCGCGATGACCGAGCCTGCCGCGAGGTTGCCCATGCGCGCGCAGGTCGCGAGGTCGGCGCCATGCGTGATGCCATAGAGGAACGCGCCGGCAAAGGCGTCGCCCGCGCCAGTGGCGTCCACGATGTCCACCGGATCCGCGCCGACATGCGTGATCTCGCCATTTGCCACCACATAGGCGCCGTTCTCGCTGTCTGTGCAGGCGAGGATGGAGACCTCGCTGCCGCAGGTCTTCAAGGCGGCGTCAAAGTCTTCGGTCTCGTACATCGAGAGCAGCTCGGCGCGGTTGCAGAACAAGAGGTCCACCCCGTCCACGATCATCTTGCGGAAGGCGTCGCGGTGGCGGCTGACGCAGAAGGGATCGCTGAGCGTGAGGGAGACCTGGGTGCCCGCGCCCTTCGCCGCGTCGATGGCCTTGGCAAAGGCGGCGTGGCTTTCGGGACCGTCGAACCGGTAGCCTTCGAGGTAGATCCATTCGGATTTGGCGATCTGCTCGGGGTCGATGTCGTCCGCCGTCAGGTGTTCGGTCACGCCGAGATAGGTGTTCATCGAGCGTTCCCCGTCGGGGGTCACGAGCACGATGCAGCGCCCGGTTTCCTGTGGGTCGTTTTCGGGTGCGAGGGGCGTTTCGTAGACCCCGCCGATGGCGCGCATGTCGTGGGCGAAGATGTGGCCGAGCTGGTCATCCTTGACCTTGCCGACGTAGGCGGTCGAACCGCCGAGGGCGGCGATGACGGCGATGGTGTTGGCGGCCGAGCCGCCGGAGACTTCGCGCGCCGGGCCGATCTTGCCGTAGAGGTCGACGGCGCGGTCCATGTCGATCAGCTGCATGATGCCCTTGTCGACGCCGGCGCCTACCAGAAAGGCGTCGTCGCAGCGCGCCAGGATGTCCACCATGGCGTTGCCGATGCCGGTCACGTTGAGTTCTTTGGTCATTCGGTCTTGTCCTCGAATTTGCACAAATCTTTGATAAGGCACGCACCGCACTTGGGTTTTCGTGCGACGCAGATGTAGCGTCCGTGTAGGATCATCCAGTGATGCGCGTGCTGTTGAAATTCCGTTGGGATGTGGTCCTCGATGGCGCGCTCGACCGCGTCCACGTCCTTGCCTGGCGCGATGCCGGAGCGGTTGCCGAGGCGAAAGATATGGGTGTCGACCGCCTGCGCCGGATGCTTCCACCACATGTTGAGCACCACGTTGGCGGTCTTGCGCCCGACGCCGGGCAGGCCGTAGAGCGCCGCGCGGGAATTGGGGACCTCCCCGCCGTATTCCTCCACGAGGATGCGGCTGAGCTTGATGACGTTCTTGGCCTTATTGCGGTAAAGGCCGATCGTCTTGATGTGCTCGATCACGCCTTCCTCGCCGAGGGCGAGCATCTTTTCCGGCGTGTCGGCGATCTGGAAAAGCTCTTTGGTGGCGCGGTTTACCCCGGCGTCGGTGGCTTGCGCCGACAGCGCGACCGCGACGACAAGCGTGTAGGCGTTCACGTGGTCGAGCTCGCCCACCGGTTCGGCCTCGGCAGCCTGGAACCGGGTGAAGATCTCCTTGATCGTGTGAAAGTCGAGTTGCTTGGCCATCGGGCGGCGTCATGCCTTGTTTTGCAGGCCGCGTCCAGCGCTCGGCGACTCCGTAGCGGTCAGGGGTGCTGCACGCCTTGCCGGTTCAGCGTGACCTTGTAGACGCTGGTCGTCGCGGTGATGAAGAGCTCGTGCTTGGCGCGTCCGCCAAAGCAGAGGTTCGACACCTTTTCGGGGACCAGGATCTTCCCCAGCAGCCGTCCGTCCGGCGCGATACAGTGCACGCCGTCGCCTGCGGATGACCAGACGTTGCCGTCGGTGTCGAGGCGGATGCCGTCCGCCTTCCCGGTGTCGATGTCGTGAAAGAGCCTGCCGCCGGAGACTTCCCCGCCCGCCACGTCGTAGACGCGGATCGCGCAAGGGTCGTCCGAGTACATCCGCCCGGTGTCGGCGACGTAAAGCTGCGTCTCGTCCAGCGAGAACGCGAGGCCATTGGGGCATTGCATGTCGGTGACGACGGCGGTCATCTCGCCGGTCTCAGCGTTCAGGCGGTAGACCATGCAGGGCAGCTCCTGATCGGATTGGAACCCCTCGTAATTCGTCATGATCCCGTAGTGCGGATCGGTGAACCAGATGGTGCCATCCTTCGAGACCACCACGTCGTTCGGGGAGTTCAGCGGCTTCCCCTCGTAGCTCTCTGCAAGCACCGTCACCGAGCCGTCATGCTCGGTCCGGGTCACTCTTCGCGCGCCATGCTCGCAAGAGATCAGCCGCCCCTGACGGTCGCGGGTGTGACCGTTGGAATAGTTGGAGGGCGCGCGGTAGACGGTGACCCCTTCGCCCGGCGTCCAGCGCAGGATGCGGTTCGACGGGATGTCCGAGAACAGCAGGCAGCCCGCATCGCCGAACCACACCGGCCCTTCGGTCCAGTCAAAGCCCGTCGCGATCTGCTTGAGGTGGGAATTCCCCAGCACATAGGTGTGAAAGACCGGATCATGTGCCTCGACGTAGCTCATCGCTTGCCCTCCGTTGTGGCTCGGGGTCATGCTAGGCCGGGTGAAACGCTGGCCGCAAGACTTGGAGCGCACGCATGAGCCTATCCCTTTTCGATCTCACCGGGCGCCGCGCGCTGATCACCGGGTCCTCGCAGGGGATCGGGTTTGCGCTCGCCAAGGGGTTGCAGGATGCAGGCGCCGAGATCGTCTTGAACGGGCGGGATGCGGACAAGCTCGCGGCTGCCGCCGAAAAGCTGGGTGCCAAGCATACGCTTGCCTTCGACGTGACGGACCACGACGCCGTGCGGCAGGCGGTCGATGGGTTCGAGGCTGGGCACGGCCCCATCGACATCCTCGTCAACAACGCCGGCATGCAGCACCGCACGCCGCTCGAGGATTTTCCCGCCGACGCCTTCGAGCGCCTTCTGCAGACCAACATCGCGTCGGTCTTTCACGTGGGCCAGGCGGTGGCGCGGCACATGATCGGGCGCGGCAGGGGCAAGATCATCAACATCGCGTCGGTCCAGACCGCGCTCGCCCGCCCCGGCATCGCGCCCTACACGGCGACCAAAGGCGCTGTGGCGAACCTGACCAAGGGCATGGCGACCGATTGGGCGCAACACGGGTTGCAATGCAACGGCCTCGCGCCCGGCTATTTCGACACGCCTTTGAACAAGGCGCTGGTCGAGGACCCTGAGTTCTCCGCCTGGCTCGCCAAACGCACCCCCGCAGGGCGCTGGGGCAAGGTCGAAGAGCTCGTCGGCACCTGCATCTTCCTCGCCTCGGACGCCTCATCCTTCGTGAACGGCACGACGGTCTTCGTCGACGGCGGCATCACCGCGTCGCTTTGAGGGCGGCTAGATTTTGAGGTAGGTGATCGACAAATCGGTCACCTCGACCGAGAGCCCTTCAAGCAGGATCGTCCCGCCCCCTTCGAGCGAGAGAACCGTGCCTTCGGCGTCCTGCTCGGCAGACGCGACTTGGTCGTCCAGAAGGCGCAAGATGTCTTCGTCGAAATTAAAATCGGTGATCACGTCATCGCCCTGATCGGCTGCGAAGACAAACGTATCGCGGTCTGCGCCGCCGGTCAGCGAGTCGTCCCCAAACCCGCCGACAAGTCTGTCACGCAAGTCGCCGCCGTCGAGCAGGTCGTCGCCGAACCCGGCGCGTAGGACGTCTTCGCCGCGTCCGCCTTCGAGCGTGTCGTCGCCCTCGTTGCCCACGATGGTGTCGTAGCCGAGCCCGCCTTTCAGAAAGTCATCGCCTTTGTTACCGGCCAGACGATCTGCGCCCCGCCCGCCATAAGCGGCGTCATTGCCGTCTCCGGCAACGAGAAAGTCGTCGCCCGCACGGCCGTAGAGGGCGTCATCGCCGTCATCACCTTCAATCTCGTCGCGGCCAGCACTGCCAATGACAAAGTCGTTCCCAGAGCCACCGCGCGCATCTGCGCTCGTGTGCAAGGAGATGGTGTCGTCGCCGTCGCCGCCATAGATGGATCTGCTGCCGGAGAGCTGATCGTTGCCGTCACCTCCGTAGATGTTGGCGGCGCCGTTAGATCCGTTTGTGCCGCCCCCATCAATCGTGTCGTTGCCATCATCGCCGTAGAGCCAGTCGCGCGTGCCGCCGCCGCCGAATATGCGGTCATCTCCGTCTCCGCCTGACACGTGGTGCGCCTGGACTTCGCCCTGTTCGACGCCGGGACCGGTGAAAATGACGTCGTTCCCGTCGCCGCCGATCAGCAGGTCCCGGCCCGTGCCGCCGCGGATGGTATCATTGCCGTCACCGCCAAAAACCGCGTCATCGCCGCCTCGCCCGTGGATGAGATAATTCCCCGACAGGCCAGTGAGGAAATCGTCCGCCGACGTCAGGTCGGTGGCATCATTATCTTCGGTAAGCTCGGTCAA
Source organism: Pseudaestuariivita sp. (assembly GCF_052825805.1). NCBI lineage: Bacteria > Pseudomonadati > Pseudomonadota > Alphaproteobacteria > Rhodobacterales > Paracoccaceae > Pseudaestuariivita > Pseudaestuariivita sp. The sequence continues at coordinate 190,797 of NZ_JBRBVB010000005.1, read as the reverse complement.
ATGCAAAAGCGAGAGCGTGTACTCATAATCGGCTGGCGCGTCATGCACTGGGCTTACGTTGAGGTAACCGACATCCGCGGGGGCCTAATAGACTCTGACTTCCCAAATCGAGCCGATCCGGCTTGTTGCTCCGAAAAAGGTCGACAGATTGTCGTCAGTGGGAATCCGAAATATCGTGCCTTCCTCCACCTCGACACGTTAGGTGTCGCTGACCTGATCGGTCAAAGGGTCGAAGTCAGGATCGTCCCGATCGTTTCTGAAGTTCCCTTGGACCATGTCGCCAAGCGTCAAGGTGTAGGGTGTTTGTTCTTGAGCCGACCGGTCAGGCGCGTCGACGGTTTCGATAACGGTTGTCATACAAGATCCTCTCTCTAAATGAGGGTATCGGCTCGGACCTGACACCTCAAAAGAGTAGGCTAAGGTGGAGGATACTCAGCGCCTTCTTGCCGGGTGATCTGCGGAGCATTTCGGCGCAAAGGGCGTTGCACAGACATCTTGCGAGGTGTGAACGCGCATCCGGACGTTTCGAATGGAGACTTAGCGTGGGCTTCAGAGCCGGCGCTTTGGGAGTTCTTGGAGGACGTAAACCCCACGATCGACTCTGACCTTTTGCCGATTGGAACAATCGGTGTGCGGCGAGGACACGTTGCGAGAGCTGTTTGCGGGTCGCTGAACTGCTGTGGTTTCGCCGCCTTTGGCGTCGATCCATTAGGAGGGGCCAGCCCCTCCCAAACCCTCCCCGAGGTATTTACGAACCGAAGAATGAAGGAGTGTCGCGCGTGGGCCGGGGCGCGTCTGCGATCACTTCCGACGTGTCGGGCCTCGCGCCAGATATGGTTCATGCGCGGAAGCGGAGGGGTCCGGTGCGCTATGCTGCCGGTGGCGGCTGTTCGAGGCGTGATCGCGCGGCTTACGCGGCGGCGGCATGAGCGATCGGAGGACTTGGGCGAAACTGGGGGCTCGGGGTGGCGACGGCCTGTTGGAAAATCAGGATCACCGGGGAAGGGCGCAATAGTTCGGACGTTGTGTCAGGCATCGCCAGCAGCGGACGTTTGGTGTGATCTCGCCCTGCGCGGAGAAACTGAGAGCGCGGCGCTTGCGCTTTGTTGGTTTGGTCGTGCGCGGGGGCCATCGACGGGCTACGGCTGCCAACATTGTAAATGCTTCAAGGTGGGGGAGCGTTAATATGGTGGTGCGCAGGCCACTGCGATGACAATCCATGCGTTGCCTTTGAAGCTAAATTGTTCCGAGCCAGCATCCTTCGCCGAGCACGGGGGCCGGTCGTGGACGGGTCTTTTGCGTGGGCCTGGCCTGACGAGTTGTCACGGCTGGTGCCGGGGTCGTGGGCTTTGTCGCGCGCGCGGCTAGCTCAGAACGGTGTCGATGGTAAGCTCTGCCTCGGTCAGCGTGACACCCTCGAGCAGAGCCGACCCGCCTCCCTAGAAAGTGAGGCGTGTGCCCACCGCGTCCTGCGTGACGCTGGTGATGCGTGTGTTCTCGAGGAGGAGGCTGTCCCGGCTCGCGTCGAAATCGACGATCACATCGTTGCCGGCGTTGCCGCGGAACACAAAGAGGTCGCTGCCGATCCCGCCCTTGAGCGTGTCGTCGCCCCCAAACGCCATAAAGGGTGTCATCGCCGCGCCCGCCGCGCACTTCGTCCGCGCCCTTGTTGCCCCAAATCTCGTCGTCTCCTTTGCCACCCACCACCGTATCACGGTTGGCATTGCCGCGCAGGATGTCTGCGTCTGTCCCGCCCTGAATCAGATCGTTTCCGAAACCGCCTTCAATCGTGTTTTCGCCGTTTTCGGAGTTCAGAACGTCATCGCCAAAGCCGCCCTTGATCAGGTCGGCCCCATCTCTCCCTGAGATTGTATCGTTTCCTTGATTGCCCCTCAATGTGTCGTCGCTGACGCTGCCACGTATGTCATCATCGCCGCGCGCTCCGATGACCTCAATGGGCCCCAATTGCCCTATTACTGTGTCGTCACCCCGGCCCCCTCTAAATTCTGAGGTTCGCTCCTGGAACGGGCCGAGGAGCTCCTCGATATGATCGTTTCCCGGACCACCGTCTATTCTCCCAAGTCCCGTCAAGTTGTCCGCGCCCGGACCCCCTGATATTCGTGCGCCGTCGAGACCCGAACGGATCGTGTCGTCACCCAAACCGCCTTCGATGAAATCGAATGCTCTGCCGCCGTCGATAAGGTCGTCGCCCGCGCCTCCAAACACGTAGTCTTGACCACTTCCTCCGGATATCACGTCGTTGCCGGCACCACCTTCCAAAAGGTCCTGGCCGCCAAAGCCTGCGAGGCTGTCATCGCCGTCACCGCCGTAAAATACATCGCTTCCAGCGCTGCCGGACAGCCAGTCCGCGCCCTCGAAGCCGTCGATGAAGGTGAAATCGGCAGTTTCGCTGACTTGATCATCACCAGATGTAAGAGATGTCTTGGCAATCAGGTCGATTTCGTAAGGGTAGACACCGAAGTTATCTCTGGCCGGGACGACGTGTATATTCGACCCCGACACGCTGTCGAAAATCTCGAAATGGGAGATGTCGAGATAGGTCGCTCGTATAAGTTCTTCATTGATTTCGGTTCTAAGCCGGTATTGCTCGCCGGCAGGCACATCGACAATGAATGAATCTTCATCCAGCCGATCCCTCGTTGCCAGATAAGTGCTCCAATAAACGTGTCACCAGGTTTCAGAACGTAAGGTGTCGTGCCGTCGTTGGGAGCATCCACTTTCTCGAAAATTGATGCCATGTTACCTCCTGAAGCGCGTGACCCGCGCGTCTACACTCAGGCAGGCTAGTCGAGACGTCAACGTGCAATCTATAGTTGAACGAAGCCGCCACTTATCACAGTTTTGCTAAACGTCGATCCGTGCCTCGGCTTGCATGGCCAAAGCGCCGTCGGCGCGGCGGATCCAGAGGGTGACGGACGTTTCCGAAAGGGTGCCGTGCACGGTGAAGGGGGCGGTGTCGGTGACGGTGGCTGTGGCTTTGAACCGGAAGCTTGTGACGGTGGCGGCGGGGAGGGTGCGGTGCACGAGGTCCAGGAGGAGCGTGGCCAGGAGCGGGCCGTGCACGACGAGGCCGGGGTAGCCTTCGGAGCCGGTGGCAAAGGGTTGGTCGTAGTGGATGCGGTGACCGTTGAAGGTCAGCGCAGAGTAACGGAAGAGCAGCACCGGGTCGGGCGTGATTTCTCGGGAGAAGTCGGACACCTCGGATGCGACCGGAGGCTCCGGCAGCGGAGCGCCCGGCGCAGGCGGAGCGCGATAGACGATGTCGTGCGTTTCGCGTACGGCGAGGCGGCCAGCCTGGGATGTCTCGTGCCCGACGGTCACGAACACGAGGGGGCCGCTGCGTCCGGTCTTCTCTGAGATGCGTTCGATGGTGGAGACCTTGGTGGCCGTCTGGCCGAGCCTCAGGGGCGTGTGAAATTCGAGCGCGCTGCCCGCCCACATGCGGCGGGGCAGGGGCACGGGCGGCAGAAAGCCCCCCAGCGCCGCATGCCCGTCGTAGCCTGCGGCGCTCCGTTTGAAGACCGGCAGGAAGTGCAGCCAGTGCCAGAGTGGGGGCAGCGCATCGCCCTGCGCATATGTGTCATCCCGGTCGAGCGTGGCGGCGAGCGCGTTGGCCGGGAAGGGGTGCAGGTCGTCGACCCGCGTTTCGGTCCTGCCGATCCATGTGGCGAGTTCTACCATGCCGCCTCCCTCTCTGCGTGGACGGCGGCAGCTTAAACCTTTCATGGCGGCTTGCCAGCCTCTGCACGCGCACTGGGAGAGGCGGTGCGTGCTTTGAAACGGATGCGTGGCAGATCAGCCGGGAATGGTCTGTCGGGGCAGGGGGTGAGACAACGATCACCTCGTTTCTCGTGCGGGTATGGCGTGATGGAAACGCTCGATCTCGTGGCTGCAACGTCGGTGCTGGTGAGCTGCGCGTTGCCCGCGCCAACCTGCTGTTCGAGATGGCGAGCGCTGTGGGCGCGGTGCAGCTGCCGCTCTCCCAGCTGGGCAAGCGGACGGCACGCGTCGCGGCGCGCATACGGGTGGTCAGGCGCCGATACACCGGGGCGCGCGTCTCTGCGGCTCGCTTGGGGAAGGCGCGCGTGGGGAGCTGTCCGGCAACGTGACCTACAGCACGGCGCTGGCACGATCTTGAGCTGATTAAGGAAACGAGACGGGATCGCCGTGGCGGGGTGAGGACCTTTGGGTGGAGTATCGTGCGGATCACCGCCATCCTTATAGACGCACTTGGTAAGAAGGAGGTCGATTGGGAGTGCGCGGCGCGGTCACTTAGAGTGCGGTGCTGCCCGAGCAATTTTCCGGTCGCCGCGCGAGGTGCGTTGGGTCGTGCGCCAGTGATATGCGGCTTGCGGGGTCGCAGGTGACGATGGGCGATGACTGGGTCGCGTCTCGACAGGTGACATGTGCCGCAGTCTTTCAGTGTGGGTGGCCTGACGGTCCACGTCGGGAGGATCGGTTGCGGACCGTGTGACTGTCTTTTTGTGCAAGAGGTCGTATTCGGCGGACGCCCTGACTGGTTATCGCGCGTCTTGCCCGTGAGAGGGTGTTTCACCTGCTGCGTTGGCCCGGCTCCGAGCCATGCAGCCTATGGCGCACGACCTTTGGGCAAGGGGTGGCGGGGCAGGGAAGCTGGACACGTGGCGGCAGGTTGGATCGCCGAGCCGTGGGTGTCCTGATGAAGCGCGGCTCCGTGACAGACGACCCGCGCTTGCGGTGGGCGGTCCGGCGCTTCACCATGCGGAGGTGAGGCCGAGACGGGCCGCGGAGAGAGCGACATGACAGACCGGCCGAACTTCCTTTTTATCATCACCGATCAACAGCGCGCCGATTGGCTTGGCTGCGCCGGGCACCCGGTGGTCCGCACGCCGCATATCGACAGCATCGCAGCGCGCGGGACGCGGTTCGACCAGTTTCACGTCGCCTCCCCGGTGTGCATGCCGAACCGCGCGTCCTTGATGACGGGGCGCTACCCCAGCCTGCACGGCCTGCGCTACAACGGATGCGCCCTGCCGGAGACGGCGAACACCTGCGCCGATGTGCTGAGCGCGGCGGGCTATCACACTGCGCTGATCGGCAAGAGCCACCTGCAACCCTTTACCGGGTTGCCGCCCATGGGGCGCGATGCCGGTCCCGAGGGGCGGCTAATCGATGAGGCGTGGCGGGCGTCCCGTCCCGAGACCTATGCCGAAGAAGCGCCGCGGTTCGCCGGGGAGGCGCGCAGCGAGATGGCAACGCCATATTACGGGTTCAAGCATGTGGATCTGGTCACGCACCACGGTGACAAATGCGGCGGGCACTATGGCCAGTGGTTCCGCGCCACTGCGCCTGACTGGAAGGCGCTGCACGATCCCGCGAACGAGCTGCTGCACGGCTATACCTGTCCGCAGGCGTACCGCACGCCGATCCCCGAAGACCTCTACCCCACTGCCTATGTGCGCGACCGGGCGGTAGAGTACCTCGGCGCGCGCGCGGGGCGGGATGATCCGTTCTTAGCCTTCGTCAGTTTTCCCGACCCCCACCACCCGTTCAACCCGCCGGGCACGTACTGGGACCTGTACGACCCGGACGATTTCGAGGTTGGCCTGCCCTTCGAAGCGCATGCGAACCCGACCCCGCCGATGCGCTGGCTGCACGACAGCTGGCAGAGCGGCGGAGGGCAAACGACGCCGCAGACGGCGATGATGCTGGGGGAGAAGCAGATCCGCGAGGCCATGGCGCTGACCGCCGGGATGATCTCCTGCATCGACGACGCGGTGGGCGAGATCCTCGCCGCGCTCGAGGCGAATGGCCAGCTGGAGAACACGGTGATCGTCTTTACCTCCGATCACGGAGATTATCTGGGCGACTTCAACATGATCCTCAAAGGTGCTCTGCCGTTCCGATCGATCACGCGGGTGCCGTTCCTGTGGTCCGATCCGGCGCACCGGGTGGGCGCGACCTCGGAGGCCCTGTGCTCGAGCGTGGATCTCTCTGCGACGATCCTCGAGCGCGCGGAGCTGGCGCCCTTCAACGGCAATCAGGGCCAGAGCTTTCTGGACGCGATCCATGGTGGAGAGGGTCCCCGCGCGGAGGCGCTGATCGAGTACAACGACGGCGGGCGGCGGCTCGGGTTCGAGAGCCCCGCGCGCGTCCGCTCGGTGGTCACACATGAGTGGCGCTACACGCTTTACCGAGATCAGGACTGGGGCGAGCTCTACCATCTGGCCGAAGACCCGGGCGAGACGCGCAACCTCTGGGACGACCCGGCGCACCGAGCCGTGAGGGCGGAGATGGCGGAGCGTCTGAACCACCTGCTTATCGCGCAGATGGATGAAAGCCCGCTGTCGGATCGGATTGCCTGAGGTGGCCTGACGGCGCTGGACGCAGAGCCCTGTGCAACGCGCCACGATCTCGGGTAGACAGGCGTGAGAACTGGCAGGGCGGACGCGGCAGATGGCTGATTATTATGCACCCAAGGGCGGGCACCCGGGACAGGAGCAGCTGCTGACCGGGCGGGCTGTGTTCACGGACGCCTATGCCGTGATCCCGAAAGGCACACTGCAGGACATCACGACGAGCTGCCTGCCGTTCTGGGAGCAGACGCGGCTCTGGGTGATCGCGCGCCCGCTCAGCGGCTTTGCCGAGACGTTCTCGCATTACATCATGGAGGTGGGCAGCGGCGGCGGCTCCGTCCGGCCCGAGACAGATGCTGGCGCGGAGGCGGTGCTGTTCGTCGTTGTCGGCACTGCCCACCTTAAACTCGGCGGCGAGCGTCACGCGCTGAGCCCGGGCAGCTACGTCTACCTGCCGCCGGGGGCTGACTGGACGTTCGAGGCCACGGGTGAGGCGCCGGTCACGTTCCACTGGATCCGCAAGCTTTACGAGGCGGTCGAGGGGCTGGCGGCGCCGGACGCCTTTGTCACGCACGAAACCGAGGCCACCCCGAACCCCATGCCGGGCACGGACGGCAAGTGGGCGACGACCCGCTTTGTCTCGCCAGACGACCTGCGCCACGACATGCACGTCAACATCGTGACCTTTGCGCCCGGCGCGGTCATCCCCTTTGCCGAGACGCATGTGATGGAGCATGGGCTTTACGTACTGGAGGGCAAGGCGGTCTACCGGCTGAACCAGGATTGGGTGGAGGTCGAGGCGGGCGACTACATGTGGCTGCGCGCGTTCTGTCCGCAGGCGTGTTACGCGGGCGGGCCGGGGCCGTTCCGCTATCTGCTCTACAAGGACGTGAACCGTCACATGAATTTGCGTGGGTTCGGGCGGTGAGCGGCGGTGAGGAACCGGACGGCTGCACACCCGGCGCGGTTATCCGCCATCGAAGCCCTTGCGCTGGCATCGTCGCTTCACGGCTCTTGTGCAGGCGTAACATCCGTGGTGCTGTCACGCGCAGGCTCTGACCCCGAGGACGACAAAGATGGCAGACGGATTTCTCACGACCCACGTGCTCGATACGGCGCGCGGCAGGCCGGCCGAGGGGATCAAGATCGCGCTCTACCGGGTGTCGGGCAACAGCCACCGCAAGATCGCCGAGGCCGTGACCAACGCCGATGGGCGCACGGACGCGCCGATCCTGCCGCAGGACACGTTCAAGACGGGCACATACGAGCTGATCTTCTTTGCGGGGGACTACCTGCGCAGCACAGGGCAGGCCGCCGAAGAGCCGCTGTTCCTCGATGAGGTGCCGATCCGGTTCGGCATGGCCGAGGACACGCATTACCACGTGCCGCTCCTCCTCAGCCCGCACGGGATGAGCACCTACCGCGGCAGTTGAGTTGGCGAGCGCCGGTTGACCTGTGCGTCAGGGCAGAGCGTCTGCGCGGCGCGCGCGGTGGATCCGGGGGCGCGTGCGGCTAGGTTACGCTGGTAAGTAAGCGCTCCCAGCACCCGAGGCCCGCCATGTCCCTGACCAACACGCCGCACAGCTACGGCACGATTTCCAAGACATTTCACTGGCTGATCGCCTTTCTGATCCTGGGAGTGATCGTGACGGGCGCCGTGGCCGACAACCTGAGCACGTCCGATCCGAACAGCCTGGCGTGGAAGATCCGCCTCTACTCGATCCACAAATCCATCGGGCTTGCGATCTTTTTCACCGCGCTCTTGCGCATCCTCTGGACGCTTGTGCAGCCCAAGCCGGGGATGATCGGCGGGCACGGCGGGGTGCAGGGATTTCTGGCCGAGCTCGTCCACTGGATGCTCTACGGCTCGCTGGTGATGGTGCCGCTGACCGGCTGGCTGACGCATGCCGCGACCGAAGGGTTCGCGCCGATCCCCTGGCCTTTTGGACAGGATCTGCCGTTCGTGCCGAACGATCCGGTGCTGGCCGAGCGGTTCGCCATGGCGCACCTCTTTTTCAAGTTTGCGATGTTGGCGGCGCTGGCCCTGCACATCGCGGGCGCGCTCAAGCACCACGTCTGGGACAAGGATGCCACGCTACGGCGCATGTGGTTTGGCGCCTCGTCCGTGCCGGACGTACCGCGGCATCAAAGCCGTCTGGCGCCTCCGGTGCTGGCCGCAGTGCTCTTTGTCGGTGTGGGTACGGCGGCGGCGCTGCAACCGCTCGATCATGGGGGCGAGGGTGCGGCGTTGGACGAGGTGGCCTCCGACTGGCGCGTGACCGAAGGGGAGATCGCAATCACGGTGGACCAGTTCGGCACGCCCGTGACCGGCACCTTTGGCGACTGGACCGCGGCGATCACTTACGATCCCGAGGCGGCAGGCCCGGTCAATGGCAACGCGGATGTCACCATCGCCGTCACGTCCCTGACGCTCGGCAGCGTGACGCAGGACGCGCTGACGCCCGACTTCCTGAGCGCCGAGGCGTTCCCCACCGCCACCGTGACAGGCGATATCGTCGAGACGGAGACGGGGCAGGAACTGCAGGGCACCATCACCATCAAAGGCACCGAGGCGCCTCTGACGCTGCCGTTCGATCTGGTGATCGAGGGGGACACAGCGACGGCCAATGGTTCCGTCACCCTGATGCGCCGCGACTTCAACGTCGGCGAGAGCATGCCGGATGAAAGCACGGTCGGGTTCGGGGTAGACGTCGTGATCTCGCTGACGGCGACAACGACGCCTGAGGAGGCTGCTGGGGGTAGCTGAGCGCAATAGTACGCCAAACCTTAGCACCCGCCTGACGGGAACCGTCAGGCCGCGTCGGGCCGAAGGCTTGCCTCTGGCAAAACCCGCCCCCGTCAAACCGTAGGTTTGCCTCCGGCAAAACGGGCGGCGCGTGATTTAACGTTGCGAGCGTGCCGTTTCGGCAGCCCGAACCGCACATAGAAAAGGGCGCCGCAATGGGCGCCCTTTTCCTTTGCCTTGAGGCGACAGCCTTACGCCGGGCTTGCCTCGATCGAGATCTCGACCGCCACTTCGTCCGACACGAACGGCGCAAATGCGCCCACGCCGAAGTCGGAGCGCATGATCGTGGTCGTCGCGTCAAAGCCGGCAATCGTGCCGCCGCGTGGGCCGTCGCCGATCTTGTTCATCGTGGCGTCCAGCACGACTTCCTGCGTCATGTCGCCGACAGTCAGGTCGCCGGTGATCATCGCGGTGCTGTCGCCCGTCACTTCGATCGACGTCGAGGTAAAGGACACCATCTTGCCGTCGTAGCCGTTGAACCAGCGCTCGCCCTCGAGGTGGCCTTTGAGGGTCGGATCGACGACCATCGTGCCAAGCGGCACGGACGCCGAGACCGAGGAGGCCGCCGGGTCGTCCTGATCGAACTGGATCTCGCCACCCACCTCGAAGAACATCCCGAACGTGGTCGAGAAATCGCCATGCGACCAGGTGAACTGGATGACCGAGTGCGACGGGTCCATCACGTAGGTTTCCGCATCCGCAAGCGCGGTGGTCGCCGTGGCGGCGGTCAGGGCAGTGGCAAGAGCAAGGGCTTTCATAGGGGCCTCCTGTTGAGTGTACGATGGAGGGGATGTGGCGCGTTTGACGCTCACTGCAATATCACAAAGCCGTGCTGCCGCGCACAGGGTCTGTGCAGGCGCATGGCCCCGGCCTTGTAGGATGGGTGATATCACCCATCCTACGGTGCGTCGTGCGGTTGAGAGGAACGACCTCTGAGGCGTGTCAGGGGTAAAGAACGGGAAACTCCGGTGCGTCGAAGGGAGCGCCGTCTTCGTAGCTGAGGTCTGGGAAGGCGGGCGAGGTCGGTCCAAGCCGTTTGGCGAACTTGGCATCATCGCCCACCCAACGCACCGAGATCACCCGACGGCGGATCGGGGAGGCGTTTGCCGGCGCGCCGTGCAGTGTGCGGAAGTTGAAGGCGACAGCATCGCCGGGCTCCACCGCCCAGCCGAGGATGTCGAGCGACGCGCGCTCTGTCTCGACGTCGGGCGCGGCCTCGCTCGTGTCGCCTTCGAAGAGGTCGGTGCCGTCGAAACGCTTGGGTCTGAAGTCCTTGCCCCACAGGTGCGAGCCCGCCACGTACTCGATGGTCCGCTCCCGCGGCACCGGGTCGAGCGGCACCCAGAAGCTCACCGACTGACGTCCCTCGCAGAGGTAATAGGGCTGGTCCTGATGCCACGGGGTGACGACCGAGTTGCCGGGCTCCTTGACGAGGATGTGGTCGTGAAAGACGCGGGCTGTCTCGGATTGCATGAGCTTGGCGGCAAGCTCCGCCATGGACGAGTCCCGCACCAGGGCGCGGTACCCGTCGAACTTGTCCCAGACGACGTAGTCCTGGAAAAACGCCTGCCCGCCGTCGTCGGGCCTGTAGGTGCGCTCGCGCCAGCTGGGGGCGGCCATGTTCTCTTCGATCGCTTGGCGCGCGCCGGTGACGAAGTCCGAAAACACGCCTTTGAGCAGGACGGCGCCGTGCGTTTGAAAGTCCTCGATTTTCTGGTCTGTCAGCATGGCCCGCCCTCCCCGTTTGTCCAAGGGATAGGGCAGAGGCCGGGTTGTGACCAGTCTGCGATGTGGTTGCACGGGATGCCAGGTGCGCCGTCCTGTCAGCAGCGTCCCGCCAATGTTCCGGTGTTCCGGCGTTCCGGTATACCGAGCGTCCTGCGGCATGTGCCCCGCTCGAGGCCCTCTTTTGCGACGGCACTCGCAGCCTCCAAACAACTCAAGCCGGCGCAGGTACACTGCCCGGATCCACGCTTTCGACCTGCCCTTCTGCAGCGCGGACGCGATGGGGTGGTTGCACCCCGCTTGTGAACCTCTACCTTCAAAGCACGAGCCAGCCAAACCGCCCGCCGAGGAGACCCCGCCATGCGCCTGACCGTAAACGGAACCGAGCACGAGGTGGATGTCGAAGACGACATGCCACTGCTTTGGGTGCTGCGCGACGAGCTGGGGCTCACGGGGACCAAGTTCGGCTGCGGCATCGCGCAGTGCGGCGCCTGCACGGTGCACGTGGACGGGATGGCGATGCGGTCCTGCCAACTGCCCGCCGCGGCCGCGGACGGGCGCGACATCGTCACGATCGAGGGGCTGGGCGCGCCGGACGCGCTGCACGCCGTTCAAGAGGCCTGGATCGAGGCGCAGGTCGCGCAATGCGGCTATTGTCAGGGCGGGCAGATCATGCAGGCCGCCTCGCTCCTAGCGACGCACCCCGAGCCGACCGACGCGCAGATCGACCACGCCATGTCCGGCAACCTCTGCCGCTGCGGGACCTACCCGCGCATCCGCGCCGCGGTCAAATCCGCGGCAACCAAGCTCAAGGAGGTGTAAGGCATGGGCAAGCTGAGAACATTCACCCGCCGCACCGTCCTCATCGGCTCCGCCGCGCTCGCGGGCGGGGTTGCCTTCGGCACCTACGCCGTGCAGCGGCGCCCGGACAATCCGCTCGCCGACGGGCTCGCGGACGGCAGCGCGACGTTTAACCCGTGGGTCAAGATCGACGCAGGCGGGATCACGCTCGTGACACCGCATGCCGACATCGGGCAGGGCGCCGTGCACACGCAGGCGCTCTTGATCGCCGAGGAGATGGACCTCGAGCCCGGCCAGTACGCCACGACGTTTGGCGCGCCGGATCCGGCCTATTACAATACGGCGCTTGCCGCGGAGGGGGTGCCATTCGACCAGCGCGACACCAGCCCGCCAGCCGAGATCATGCGCGCCGCGATGGGCGCCGTGGGCAAGCTCGCCGGCATCCAGGTGACCGGCGGCTCTTCGTCGGTTCCCGACAGTTTCGACAAGCTGCGCGAGGCGGGTGCGGTGGCGCGCGAGACGCTCAAGCTGGCGGCCAGTGCCGAGACAGGCGTGCCGGTGGCCGAGCTCACAACGCAAGCCGGCGCCGTGATCCTGCCGGACGGCACGTCTTTGCCCTACACGCAGCTGGCGCAGACCGCAGCGACGCTCGAGCCGGTGCGGGACGTGACCCTGCGTGACCCGTCTGAGTGGCGCCTGCTGGGCGCGGAAACGCAGCGCGAGGACGTGGCGGCCAAGTCGACCGGCGCGCAATCCTACGGTATCGACCTCAAGATGGACGGCATGGTGCATGCGGCCGTGCGCCTGTCGCCGCGCCGGTCCAAGCCTGTGTCCGTCGACGACACCGCCGCCCGCGCGATGCGCGGTGTGACGGACGTGGTACAGCTCTCCAAGGGCTATGCGGTCATCGCCGACAACACCTGGCGCGCGATCAAGGCTGCCGAGGCGCTGGAGGTCACTTGGGATGTCGCGCCGTACCCGGCCAGCCAGGCGGAGCACTGGGACGCCGTCGCCGCCTCCTTTCACGAGGCGCGGCTCGACCGGGAATGGATCAACACTGGCGATGTGGACTCCGCTCCGGGGACCGAGATCACGGCGGAGTACCGCTGTCCCTACGCCGCGCACCAGCCGCTCGAACCGCTGAACGCGCTGGTGCGGGTGACGGACGGCGCGGTGGAGGTCTGGGCCTCCCACCAGATGCCGCGCTTTGTGCAGCAGCAGGTGGCGGCGGTCACCGGCCATGACGCGGACCAGGTCGTGTTCCACAACCAGTACGCGGGCGGCTCGTTCGGCCACAGGCTCGAGTTCGACAACATCACGCTCGCCGCCGAGATCGCGGAGCAGATGCGCGGCACCCCGGTCAAGCTGACCTACAGCCGGGAGGAGGACTTTGCCACCGACTACCCCCGCCAGATCGGTATGGCGCGCGGCACGGCGCGGGTCGACGGCGGGCAGGTCACGGCGATCGATTTGCAGATCGCCACGACCTCGGCCTCCCGCTCGCAGATGGGGCGGATCGGGCCGGTCCTGCCGGGACCGGACGCTCAGATCGCCGCCGGTGTGTGGAATGCGCCTTACGTGATCCCGAACATGCGCCTGCGCGCCTACGCCGTGCCGGAGCTGGCGCCGGTGTCGTCGTGGCGCTCGGTGGGCGCTGTGACGGCGGGCTTTTTTGCCGAGTGTTTCCTCGACGAGGCGATCCGTGCCGCCGGTGCCGACCCGCTCGAAGAGCGCTTGCGCCTGACGGACTGGGGCATTGCCCGCAACGTGCTGGAAGCAGTGGGCGAGATGTCGAACTGGGGCGCGCCGCTTGGCCCGAACCGCGGGCGCGGTCTGGCGATGGTCGAGAGTTTCGGCGTGCCGACGGCGGAGGTCGTCGAGGTCACCACCACCCCGGACGGCATCCGCATCGACCGGGTCTACGTGGCCTGCGACGTGGGCAAGATCCTCGACCCGGTGAACTTTGAAAACCACGTGCAGGGCGGGGTGATCTGGGGGCTGGGCCACGCGATCAACTCCGAAGTCACTTTCGCGGACGGGATGCCCGAGCAGGACAATTACCACGTGCACGCCGGGATGCGGCTCTACCAGACACCGGAGATCGTGGTGCGCGGGCTCGAGAACAACGACGCGATCAAGGGGATCGGCGAGCCGCCGACCCCGCCGGCCGCGCCCGCGCTTGCCAACGCGGTGTTCGACGCGACGGGCATCCGGCTGCGCGCCATGCCGTTCCAGAACGACATGGCTTTTGTGTGAGGGCGGCGCGATGAAACGACTTGCCCTTGCCTTGAGCCTGCTCGCGTCCACCGCCGTTGCGGAGGGTGAGCATGGGCTTGACGTCCCACAGCTTGGCACGCTCCCGAAAGAGGACGGCCTCGCCGCATGGGATCGCGTCGCCGCCGTTGTCACCCATCCGCGCTGCCTCAACTGCCATGTGGACGAGGCCGGGGTCCCGCTCTGGTCCGAGGTGGGCGAAGAGCCGCGCCCCCACGGGATGCACATCGTCGCGGGCGAGAGCCGCATGGGGATTGAGACGCTGCCCTGCCAGACCTGCCACGTGACTTCCGATATGCCGAACACCGTCCCCCACGCGGCACCGCATTCCGGCATGGACTGGCAACTTGCGCCGGTCGAGATGCAGTGGACCGGCAAGAGGCCGGACGAGGTCTGCACCATCCTGCGCAACCCCGAAACCAATGGTGGCCGCGGTGGGGAGGCGCTGATCGAGCACATCCTGCACGACGCTTCGGAACGCGGGTTTATCACCTGGTCCTTCGACCCCGGTCCCGGGCGCTCGGCACCGCCGGGCAGCCTGCAAGACCACCTCGACGACACCGCCGCGTGGGTCGCGGCAGGCATGCCGTGCCCGACCGACCCCGCCGAGGCTGTGGAGGACGCGACGGACACCGGCGCTGTAGATCCCGACGCAGACACCGAAACCGGTGCCGATGCCGATAGCGGCGAGGAGGGCTGACATGACCGACATGCGCAGCCCTTTCGCGCCCGCCGCGCTTTTCATCGTGCTGAGCGGCGCCCTGCACCTCGTTGCGCTGCCCTTTGGTGCATGGGCGACGTTCGGCTGGGTTTTCATCGCCATTGCCATCTTTTATGCCGCACTCAGCCTCGGGCTGGTGCAGAACTGGCGTTGGCTCGCGTGGATTGCCTTTGCCTGCATGCTGATCGGCGGGAATGGCGCGTTTCTCGAGACCTTCCGCCAAGAGCCAAGCTGGCCCTACTGGGCGATCCTCGTCTGTGACGCGCTCGCGGCGCTTTTCCTTTTTCGGGCGCTCTGGAGCCGGCGGGTGCGGGTGCAATAGCGCTTTTCACCGCACGCCGGCTCTGGTTTGCTGCACGGCATGAGCCTTTTGCACCCCGACCGCCTCTTTCCCGCCGATCCGGCCACCCGCAGGGTCGCGCGCCAGATTTACGCCCACGTCAAGGACCTGCCACTGGTCTGCCCGCACGGTCACACCGACCCGCTCTGGTGGAGTGAGAACCAGCCGTTCGACAACCCCGCGGCGCTCTTTGTGATCCCCGACCACTACGTCGTGCGGATGCTGGTGAGCCAGGGTGCAAGCTATCAGGAGCTGGGGATCGGCGCAGACGCCGAGACGGACGCGCGCAAGATCTGGCGCCGCTTTGCCGAAGGTTACCACCTTTTCCTCGGCACGCCTTCGCGGCTCTGGATCGACCACGCCTTGAGCGAAGTTCTTGGCATCGACACGGCCCTGACGCCGGACACCGCAGACACGATTTTCGATGCGATCCAGGCGCAACTCGGCACCGAGGCGTTCCGTCCGCGCGCGCTCTACCAGCGGTTCGGGATCGAGGTGATCGCGACAACCGACTCCGCGCTCGACACGCTCTCCCCGCACGAGACGGTCGCCAAGGATTGGCCCGAGGGGCGCGTCGTCCCGACTTACCGGCCCGACGCCGTGGTCGACCCGGAGTTCGAGGGCTTTGCGCAGAACCTTGAAACCTTCGGCGCGCTGACCGGATGCGACACTGCTACGTGGGATGGGTATCTCGACGCGCACCGCGCGCGCCGTGCGTTCTTTATCGCGCGTGGTGCGACCGCGACGGACCACGGCCACCCCACCGCCCGCACCGCGGACCTGACCAAGGCGGAGGCGCAGAGCCTCTTAGAGCGGGTGCGCACTGGTGACGCGAGCGCGGCGGAGGCCGAGCTCTTTCGCGCGCAGATGCTGACCGAGATGGCGCGGATGTCCTGCGAGGATGGGCTGGTGATGCAGCTGCACGCCGGCTCCTTCCGCAACCACTCCGGCGCGGTCTTTGCCGCCTATGGCCGGGACCGGGGCTTTGACATGCCGACCCGCACCTCGTGGGTGGAGGCGCTGCATCCACTGCTGAACACCGTGGGGATGGACCCGCGCCTGCGGCTGATCCTCTTTACCCTCGACGAGAGCACCTATGCGCGTGAGCTGGCGCCTTTGGCGGGGGCGTATCCCTGCCTGCGGCTGGGTCCGCCCTGGTGGTTTCACGACAGTTTCGAAGGGATGCGCCGGTTCCGGCAGGCGGTCACCGAGACGGCGGGGTTCTGGAACACCGCCGGGTTCAACGACGACACGCGCGCGCTTTTGTCGATCCCCGCCCGGCACGACGTGGCGCGGCGGTGCGATGCCGCCTACCTCGCCGACCTCGTCACGACGCACCGGCTGGGCGAAGAGGACGCGACTCAGATCGCGCCGCTGCTCGCCCGTGACCTTGCCAAGGAGGCGTATCGGCTGTGACCGGGGCAATCCTGCACCTCGGGCTCGGCGCCTTCTTTCGCGCCCATGTCGCCGACTACACCGAGGACGCCGGCGGCTGGCGGATCGAGCCTGTCGCGATGCGTTCACGCGCCTTGATCGACGCCCGCACCCGCGATGCGTTCGGCCTCGTGATCCGCGCGCCGGACGGGCCGAGGCTCAAGCCGATCACTTGCGTCGGGGCGGCACATCACTTGCCCACGCAGGCTGAGCAGATTGTGCGGCGCATCGCGGACCCGGATGTGCAGATCGTGACCCTGACCGTGACCGAAAAGGGCTATGGCGCGTTGCTGCCCGAGGCGCGGCTGGACCTCGGCAATCCCGGCATAACCGGCGACCTCCAAGGCACCGCACCCCCCACCACCGCCATCGGCGTTCTGGCGCGCGGCCTCGAAACACGCATGGGTCAAGGCGGCACCGGCCTCACACTCATGTCCTGCGACAACCTTACCGGCAATGGCGCCCTTCTGCGCGCGTTGCTGCTCGAATTCGCGGCCGAGACCGACCCGACCTTGCGGGACTGGATCGCAGCGCATTGCACCTTTCCCAGTAGCATGGTCGACCGGATCACGCCGGCCAGCACCTCTGACACCTTTGCCACCGCAGAGGCGCTGCGCGGGGCACCCGACCCCTGGGCGGTCGAGACCGAGCCCTTCCGCCAATGGGTGATCGAGGACAGCTTTGCCGGCCCGCGCCCCGCCTGGGAGAAAACCGGCGCGCAGATCGTCCCGGACGTGGCGCCCTTCGAAGAAATGAAGCTGCGGATGCTCAACGGCGCGCACTCGCTCCTCGCCTATCTCGGGGCGCTCGCGGGGCTGGAGGCGGTGCGGGACGTCATGCAGCATCCCATCGTGGCGCTGATCGAGGCGCATATGACTGCCGCCGCGCGGACCTTGCCGAGCGGTCTCGACACCGAGGGCTACCGGGCCGACCTGCTCAAACGCTTCGCCAATCCGGCCATCCAGCACCTCTGCCGCCAGATCGCGATGGACGGCAGCCAGAAGCTGCCCCAGCGCATCCTGCGTCCCGCGCTTGCAGCATTGCACGCCGGTCACTCCTTGGACAGCTACGCGCTGCCGCTTGCCGCCTGGCTGCGGTTCGCGGCTGGCGAAGGCGCGGCACTGCAAGACCCGCAAGCGCGCGTGATCGTGACCTTTCCCGCCGCCATGCCGGACCGTCTTTATGCGACGCAGACCTTGTTTGGTGTCGAGTTCGAGCCGCTTTTCGCGCACCATGAGTTCACCGACGCCGTCCAGCGCGCCGACACAATGCTGCAAGGCACGCCAGCGAACAGCTGGGCGCAAACTTGGTTGCAGCTGTAACTTACCCGCGGCAGATTGTGCGCCATGACGGACACCTTCGAGATGCGCGATTTCCTGCCCTACGTGCTGGCGCAGGCGGCGGAGGAGGTGAGCCTCGACTTCGCCAAGCTTTACCGCGACCGCTACGGGATGCTGCGCGGCGAATGGCGCGTGCTCTTTCACCTGGGCCGGTATGGCGCGCAAAGCGCGACGGACATCTCGCGCCGGGCGCGCATGCACAAGACCAAGATCAGCCGCGCCGTCGCCAAGCTCGAACAGCGCCGCTTTCTGACGCGGACTGAGCGGGAGGCGGACCGGCGGTGGGAGACGCTCGCGCTGACCCGGCAGGGGCAGGCGGCCTACGACGATCTGCGTGTGCGTGCCGAACGCTATGACGCCGCGCTGATGGCGCAGTTCAGCGAGGGGGAGCAGGCCGTGCTGCGCGCCGCGCTCCTCAAACTCGCCAAGCTCTGATCAGAGCTGCACCCAGCCCTCGGGCGGCTCCTTGCCGGGGTGCATCGCGCCGCAGTTCGGGCAGGTGCGCGCCTCGTCCGAGCCGTAGAACGCCTGATAGACCGGCGGCAGGTCGGTCACTATCGAGGTCAGCTGCATCTCCGAACGGTGCACGAGGTGGTTGCAGTCAAAGCAGTACCACTCGATTGCATCGAGCTGACCCGGCTGCCGCTTGGGTTCGATCACCAGACCGACCGATCCCTCCTGCGGGCGCTGCGGCGAGTGGCGTACGTGCGGCGGCAACAGGAACACCTCACCCGCGCGGATCGGCACGTCATAGAACTCCGTCCCGTCGAAGAGCTTGAGCAGCATGTCCCCTTCGAGCTGGTAAAAGAACTCCTCGACCGGGTCGTCGTGGTAATCGGTGCGCTTGTTCGGCCCGCCCACGACGGTCACCATCAGGTCGGCCTCCTCGAACACCATCTTGTTGCCGACGGGCGGTTTCAGCAGGTGCCGGTGTTCGTCGATCCATGCCTTGAAGTTGAACGCCGCAAGTCGTGCCATGGGAGCCTCCGCTATGTGCTGGTCCAAACGTGCGCGAGAACCTTTGGTGCCGTCAATCGTTCAAAGCTGAACCGGCGCAGCGAGCGCCTCGAGCCGGGCCACGACGCTCATCGCCGCAAGTGCTGAGGAGCGCGGGGCGTCCGGCAGGGCGTTGCCTGCGACCTGAAAGCTGAGCGTGCCGAAATCGCCCGAGGCGTGGATCTCGTGGATGTTGGCGGTTCGGGTCGGGTCCGCGATCAGCGTGACCTGCGTGGCGTCGAACCCCACGCCGCTGAGCGCCACCGCGGCGGCGACATTGGCGTTCTTGGGGTAGGCAAGCGCCGCGTCGCGGGCGGTCCCTTCGAAATGTGTGGCGGGCGTGTCGCCAAGCGCATCGAGGTCCAGCCGCTCTTCGGCGGGTGATCCCTTCCACCCCTGTGGCGGCTTGCGCCCGATGTACTGAACCCTGTCCAGCTTGCCCGTGCGCGCGGCCCGCAGCGCATCGAGCGCGCCAATGGCCCCGCTTGCGAGGTGCAGCTGCGTGCCGCCTGCCTCTGCCGCTGCCTTGAGGTCAGTATACAACGCATCGTCCGCCAGCGCGCCGAGGCTCACGGTGACGAGCGCCGTGCCACCGCGCAAAATCGCTGCGCCATAGCCGCGCAAGGCCGAATGCCCGGCGCAGTCCACCACCACATCCGCAGGTGGCAAGTCCGCCACCTCCGTCACCCAGCCCGGGGCAAGCTCCGCCGTGTCGGCACGCACCAGCACCGCCGCGATCCGCCAACCCCTTGCCTCCGCTGCAGCGGTCACGTGCCGCGCGATGGCGCCTTTTCCGATCAAGATCAGCCGCATCTTTGCTCCTTTTCGCGCGCAAGGCTGGCATATGCCGCGCTTTGCACGCAAGTTCGGGATATGACCGGAGCGCCGCTTTCGAAACGCGAGGACCCGCCTTTGCTGCGCGGAGAGGCGTGTTTTGTCGCCGACGCGCCTTTGCGCGAACCGCTGCATCTGGCGTTTGTGCGGAGCGAGGCGGCTGGCCAGTTTGATACGCTCGATCTGGCGGATGCGCGGGAGGTGCCGGGCGTCGTCGCAGTCCATGATGGGACGGAGGTTGCCGGGCTTGGCGCGCTTTCGGTCAATCCGATCCTGCCGGTCGTGACCCCATTGCCGTATCCTATCCTCGCGCAGGGCGAAGTGATGGCGGCGGGCCAGCCGATTGCCGCCGTGTTGGCCGAGACGGAGGCCGCGGCGCAGGACGGGGTGGAGGCGATCTGGGCGGACATAGCTGCCGTCGAGCCCGCGCCTGTTGCAGTGGCGGAGCAGGGCTGGACCACTGGCGACGTGGATACGGCGTTCCGGGAGGCAACGCATGTGGTGACGGTCTCCGTCAAGCACCCGCGCCTGGCCCCAAGCCCGATGGAGCCACGCGGGATTGCGATCAAAGTTGAAGGCGATAACGCCACCATCTGGCACAGCACCCAGACCCCGCACCGCACCCGGTCCGAACTGGCACGCATCCTCAGCGTCGACCCCGCCCGCCTGCGCGTGATCGCGCGCGACGTGGGTGGTGCCTTCGGGATGAAAGCGTCGCTCTACCCAGAAGAAGTCTTCGCCGTCTGGGCAGCACTGCACCACCGCCGCGACGTGCGCTGGATCGCCACCCGGTCCGAGGATTTCCTCTCCGCCACCCACGGGCGCGGGGTCCACAGTGAGGGCGCGCTGGCCGTTGCAGAGGACGGCACGTTCCTTGCGCTCCACGCCAAGGTCACGGCGCCCATCGGACCTTGGCTGCCGAACTCCGGCCTCATCCCAGCGTGGAACGCGGCGCGGATGCTGCCCTGCGGGTACGACATCGACACGGTTCAGATCACGACCACTGCACAGCAGGATGGGTTGGGACCAACGGGCATCTACCGAGGCGCAGGACGGCCCGAGGCCAACGTCCTGATGGAGCGGCTCGTCGACAATGCCGCGCGCGCGACGGGCCTCGATCCGGTTACGATCCGGCGCAAGAACCTGCTAAGCGCAGGGGCTTTGCCAAAGCACACGCCCTGCGGAAACACGCTCGACTCCGGTGACTATGCGGCGCTGCTTGACGGGTTGCTCGGGGCGGCTGGCTACGCCGCGCTCACGGCCCGTCGGGATGCTCTACGGAGGGACGGCCAGCTTGCCGGGCTCGGTCTAGCCTTCTACCTCGAGCCTTCCGGCGAGGGCTGGGAAAGCGCACGCGTCACCCTCCAAGCGGATGGCACGGCACATGTGGCGAGCGGGAGCTCCTCACAAGGCCATGGCCGCCAGACTTCCTACGCAAGAATAGCGGCGAATGCGCTGGGCCTGTCCGAGAGCGCTGTTTCAGTGAGTTTGGGTGACACAGAGACAGACCCCGAAGGCATCGGCGCGCTCGCCAGCCGCGCCACCGCGATTGGCGGCAGCGCTGTGCTCAAGGCGTGCCTGGACTTGCTCGCAAAACGCGAAGATGGCGCCGGTTACCCCATCGAGGCCGAGGTCCGCTATGCCAATGACGGCCAAGCCTGGGGCTATGGCGCCGCGCTTGCGCTGGTGAAAGTAGATCCCGAGACAGGCATGGTCGCGGTCCAGAAAGTTGCCTGCCTTGACGACGCAGGCACCCTCATCGTGCCGGAGCTGGCGCATGGCCAGATCGTCGGAGGATTCGCGCAGGGCTTTGGCGAGGCGCTGATGGAGGCGGTGCATCACGACGCGGACGGCGAGCTGCTCACGGGCTCTTTCATGGACTACGCCCTGCCGCGTGCGACTGACGTGCCACCGCTTGACATCCACACCGCCGAGACGCCATCGCCCACCAACCTGCTGGGTGCCAAGGGGCTGGGGGAGGCGGGCACAATCGCCGCACCCGCCGTACTGCTGAGCGCCGTGCTCGACGCGCTTGCGCCGCTCGGCATCACCGATCTCGACATGCCGCTCACGCCCTGCAAGGTGTGGAGCGCGATGCAGGACGCAAAAGGATAGGCCCGATGGAGTACACCCAAGCCACTGCCAAGGAGCACGCCAAGGACACGATGCGCGGCATCTGGGCGGCGGCGCTCACGCCCTTTGCCGAGGACGGATCGCTCGACGAGGCGGGCCTGCGCCGCAACATCCGGCACTGGGTGGACGATCTGGAGATCGCCGGCCTCTTTATCGCGGGCAAGCAGGGCGAGTTCTGGGCGATGTCGCTCGAAGAGCGTAAGCGCAACATGAAGATCGCGGTGGACGAATGCCGGGGCAGCGCGCAGACGATCCTCTCGGCCTCCGATCAGAACGTCGACACGGTGCTCGAACTGGGCCGGTACGCGCAGGAGATCGGCGCGGATTACATCGTCGTGCACACGCCGATGCTCAGCTTTTGCCACGACCGGGACGCGTTGCTCTACGCCTATTACAAGCGGCTCTGTGACAACCTCGACATCGGGATCGCGATGTGGAGCCATCCCGATTGCGGGTACCTGATGGAGCCCGAGACGGCGGCACGCATCGCGGAACTGCCGAACATCGTGGCGATCAAGTACTCGGTGCCTCGCGAGATGTACGTCGCGCTGACGGAGATGGTCGGGGACAAGATCCAAGTGTCGACCTCGCTGGAGGATGACTGGCTGCGCAACATCGAGGAGCTTGATTGGAGGCTCTACCTCTGCTCGTCGCCGCCCTACCAGCTGCAGACCAAGGTGGACCGACGGATGCACGAGTACACCGAGCTCGCCTTTGCCGGGAAGTTTACAGAGGCGTGGAAGGTGCGCGACAGCCTCGATCCTGTGCGACAGGCGATCAAGACGACCAAGCCTGCGGGGAAACCCACGGCGCATGGGAAGTACTGGCAGTCGCTCCTGGGTCAGGTCGGAGGACAGGTGCGGTTTCCGATGCTGGAGCTGGATGAGGCCGAGAAGGCCGCGACGCGGGCGGCGTTTGAGGGGTGTGGGTTGCGGCTGGATTAGAGCAAGCGGCTTTTGTTTTATACGAAAGAAACAGACGTACACGCGCCGTCCCGCGGGGTGGCGCAATCGCGCCGCCCCATGGGGGCGGGACGGCGCGGCCTGACGGAAACCGTCAGGCGGGCGCTTTCTTTTGGGCGGGTAAACTACCCGCTTCGAATTCTCTTTACGCTAATCCATCATCAGGATGCGTCCGAAATCCGGGACCGTTTCGGTGCCGGGCGGCAGCACCCAAACCACGTCAAACGGAGGGCGTTTCGGCAAAGGCGCGTCGCCGTCGCTGAGCAGGATCAGGAGGGACGGGTCCAGTTCTGCCGCGCGGTCGAAAACCGGGACAAAGGACGTGCCGCCGCCGCGACGGACTTGCAGGTGGTCGAGGGCGAATGCGCCCTCCATGGTCGCCTCGTGATGCACGTCGTCGTCGAAGGCCAAGAGCGTGCAAAGCGCGCCAGAGCGGCGCTGGATGCCGGAGAGTTCGGCGGCAAAGAGGTCCCATTGCTGGCTTGTGACCGAGCTTGACGTGTCGATGGCGACGACGATCCGGGGCACTGTGGACTGGCCGCGGCGGGCGGGTTCGAACGGGGTCAGGTCACCGGCGCCGGCGCGGGCGATCCAGCGCCGCGAGGGGCGTGACCAGCGGACCTGCGGTTTCGGAAGGGTTGCCTTGAGGAAGAGGTGCCGCAGCTCGCGCTCCCACGGGAGCTTGGCGGGCGCCAGCGCTGCGAGACGTGCAAGGAGCGGTCCGATGCCGTGACCGACGCCCTGGCCTGCGGCCTCGGCACGGGCGAGATGCGCGCGCCAGGCGGTCTCTTCATCAGGGGCGACGTCGCCGTTCTCGGAAGGCACGATGTCCTGTTTGAAGCCTTTCCCGTCGGCGTATTTGCGGGCAGAGGCGGCTTTGGCGGGGTCCGACAGGAGGGCGAAGTAGAGCTTTTCGGCCTCCCATTTTGCCAGCGTCTCGCGCGGCGTGCCGGGGTTGAGACCGGACTCTTTGAGAAGGCCGGTCAACGTGACCGACGGAGGCGGCACCGGCAGGTCGCCCGCGCGCAGGGTCTCGTTCACGATGGCATCGGTGATGAGCGCGTAAAGGTCAGTGTCACACGCCTTGCCCAGCCGGGTTTTCATTGCTCCGGCGCGGGCGGTGTGGCGGAGCGCGACGTGCAGCACGTGGTGCGCGACGGTGCCGACTTGA
This sequence comes from Pseudaestuariivita sp., assembly GCF_052825805.1. Taxonomy (NCBI): domain Bacteria; kingdom Pseudomonadati; phylum Pseudomonadota; class Alphaproteobacteria; order Rhodobacterales; family Paracoccaceae; genus Pseudaestuariivita; species Pseudaestuariivita sp. The sequence goes on along the minus strand of NZ_JBRBVB010000005.1, from coordinate 166,904 downwards.
TCCTGCAGCGGGAGCGTGTCGAAGGCCGGGCCGTACCGGATGGTGTCGCCGTCGGTCTGGGTATCTCCGCCGTGTTCTTGGTGGACGCACCAGAGCATCAGCAGGCCAAGCGCCGGGTCGCGTTCGGCCAGATGCGCGCGCGCCCGTGCAGAGCGGTCGGTGCCGGTCACAGCCCTGCGGCGGCGCGCGCCTCGGCGTAGTCGGCATAGGCGTCGCTGCCGGCGAAGGCGTCCTCCCACCCGTGATCGAGCGCCTTGGCAATGAGCCGTTCGAACCCGAAGGCGGAAAGGTCCGCGAGCGGCAGGCCGAGGGCGGCGTCGAGGTGGCGGATGTCCTCGAAGATCTCGATGGCGGCGGGCATCGTCTGCTCGCTGGCGCCTGACACAGTGCCGAACACCAGTGCGGTCAACCCGTTGAGCGTTTGCGGGTAGAGGTCCTTGCGCTTGCTGCGCGCGGTCGCGAACATCTCCTCGACATCGAGTGCGGCGGCGACTTCGTCGACGACCAGCATGACCTCGGCGGCGGACGCTTCGCCCACCGTTCCGGCGATCATCGCATGACGGAGGACCCGGTCCGAGACGCTGTGCAGGATGTCCGACACGCGGAGCCATGCGCGGGGCGTGGCGGCCACGGTCTGGCCTTTGCGCAGCGCGTCTTCGGTGGTGTCGAGGAGGTCGGGCCGGGCGCGCAGGAACGCTGGCACCGCCGGGTGCGCGTTCTGCTCGGCGGCGTAGACGAGCCAGTCGTCGATGCGCGCCTCCACCACGAGATGCACCATCCGGTCGCTGAGCGCAGTTCCCATGTCATAGGCGACAGCGCCGTCCGCAGAGCCATTGCCAGCCGCCACTAGAAACACGTCCTCGCCGATGCTGTGCGCGCCCACACGCCGTTCCTGCAGGAGGCCGTAGACCGCCGGGTGCAGCATCGGCGGTGCGGCGGTCAGCTCGTCGAGAAAGAGCACGGCAGGCCCGGTTTGCGGCAGATCCTCGGGGCGGTACCAGACGGTGCGTTTGCCCTCGTGGTCGTAGAAGGGCAGGCCGCGGAGGTCTTGCGGCTCCATCATCGTCAGCCGCAGGTCAAAGAGCGGCGCGTCGAGGCGGGCCGCGAGTGCGCGGACCAGCTCGGATTTGCCCACGCCGGGCCGCCCGTGCAGCATCCAAGAGGTGCGCAGACCGCCGGCCTTTTGTGCTTGCCAGCCTGCCCAGAGGACCTCGCCCGCGCGAGTCGCGGACATGCGCTGCGCGTTGACGGTCATGCGGTGGCTTCCGTGGCTGTCGCGTGTGCTTTGGCCTGGGCCTTGCCCTTGGCCTGCAGGCGGGCGCCGAGGCGGGCGTGGGCGGAGACGCCGCGCACGTCGTAGGTGATGTCGCGCAGGTACGTCTTGGCCCGGGCGTTTGCACGGTGCAGGTCGCGTTCGGTGAGGTCTGTGTCAAAGAGCACGGCCAGCGCCTGCCGGTCCTCGGGGGTGAGGCTCAGCACGCGGTTCGGATCCTCGGCCTGGATCGAGACGAGCGTGAGCGGCGCGACGCGGGCGATCTCGGACTGCTCAAGCACGAGGTGCAATTGGCCTTGGCTCATCTCGTGCCGGGCGGCGATCTCGGGGAGCATACCGCGTGCGCGATAGGTGAGCTGGTCGAGCACGCGGGCCGCGGCGTCCTCGTCGATCAGTTTTTCGCGGGCAGTGTCGGAGTAGTGCAGCGCCTTCATCTCCACGAGCGCGATCACGAGGATCATGGCGAGCGGCGCCTGCGCCAGCGGCAGGGCCAGCTGCGGCCAGATCAGCATCGCGATCACGAAGGGCAGGAGCGCTACGATGTAGCGCAAGACCTGCACTTCGAAGATCAGCCGCGCCCATGTCGCGGTCCCGGCGCCGGCGCGCGGGATCACCGCGACGCGCCCGAGGAACCGTTTCGGCAGGCTGCGTGTCTCGAGCACGCCGGGGTTGCGCAGGGTCGCGTGGGTCACGATGAACATCCGCGTCATTTAACGCATCAGCCGGGTCTGTCCACGGCAGTTTCGCGGGTGGTGGATGGGGTAAATTGCGGCACCTGTGGGCAAGCCAAGGCGGGCGCCCTATCTGGCGTGGGACGCCCGGACGAAGATGCTCCCGAAAGAGGCACCATGCTGACCGCACGCACCCTTGTGAAGTCCTATCCCAGCCGCACCGGCCGGGTGGAAGTGCTGGGCGGCGTTTCGCTGGAACTGGCGCGCGGGGAGACGCTGGCGCTGACGGGGGAGAGCGGGTCGGGCAAGAGCACGCTCCTGCATCTGCTCGCCGCGCTCGACGTGCCAGACAGCGGTGAAGTGCTGCTCGAAGGGCAGGACATCTCGGCGCTGGGTGATGCCGCGCGGGCAGGGCTGCGGCGCGACCGGTTCGGGATCGTCTTCCAGGCGTTGAACCTCGTGCCGTCGCTGAGCGTGGCCGAGAACATGGCGCTGCACGCGCGTATGGCGGGGCGGTACGACGCCGCCGTCTGCGACGATCTGGCCGAGCGGCTGGGGCTGGGCGCGCTGATGTGCCGCCGCCCGGAGGACCTTTCGGGCGGGCAGCAGCAGCGCGTGGCAATCGGGCGGGCGCTTGCGGCGCGGCCGGATGTGCTGTTCGCGGACGAGCCGACCGGCAACCTCGACGAGGAGACGGCGGACCGGGTGATGGACCTGATGCTAGAGCTGACGCGGGAGACCGGGACGGCCTGCCTGATGGTGACCCACTCGCCGCGGCTCGCGGCGCGGTTGGACCGGCAGGTGCATCTGAGCAAGGGGCAGATCGCGGCATGAGGGTCGCGCTGCGTGTCCTGATCTCGCACTGGCGGCGGCATCCCTTGCAGCTGTTGACGCTGGTCGGGGGGCTGGTGCTGGCCACTGCGCTTTGGTCCGGGGTGCAGGCGCTGAACGCGCAGGCGCGGGCGAGCTACGCCGCCTCTGCCGCGGTGCTGGGGCAGGACAGCCTCGATCGGCTTGTGCCCGCGCCGGGTGCGCGGATCACCTGGGACGAGGTGACGGAGCTAAGGCGCGCGGGCTGGCTTGTCTCTCCGGTGGTCGAGGGGCGGGCGCGGATCGGGGACCTGCGCGTGCAGGTGCTAGGGATCGACCCGCTGACGACGCCGCCGCGCGCCGGGCTGGCCGCCTTTGCCGACGGGTTGGTCACGATCGAGGCATTCCTGACGGCGCCCGGTGTCTGGCTGGTCGCGCCGGAGGACGTGGCGCGCTTTGCGCCCGGTGCGCCGGTGCTGGCCTCAGCGGATGTGCCGCGCGGCACGCTCATCACGGACCTCGCGCAGGCGCGGGAGCTGCTGGTCGTCGCAGGGTTCGACCATTTGCTGGTCGCGCAGGCACAGCCGCTGGGCATACCGCCGCTGGAGGAGGTCACGGCGCTGCAGCGCATCACGCCGGAGGACACGTCGGACATCGCCGGTCTCACGGACAGCTTTCACCTCAACCTGACGGCCTTTGGCCTTTTGAGCTTTGCGGTGGGGCTCTTCATCGTGCAGTCGGCGATTGGCCTGGCAGTGCACCAGCGCGAGGGCTCGGTCCGCACGCTGCGCGCAATCGGCATGGCGCCGGGTCGCGTGCTTGGTGCCTTTGCGGTCGAACTGGGGCTGATCGCTCTGGTGGCGGGCGCGCTGGGCCTTGCCGCTGGGTACGCGCTGGCGGGCCTGCTGATGCCGGGTGTGTCGGACACGCTGCAGGGGCTTTACGGGGCGAGGGCAAGTCTTGAGATGCAGTTCGATCCGGTCTGGGCGGTCGCGGGTCTGGCGATGACGCTGGGTGGGACGGCGCTCGCGGGCGCCCGGGCCGGCTGGCGTCTGGTGCGTTTGCCGCTTTTGGCGCGGGCCGGCTCGGACCGGGCGACGCGCGACGTGGGGCGGATGGCGCGCTGGCAGGCGGGTGCCGGCGCTCTGCTCGTGCTGGTTGCGGCGCTCCTTTCCGTGCTGGCCGAGAGCCTGATCGCCGGGTTTGCCTGCCTTGCCGCGCTCCTCCTGGGGGCGGCGTTGATGCTGCCGTGGCTCTTGATGGCGCTGCTGGGGCTCGCGCGGCGCATCGTGAGCCCGGGCCTGCCGCGCTGGGCGGTGGCCGATACCGAAGCGCAGGTGCCGGGGCTCTCGCTCGCGCTGATGGCGCTGCTCCTGGCGCTGGCGGCCAATGTCGGGGTCGGCACTATGGTGGGCTCGTTCCGCACGACCTTTATCGGATGGCTCGACCAGCGGCTGGCGGCGGAGGTCTATGTCACCGCGCGTTCGGGCGAGGAGGCGCAGGAGCTGCGCGGTTGGCTCTCTGCCCGCGAGGACGTCACGGCGGTGCTGCCGATCTGGTCGGTCGACCTGCCGCTGCTCGGTGTTCCGGGGGTGGCGTACGGAGTGGTCCCGCACGCCACCTATCGCGACCACTGGCCGTTGGTTGCCGCCGAAGCGGATGTCTGGACCCGGTTCGAGGCGGGCGCGGGCATTCTCGTCAATGAACAGCTCTTTCGCCGGAACGCTTTGGCGCTGGGGCAGGAGATTGCGGTCACGGGCGCGTGGCGGGCGGAGGTGCTGGGCGTTTATTCCGACTACGGCAACACGCGTCCGCAGATCATGGGTCTGAGCGATCTCGTCGCCGCTCACGTGGTGCAGCCGGAGGTGCTGCGCTTTGCCGTGCGCGTGGCGCCGGAGACAAGCGCAGAATTGGTGGAGGCGCTGCGGGCGGGGTTCGCGTTGCCGCCACCGAATGTGGTCGATCAGGGCCAAGTCAAGGCGTTCTCGCTCGATGTGTTCGAGCGGACGTTCCTGATCACCGGTGCGCTCAACGTGCTGACGCTTGGGGTTGCGGGGTTCGCACTCTGGACCAGCCTTTTGACGCTCTCGGACCTGCGCCTGCCGCATCTGGCGCCGGTCTGGTCCATGGGGCTGCCGTCGCGGGCGCTTGCGCTCTTTGAGGGTGCGCGCACGCTGGCGCTTGCGGTAATGGTCTGGGCGCTCTCGATCCCGCTGGGGTTGATGCTCGCCTGGGTGCTTTTGACGATCGTGAACGTGCAGGCGTTTGGCTGGCGCCTGCCGATGTCGGTCTTCCCCATCGACTGGCTGGTGCTCGGCGCAAGTGCGGTGGTGGCGACGCTTGTGGCGGCGGCCTGGCCGGCGCTGATGCTCATGCGGCAGGGTCCCTTCCGCCTGCTCAAGGTGGCGGCGGCCGATGCGTAGGCGGCCGCTCATCCTCGGCCTTGCGGCGGCGCCGGGCCTGCTCGAGGCGCAGGGCTTTGCCGGGCTCGGCACCGATGCAGAGGGCTTTGCCGTGCCGCAACGCGGGGCGGCGTTCACCTTTCCCGAGGATCACGGCGCGCACCCGGCCTACCGGATCGAGTGGTGGTACCTGACGGTGACGCTCGAGGGCGACGACGGGCGCGCCTATGGCGTGCAGTGGACGCTCTTTCGCTCGGCCTTTGCCCCGAACGGCGCGCAGCTTTGGATGGGGCACGCGGCGCTCACCACACCGGACGCGCATCTGAGCACGGAGCGGTTCAGCCGGGGGCGCGTCGGCACCGCGGGCGTCGTGCTGCCGCTCGAGGCGTGGATCGACGAGTGGCGCCTTGCGAGTGTCGCGGCCGAGGGGGATGCGATGGACCGGATGCGCGTGAGTGCCGGCGGTCCTGCCTTCCGCTACGCGCTTGATCTGGAGGCAGAGGGACCGCTCGTCTTTCACGGGGACGCGGGCTACTCGGTCAAGTCCGAGGACGGGCAGGCGAGCTTTTACTACTCGCAGCCCTTCTTTCGCGCCTCCGGCGAGGTCGAGACGCAGGAAGGTGCGGTGCAGGTCACCGGGCAGGGCTGGCTCGACCGGGAGTGGTCGTCGCAGCCGCTCTCTCCGGATCAGAGCGGTTGGGACTGGTTCTCTTTGACTTTCGCGGAGGGCCTGCGGCTGATGGCCTTTGGCCTGCGGAGCACGGACGGGAGGCACTTCACCTCCGGGACCTGGATCCTGCCGGACGGGCAGACGCAGGCGCTGGGACCCGGGGAGGTCGTCCTGACCCCGCTCGAGGCGCGCGTGGTGCAGGGGCGCCGTGTCCCGCTGCGCTGGCGGCTCGCGGTGGCGCGGTTCGCGGTCGACATCGAGGTCGTCGCAGAGCGGGACGATTGCTGGATGGACACCACCATCCGCTACTGGGAGGGTCCGGTGCGGGCGACGGGCTCGCACACCGGGCGGGGCTACCTGGAGATGACGGGTTATGACGGACCATCCTGAGACGCTCGACGCGCTGTGGCGCATGGCGGAGACGGCGCTGACGCGCGGCGTTGCGGACCGCAAGCACCCTGCACGGCACCCGGTTCTGGCGACCACGGGGCCCGACGGGCCCGAGCAGCGCGTGCTGGTGCTGCGCGGCTGGCAGGGCGGTGTGGCCCGCCTTCAGACCGATGCAGCGACGGCCAAGGTGCGCGAGCTGCGGGCAGACCCGCGGTGCAGCCTGCACGTCTGGGTGCCAAAGCAGTCGCTCCAGATCAGGCTCAAGGCGCGCGTGGAGATGGTGCCGGGCACCGAAGAGGCGTGGCGCAACATGCCCGAGGCCGCGCGTGAGGTCTACGGCGGTACGCCGACACCGGGCGTTCCCATTTCAGCGCCGGATGACTTCACCCCGGGTGCGGAGCTGGCCCGGTACCTTGTGCTGCATCTGCAGTGTCACGCGGCGGAGGTGCTGCATCTTGGTGCAAAGCGGCATGTGCGGGCGACCTACCTGCGGGACAGCGGCGCGTGGCGAGGTCAATGGGTTGCCCCTTGAGGCGGCGCGGCGCCTAATTCCTGCGCTTTTTGCCTGATCTGACAGCACGCGCTGTCTTCCGGCTGTGGACAACGGGCCGCGTCCCGGCGCACGTAAGCGGTCATCGAGCCACGGCGCCACGCGGCAGCGATTGGCAGGAATTCGGGAACCGAAGGCGCCCATTTGCGTTTCCCTCGCATGCGCAGCGTCAAGACTGCGCACAGATGGGGTACACGCGTGATCAATCCAACGACACTCAAGGGTGGCTCGCTGCCTGCGGAAATTTCGACCGTTGCTGTCATTGGCGCCGGCTCGTGGGGGACGGCGCTTGCGGCATTGGCCTGCCACGCCGGGCGCTCCGTGCGCCTTTGGGGACGCGATGCAGGCGTCATCGAGGCCATTGCGGAAAGGTCCGAGAACCCAGCCTACCTCGAGGGTGTGCGCCTGCCGGACAGGATGTCTGCGACGACCGACCTTCCCGCCGCCCTGCACGGCGCCGACGTCGTTCTGCTCGTCGTGCCAAGTGTCGCGGTACGCGAGGCCTGTGCCGCCATGGCGCCCCACCTTGCCCCCGGTGTGCCCGTCGCCGTCTGCGCCAAGGGGATAGAAGAAGGCTCCGGCCTCTTGATGACGCAGATCGCCGAGGAAGAGCTGCCGGGCCACCCGATCGGCGTGCTGTCCGGGCCGACCTTTGCCGCCGAAGCGATCGAGCGTCACCCGACGGCGGCCACCATCGCCTTTCCGTTTTCACATTACGACCGGCTCGATCCGTCGCAGAGCGTCGCAGTGCGCCTGTCGCGGGCGCTTGGCTCGCAGACCTTCCGCACGCACATCAGCGACGACGTGGCCGGCGTCGAGATTTGCGGCGCCGTCAAGAACGTCATCGCGCTCGCCTGTGGCATGATGGCGGGCGCGGGCTACGCCGAGAACACCCGCGCGGCGCTCATCACGCTCGGGCTCGCAGAGATGCGGCGGCTCGTGTCGGCGCTCGGCGGGCGGGACGAGACCGTCATGGGGCTCGCAGGGCTCGGGGATCTCTCGTTGACCTGCTCGTCCACCACGTCGCGCAACATGTCGCTGGGTCACCAGCTGGGCCAGGGTCTTGCGCGCGCCGAGTGTTTCGAGGGCCGACCAGTGGTGGTCGAGGGCGAGCACAATGCGATCAACGTCTGCGCACTGGCAGAGCGGCTTGGGGTGCAGATGCCCGTCGCGACGGCCGTGCGCGACATTCTCCACGCGGATGCCGATCTACCGGCGACCTTTGCCGCGCTCTGGGCGCAGCCGCAATGGGCGGAGCCGGACGCGATGGACTTTGCCGTGGCGCATCCCGCCGCGCTCACCACGGCGGCGGAGTAACACTCGAAAGGGGCTGACATGACTGCCTTAGAGACAACAGCGGACGCCGCGCACAGGTTCTACCTGGCCACGGACCTCGACGGGACGTTTCTCGGCGGCACACCTGAGGCGCGCGAGCGGCTCTACAACTGGATCGAGGACAACCGCCAAAGTGTCGGGCTGATCTTTGTGACGGGGCGCGATCCGGGTTTTATCCACGAGCTATGCGACCTTTACGGCCTGCCGATGCCCGAATACGTGATCGGTGACGTTGGCACGACCATCGCGCGCGTGGTAGATGACGTGATCCTGCCGATGCACGCGCTCGAGGCGGAGATCGCCAAGGCATGGGACAATGCCGGTCCCAAGGTGAAGGGCGCCCTGGCGCACATCCCCGGGCTCAAGCCGCAAAAGGGGCTCTTCCGCTACCGTATGAGCTTTCACATGGACCCGGTGACGTTCGAGGTGCACCGCGACCGGGTGATCGACACGGTCACGCAGATGGGCCTCGATTGCCTCGTCTCGGACGACCAGTTCGTCGACGTTCTGCCGCGCGGCGTGAGCAAGGGGCCGTCTCTTCTGCGTCTGCTGAAGCACCTCGGCGTGCCGCACGGCAACGTGCTGACGGCGGGTGACACGCTCAACGACCTGTCGATGCTGACGCTGCAGACACCATCCGTCGCCGTCGGTCTTTCCGAGCCGGCCCTGATCCCCGCCCTGAAAGATGCGCCGCGCACGCATTTCGCCGAAGCCCCCGGCGCCGCAGGCATTGCCGAAGCGATCCGCGCATTTGATCTTCACCCCAACCCCCTGAGGAGCTGACATGTCGTCCGACCTGGTCATCGTCTACCACCGCCAGCCTTACGAAGAGGTTGAGGAGCACGGAAAGACCGTCTTTCGGGAGAACAAGAGCCCGAACGGCATCGTCCCGACGCTCAAGAGCTTTTTCGGGCGGGTCGACCACGGGGCGTGGATTGCGTGGAAGCTGGCCGAGGACGTAAAGAACCCCGGCTTCGAGCAGCGCATCGAAATGAACGATGTCTACGGCAAGTATACCGTTTCGCGGTTGCCGCTCACGTCAGAGCAGGTGCGCGAGTTCTATCACGTGACCTCCAAGGAGGCGTTCTGGCCGATCCTGCACGCCTTCAAGGAGCGGTATAACTACGACCCCGTCGACTGGCAGAACTTTCGCGACGTGAACCGCGCCTTTGCCGAAGCGGCGGCGGCGGAGGCGGCGCTGGGCGCGGTTGTGTGGGTGCACGACTACAACCTGTGGCTGGTGCCGGGGTACCTGCGCCAGATGCGCCCGGACCTCAGGATCGCGTTCTACCACCATACGCCCTTCCCCTCGGCGGACATGTTCAATGTGCTGCCCTGGCGGCGCGAGATCATCGAGAGCCTGCTGGCCGCAGACATCGTCGGCTTCCACATTCCGCGCTATGCGGCGAACTTTGTCAGCGTCGCGCGCTCGCTCCTTGACGTGACCGAAGTGGCGCGCGCCAAGGTGCCGGACCAGTGGATCAACGAAGGCACCGGGCTGACCGAGCGGTCGGTGACCGAACGGCTCGAGCACAACGGACGGGAGGTCCAGGTCTCCGTCGCGCCGGTGGGCGTGGACGTCGATTTCATCGAAGAGCGAGCAGCATCCAAGGAGACCGCGCGGCTGGGTGCCGACATCGCGGCCGAGCTGGGTGATGCGCGGCTGATCCTGTCCGTCGGGCGCACCGACTACACCAAGGGCGGCGTCGAACAGCTGCAGAGTTTCGAGCGCATCCTCGAGGCGCACCCGGACTTGCACGGCAAGCTCCGCCTGATGCACGTCTCGGTCAGCGCCAACCGCGGGATGGAGGTCTACGCCGCCGTCCAGGACGAGATCGAGCAGACCGCAGGGCGCATCAATGGCCGCTTCGGCAAGCTCGGCTGGCAACCGGTGTCGCTGATGTCGAACGCGGTGCCGTTCGATCAGCTGATCGCCTATTACCAGCAGGCCGCCGTGGCGTGGATCACGCCGCTTGCCGACGGGATGAACCTCGTCTGCAAGGAATTCATCGCGAGCCGCACGGACGGCAAGGGCGTTCTCGTGCTGTCGGAGTTTGCCGGCGCTGCCGTCCAGCTTTCTGCTGCCGTACTGACCAACCCCTATTCGCACCGCTCGATGGATCATGCGATCCTGGCCGCGCTCGAGATGTCGGACACCGATGTGCGCGCCCGGATGGAGGCGCTGCGCGAAGCGGTGGCGCGTGATGACATCGGCGCCTGGGGAGACTGGCACCGCATCGCGTTCGAGGACGTTGCGCACGCCCCCGCGCCGCGCGACCAGGCGTCGCGTCTGTCGGCGTAAAGTCACGCAAAGGGAACGGCGAATCGGGGTGTCTTGCAACTTCCCGCAAAGCCGCGTCATACCTTCGTCTTCGAGCAAACGAGACAACAAAGGTGCACGGGATGGCACGTGATATCATGGATGACGGATTTGACCTCGCCGCAGGTGCAGAGCGCCATCTGGCCCTGACCCTGGGCTTGGCGTCGCACGAGGCCGGGCCTCAAGCCTGGTGGCAAGCGTTAGCGCTCACAGTGCGGGACCGGGCCGCTGCGACGTGGCTCGACGGGCAGGCCGCGGCGAAAGATGCCAAGGAAGTCAATTACCTCTCGATGGAGTTCCTGGTGGGCCGTCTTCTGGAAGACGCACTCACAAACCTTGGCCAGACGGACGCGGCACGCGCGCTGCTCGAGCGGCACGGGCAGGACTTTGACACGGTGATCCGCCACGAGCCCGACGCCGCCCTGGGCAATGGCGGACTGGGCCGGCTGGCGGCGTGTTTCCTCGAATCACTCTCGACGCTGGGCTGTCCCGCCTACGGCTACGGCATCCTTTATGAGCACGGGCTCTTCAAACAATCCTTTGCGCGCGGGCGTCAGGCCGAGGCGGCTGAGACGTGGCTTGCCGAAGGCTCGCCCTGGCCGATGGCCCGCCCGCACCGCGATCAGCTGATCGGGTTTGGCGGCACCGCAGGCGACGCGGGCTGGTGGCCGGACGGCGCGGTGATCGCGCAGCCGTCGGACATGCCGGTCGTGGGCTGGCAGGGCAAATGGGTCAACACGCTGCGGCTCTTCTCCGCGCGCCCCGTGATGCCCTTCGATCTGACGCGGTTCAACGCGGGCGACTATGCCGGCGCCGCCGAAGGCGAGGCGCTCGCGCGGACGATCAGCCGCGTGCTTTACCCCGACGACACCACGCCCGAGGGTGAGGAGCTGCGGCTCAAGCAGGAGTTCTTCTTCACCGCTGCCGCTTTGCGCGACATCCTCGACCGCTTCCAGTCGCGCGGGCACAAATGGGACGCGCTCCCGGATCTCGTGGCCGTGCAGATGAACGACACGCACCCCGCCGTGGCAGGGCCCGAGCTGGTGCGTCTGCTCACCGACGAGCACGGCCTGCCGTTCGAAGGCGCAATGGACCTCGCGCAGCGCACGCTCAACTACACCAACCACACGCTTCTGCCGGAGGCTTTGGAGCGGTGGGGTGAAGGGCTCTTTGGACGTCTCCTGCCGCGCCATCTCGACATCGTCGCGCGCATCGACGCGGCACATGCCAAGGCGCATCCGAAACGGACGGTTTCGGTGCTCGAAGGCGGCGAGGTCAAGATGGGCGAGCTGAGCTTCATCATGGCCAATCGCGTGAACGGCGTCTCGGCGCTGCACACCGGCCTGATGCGGGAGACGGTCTTTGCCGAGCTCGACCGCCTGCATCCCGAGCGCATCCTCAACCAGACCAACGGCGTGACCCCGCGCCGATGGATCAAGACCTGCAACCCGCGCCTGTCGAGCCTTGTGACCGAGGCGATTGGCGATGGCTGGGTGGGCGATCTGGAACAGCTCGCTCAACTCGAACCGCATCTGGGCGACAGCAGCTTTGCCGAGCGTCTCGCCGAGGTGAAGCGCGCCAACAAGACAGAGCTGACGGACTGGATGGCGGACGCCCACGGCGTCGACGTCGACCCGGCGATGATGTTCGACGTGCAGATCAAGCGCATCCACGAGTACAAGCGCCAGCACCTCAACATCTTTGAAACCATCGCGCTTTGGCAGGCGATCAAGGACGACCCGAACGGGAACTGGACGCCGCGGCTCAAGGTCTTTGGCGGGAAGGCGGCGCCTGGGTATGTGTTCGCCAAGGAGATCATTCACCTGATTAACGCGGTGGCCGAAGTGGTGAACGCCGACGAGACAACGCGCGATCTGCTGCAGGTGGCGTATCTGCCGAACTACAACGTGACGATGGCCGAACGCCTGATCCCGGCCTCGGACCTTAGCGAGCAGATCTCCACTGCGGGCAAGGAAGCCTCCGGCACCGGCAACATGAAATTCGCTTTGAATGGAGCGCTGACCATCGGCACGCTCGATGGCGCGAATGTCGAGATCCGGGAACGGGTCGGGGCGGAGAACTTCTTCCTCTTTGGCATGACCGCCGAGGAGGTTGTGGCGCGCCGCGAGGTCGAGGGCCATGCGCGGAAGGCAGTGGACGCCGATGCGCGCCTGACGGCAGCGGTCGAGGCGGTCAGCAAAGGCACCTTTGGTCCGCATTTCGACAGCATCGTGGAGAACCTGACGGGGCCGGACTACTTCCTCGTCGCGTCCGACTTCACCGACTATTGGCGCGCGCAGCGCGAGGTGGACGCGGCCTACGCGGACCAGACAGCGTGGACCAAGATGGCGGGCCTCAACATCGCGCGCTCGGGCTGGTTCAGCTCGGACCGCACGATCAAGGGGTACATGGCCGACATCTGGGGCGCCAAGAGCCTGTTGGAGAGCGCATGACGGACCTGCCGTTCAGCGAGGAAGCAAGTCAGGCGCTGATCGAAGGGCGGCACGGTGACCCGTTCTCCGTGCTCGGGCCGCACAAGGTGGGGCGCACGCGGTATGTCTGCGCCTTTGATCCCGGCGCGGCGCAGATGTGGGGGAAGGCGGGTGGCAAGAAATACCCGCTCGATCCGGTGCCGCATCGGCCGGGGCTCTTTTGGGGCAAGGTTGCAGGCGCCAAGCCTTACACGCTCATCGGAGACAACGGTCTCGGCGGGCAGTGGGAGGTCGAGGACCCCTACCGCTTTGGTCCGGTGCTGGGGGAGATCGACGAGTACCTGCTGGGCGAAGGCTCGCATCAGAAGCTGTGGCACACGCTCGGCGCGCATGTGCGCGAACACGAAGGTGCGCACGGCACGCATTTCGCGGTCTGGGCGCCGAACGCGCGGGTGGTGTCGGTCGTAGGTGACTTCAACGCCTGGGATGCCCGACGGCATGTGATGCGCAAGCGCGGGGCGACGGGGGTCTGGGAAATCTTCCTCCCCGGCGTTGGCGATGGTGCGGCGTACAAATACGCGATGACCGGGCCGAATGGAGAGCGCCTGCCGCAAAAGGCGGACCCGGTAGGGTTCGGCTCCCAGCACCCTCCGGAGACGGCAAGCATCGTGCGCGACATCCGCGGCTATGGCTGGGACGACGCCCAGTGGATGGGCGAGCGGGCAGGGCGCAACGCCCGCACCGCGCCGATCTCGGTTTATGAAGTGCACCTCGGGAGCTGGAAGAGGCGGGAGGACGGACGCCCGATCTCCTACAAGGAAGCTGCCGTCGAGCTTGTGGACTATGCCAAATGGATGGGCTTTACCCATCTCGAGCTTCTCCCGATCAGCGAGTTCCCGTTTGACGGGTCCTGGGGATACCAGCCCGTGGGCCTCTATGCGCCCACGATCCGCTTTGGTCCGCCGCATGAGTTCCGCGATCTGGTGAACGCGGCGCATGAGGCGGGGCTGGGCATCCTGCTCGACTGGGTGCCGGGGCATTTCCCTACCGACGATCACGGTCTCGGCAAGTTCGATGGCACGGCGCTTTACGAGCATGCCGACCCCAAGGAAGGCTTTCACCAGGACTGGAACACGCTCATCTACAATTATGGGCGGAAGGAGGTGACGAACTTCCTCCAGGCCAATGCGCTTTATTGGTTCGACGAGTACCACATCGACGGGCTGCGGGTGGATGCGGTGGCCTCGATGCTCTACCGCGACTATTCGCGCAAAGACGGCGAGTGGATCCCCAACAAGGACGGCGGGCGCGAGAACTACGAAGCGATTGCCATGCTCCAGGGCATGAACGTGCAGAGCTATGGCGCGCACGAGGGGATCATGACGGTGGCGGAGGAATCGACCTCCTACCCCGGTGTGTCCCGCCCGGTCGACCAGGGCGGCCTGGGGTTCGGGTACAAGTGGAACATGGGCTGGATGAACGACACGCTCGAATACATCCAGGAAGACCCGGTGCACCGCAAATACCATCATCACAAGATGACCTTCGGGATCGACTATGCGTTCTCCGAGAACTTCATCCTGCCGATCAGCCATGACGAAGTGGTGCATGGCAAGGGCGCGATGCTCGAAAAGATGCCGGGCGACGATTGGCAAAAGTTCGCGAACCTGCGCGCCTACTATGGGTTCATGTGGGGGCATCCGGGGAAAAAGCTGCTCTTCATGGGGCAGGAGTTCGCGCAGCGCCGCGAGTGGAACCATGACGCCTCGCTCGACTGGGGTGCGGCACAGGGCGGGATGCACCGGGGCGTCCAGCTGTTGGTGCGCGATCTGAACACGCTCTACCGCGAGACGCCCGCCTTGCATGTGAAAGACTGCGAGCCCGAGGGCTTTGAATGGATCGAGGGCGGGGATACCGCGAACTCGGTCTTTTCCTGGGTGCGCCGCGGCGGTCCTGATGACCCGGAGGTGGTGGTGCTTGCCAACTTCACCCCCGTGGCGCGAGAAGGGTACAAGATCGGCATGCCCTCGGCGGGCCATTGGCGCGAGGTGCTCAACACCGACGCCGAAATCTACGGCGGCAGCAACAGCGGCAACTACGGCGGCGTCGAGGCGTTCGAGGGGGAAAGCCACGGACAGCCTGCCCATGCCACAGTGACACTTCCACCGCTCGGGGCGGTGTATCTCGTGAGAGACTGACGACAGGGCCGCGCCCGAGAGCGGCTCACCTGACGTACCCTGGGAGGGGAAAGACGATGGCAACTCCAGCACCGCGGCTTGCAAGTCGCACCATGGCTTTTGTTCTGGCCGGAGGACGTGGCTCGCGCCTCAAGGAGATGACCGACACCCGGGCCAAACCGGCGGTCTATTTCGGTGGCAAGACACGGATCATCGACTTTGCCCTTTCCAACGCGCTCAACTCCGGCATCCGCAAGATGTCGATCGCCACGCAGTACAAGGCGCACTCGCTGATCCGGCACTGCCAGCGCGGCTGGTCGTTTTTTCGCGCCGAGCGGAACGAGTATCTCGACATCCTGCCCGCCTCACAGCGGGTGAGCGAGGACAAGTGGTACCTCGGCACCGCCGACGCCGTCGCGCAGAACATCGACATCGTGGACAGCTATGACGTCGACTACGTGCTGATCCTGGCGGGCGATCACATCTACAAGATGGATTACGAGCTGATGCTGCAGCAGCACGTGGACACCGAGGCGGACGTGACTGTCGGCTGTCTCACCGTGCCGCGGATGGAGGCAACGGCCTTTGGCGTGATGGATGTCGACGAGACCGACCGCATCACCGACTTTGTCGAAAAGCCCGCCGATCCGCCGAGCATCCCGGGTGACCCGGATCATGCGCTGGCCTCGATGGGGATTTACGTCTTCAAATGGACTTTCCTGCGCGAGCTGCTGTTGCGGGACGAGGGGGATGCCGAGTCCAAGCATGACTTTGGCGGCGACATCATCCCCTACATCGTCGCCAACGGCAAAGCGCAGGCGCACCGGTTCACCGACAGCTGCGTCAAGCACGCGCCAGGCGCCGAAGCCTATTGGCGCGACGTCGGCACGATCGACGCCTACTGGCAGGCGAACATCGACCTGACCGACTTTTCCCCCGAGCTGGACCTCTGGGACCGCAACTGGCCGATCTGGACCTATGCCGAGAGCGTCCCGCCGGCCAAGTTCATCCACGACGAGGAGGACAGGCGCGGGCAGGCGGTGTCATCCATGATTGCGGGCGGGTGCATCATCTCGGGGACCGAGATCCGCAACTCGCTGCTTTTCACCAACGTGCACACCAACTCCTACGCGCAGATGGAGGGCGTCGTCGCGTTGCCCGACGTGGTCGTGGGCCGGCATGCGCGGCTTTCCAAATGTGTGATCGACCGGGGCGTGCACATCCCGCAGGGCCTTGTCGTCGGCGAGGACCGGGAAGCGGACAAGGAATTTTTCCGCGTCTCCGAAGGCGGCGTGACCCTGATCACAAAGGCAATGATGGACGCATGGAACGTCAAGAACGGATAGCGGTCCTCTCGGTCACCTCCGAATGCGTGCCGCTGGTCAAGACCGGCGGTCTCGCGGACGTCGCGGGCGCGCTTCCGGGGGCGCTTGCGCCTTTGGGCGTCGAGATGCGGACGCTCCTGCCGGGCTATCCCAAGGTGAAGGCGCGGGTGACCGGCAAAGAGGTTGGCGCCTGGCCGATGTTCGGCGGCACCGCGCGCGTGCTCGAGGCGGATCACGAGGGGCTGCACCTCTACATCCTCGACGCGCCGCATCTCTTTGACCGCGAGGGCGCGATCTACACCGGGCCTGACGGCGAAGACTGGCCGGACAATCCCGAACGCTTTGCCGCGCTCTCGCTTGCGGCGGCGCTGATCGCGACCGAAGGGGTGGGCGGCTGGCAGCCAGAGCTGGTGCATCTGCACGACTGGCAGGCGGGCCTGACTCCAGTATATCTCCGCCAACGCGGCGCAAGCGCCAAGACCGTGATGACGGTGCACAACATCGCCTTTCAAGGGATGGCCTCCGCCGATCACGTCGAAAAGCTGCACCTGCCGCCCGAGGACTTTACCCAAGGCGGGTACGAGTTCTGGGGGCAGGTCTCCGCCCTCAAGGCCGGGCTCACCTATGCCGACAAGATCACGACCGTCTCGCCCACCTACGCGCGCGAGCTGATGACGCCCGAGTTCGGGATGGGCCTCGATGGTCTCCTCCAGCACCGCGAGGGGGATCTGAGCGGCATTCTCAATGGCATCGACCTCGACGTCTGGGGCGCGCCCTACAAGACCGCCCGCGGCAAGGCCAAGCACAAGGCAGCCCTCCGCAAGGAGTTCGATCTGCCCGACTGGGATGGCCCGCTTTGCACGGTGGTCTCGCGCCTGACGTCGCAAAAGGGGCTGGATGTCCTGCTCGATGCGCTGCCGGTGCTGACGGACAATGGCGGGCAGATGATCCTGCTCGGCTCTGGCGATCCTACCCTCGAAGCGGCGTGGAAGGCCCGCGCTGAAGAGCATCCCGGTGTCGCCGTCTTCATCGGCTATGACGAGGCGCTCTCGCACCGCCTCATCGCGGGTGCCGACGCGATCCTCGTCCCCTCCCGGTTCGAGCCCTGCGGTCTCACCCAGCTCTACGGCCTGTCGCACGGCACCTTGCCCGTGGTCGCCCTCACCGGAGGGCTTGCCGACACCGTGATCCCGCTGACGCCAGCCACCGAAGTCAAAGGCGTCGCCACCGGCTTCCAGTTCACCCCCGTCAGCGCCCACGCGCTCGCCGGCGCGCTGCGGCAGGTGGTGGAGACCTACCGCGACACCGCCCTCTGGGCGCAGATGCAAAAGAACGCGATGGCGCATCCGGTTGGCTGGGAGACATCGGCCAAAGCCTACGCCGCGCTTTATCAGGACCTGATCCACGCATGAATTTCGAAATGATCGCAGGCCGTCCCGAGCCGCTCGGGGCGACCTTTGACGGGCAGGGTGTGAACTTTGCCGTCTTTTCCGACAACGCCGCGCGCATCACGGTGTGCCTCTTTTCGGAGGACGGGACCGAAGAGCTGCAAAAGCTCGACCTGCCCGAACACGAAGGCGGCATCTGGCATGGCTACGTGCCTGGCCTGCGTCCCGGCCAGCTTTATGGCCTGCGCGCGGACGGTCCCTACCGGCCTGTCGACGGCCACCGCTTCAACCGCAACAAGCTGCTCATGGACCCCTACGCCAAGCGCGTGACGGGGCATCCCGACTGGGACGACGCGCTCTTTGGCTATGCGATGCGCTCGTTTCACGAACGCCCCGACCGCCGGGACAGCGCGCCCTACATGCCGCGCTGCGTGGTCGAAGATCCCCAGCCCTTCGACCGCACGAACGCGCCGAACACCCCGCTTGAGGAGACGGTGATCTACGAGGCGCATGTCAAAGGCATGACCGCCGCGCGGACCGACGTGGAACATCCCGGCACCTATGCCGCGCTGGCCTCCCAGCCGATGCTCGACCACCTAACCGATCTGGGTGTGACCGCGATCGAGCTCTTGCCGGTCCACGCCTTCCTCAACGACCGCTTTCTGGTCGACAAGGACCTGACGAACTACTGGGGGTACCAAAGCCTCAGCTTCTTCGCGCCCGAGCCGCGGTACATGGCGGGCAATAGCCTGACCGAGTTCCAGGACATGGTGCGCCGGTTCCACGGCGCCGGGATCGAGGTGCTGCTGGACGTGGTCTACAACCACACCGGGGAGGGGGACCACCAGGGTCCCACGCTCTCGTTCCGCGGTTTGGACAATTACGCCTACTACCGGCTGGCGCCCGACCGGAGGCACACGATCAACGACACCGGCACGGGCAACACGATGAACGTCGAGCACCCAATGGTGCTGCGCATGATCCTCGACAGCCTGCGCTACTGGGTGCAGGTGATGGGCGTCGACGGCTTCCGGTTCGACCTCTGCGCGACGCTTGGCAGGACGCCGCAGGGGTTCGACCGCAACGCCGCCTTCTTCGACGCGATCCGGCAGGACCCGGTGCTCGCCGGGGTCAAGCTCATCGCCGAGCCGTGGGACATCGGGCCGGGCGGGTACAACCTCGGCGGCTTCCCCCCGCCCTTTGCCGAGTGGAACGACAAGTACCGCGACGGCGTGCGCCGCTTCTGGACCGGGGAGCCGGGCCTGATCCCCGACCTGGCCAACCGCCTGACGGGCTCGGCGATCCAGTTCGACCACTCGCGCCGCCACGCCACCGCCTCGGTCAACCTCATCACGGCGCATGACGGGTTCACCCTCATGGACGTGGTCAGCTACAACGAGCGCCACAACCACGCCAACGGTGAGGACGGACGCGACGGACACGGCGCCAACCATTCCGACAACATGGGCGTCGAAGGCGAGACGGACGATCCGAGGATCCTGGCCGCGCGCGCGCAGCGGCGGCGCAACCTCTTTGCCACGCTGATGCTCAGCCAGGGCACGCCGATGATGCTCGGCGGGGACGAGATCGGGCGCACGCAATGGGGCAACAACAACGCCTATTGTCAGGACAACGAGATCAGCTGGCTCGACTGGGAGCAGGCTGACGGCGCGTTTCTCGCGTTTGCCAGGGAGATGATCGCCTTCCGCAAGGCGCACCCGATCCTGCGCCAGAAACGGTTCCTGCACTCGCGCGAGCGGCGCATCGACGGGGTCTGCGACCTCTTTTGGTGGCGGCCCGACGGAACCCCTATGGAGGAGGACCACTGGCACGACGAGACCTGCCACGTCCTTTGCGCCGAGATGCGCACCGCCTCAGGCACCCCGCTTTACGCGGCGCGCGAAGAGGCGCTGTTTCTCGTGTTCAACGTGGGCGATGCCGTCGAGGTGACCCTGCCCGAAGCGCAGGAAGGCTGGGTCTGGCGCTGGCGCATTTCGACCGATCAGGAGAGTGGCGTGCCGGCCTCGCCCGACCTCGGGGAGACACTCGACGTGGCCGCCCATTCGGTGGCCGTTTGCGTGTTGGAGCGCCCGTGACCACGATCCTGCCGAGCTACCGCGACGTGACCGGCGCGGTCCGGCGCACGACGCCCGCCACCCGCGCCGCCTTGGCCGAGGCAATGGGACCGGCCACCGACCCTTCGATCGACTGGCGGGTCTGCACCATCGGCGCACGTCCCGAGATCGCCGACCCCTGGACGCTGACGTTCGAGGATGGCGGCGCCGAAAGCGGACAAGGCTTGCTACCCCCGCTGCCGCTCGGACGGCACAAGCTGTCCCACGCCGGCAAGACGACCTGGCTCCTGACCGCGCCCGAGACCTTGCCCCTGCCGCCTCGCGACTGGGGCGTGATCGTCCCGCTCTACGGCCTGCGCCGCGCTGGCCTCGCCACGTATGCCGACCTTGGCACTGTCGCCGAAGCGGCCGCTGAAGCAGGCGCGGGCTTTCTCGGCCTCAACCCCGTGCACGCCGGCTTTCCCAGCGATCCGGCGATGATCTCGCCCTACTCGCCCTCGCACCGCCGGCGGCTCAACCCGCTCTTCCTCGAGGCCGGCAAAGCAGGTACAGGCACGCCGCTCATTGACTACGCCTCGGACGTCCCCGCCCGGATGCACGCCCTCCGCGCGCAGTTCGCTCCGAACGATCCTGCTTTCCTCACGTGGCGCGCCGCGCAGGACTCCGCACTCGAACGCTTCGCCACCTACGAAGCGCTCGCCGAAACTCACGGCCCCACTTGGGACAGCTGGCCCGCAAACACCGGCACTCCCGACCTGGACGCCGTCACCTTTCACGCCTGGCTCCAATGGCGCGCAGAGACCGAGCTGACCGACGCCCAGTCGCGCGCCACCGCCGCCGGCATGCGGTTCGGGCTCTACCTCGACCTCGCCGTCGGCACGCACCCCTACGGCGCGGAGACATGGGAGGACCCAGACGCCTTTGCCCGCGGCGTCTCCCTCGGCGCGCCGCCAGACGCCTTCTCCCCGGACGGCCAGACCTGGGGTCTTGCGCCCCTCAATCCGCGCCACCTGATCGAGACGGGATTTGCCGCGCTTGCCGAAACCCTGCGCGCCCAGCTGCGCTTTGCCGGGCTTTTGCGGATCGACCACATCCTTGGCTTCGAGCGCGCCTTCTGGGTGCCGGAGGGCGGCGATCTGCCCGGCGCCTACGTCCGCATGCCGCGCGAGGCGATGCTCGCCGTCGCCCGGATCGAAGCCGCACGCGCTGGTGCAACGCTGGTGGGCGAGGACCTCGGCAACGTGCCAAACGGACTGCGCGCCGCGCTTTCCACGTCCGGCCTCCTCGGCTGCGCCCTTACCATGTTCGAGCGAACTGCCAAAGGCCCCCGCCGCCCGCAACACTACCGCGAAGGCACGATTGCCAGCTTCTCCACTCACGACCTGCCGACGTTTCAAGGCTGGAAGGCCGGCACCGACCTCGACGCCTGGGCGTCCCTCGGCGGCTTGAAGGGCGACGCGCTTGAGCAGGCACGCAAAGAACGCCGTGACCAGTTGGCCGAGCTGGCCGAAGTCATGGGCGGCAACTCCCTGCAACATATGAAGGCCTTCCTCGCCAAGACCCGCGCGCGGCTCGTCGCCGTGCAGGCCGAGGACCTCCTGTCGCTCACCGCCCAGCCCAACCTGCCGGGGACGATCACCGAACATCCCAATTGGCGACGACGCCTGGGGATAGACCCCGAGGGCTGGCACCGACTAGAAACGCTTAACGACACAGGCGCGATCATGCGCGCCGCAGGACGCAACGGAGCGGTTTGATGCAGATCACCACCATCCCCACCACCCCCATCGACGGCCAGAAGCCCGGCACCTCCGGCCTGCGCAAGAAGACAACCGTGTTCATGCAGCCGCACTACCTAGAGAACTACGTTGAGAGCGTGTGGACCGGAATCGGCCGTGTAGAGGGCAAGACCCTCGTGCTTGGCGGGGACGGGCGGTATTTCAACGACCGCGCCTGCCAGGTGGTGATGCGCATGGCCGCCGCCAGCGGCGCGGCGCGCGTCATCGTCGGACAGGGCGGAATCCTCTCGACCCCTGCCGCCTCCAACCTCATCCGGCAGCGCAAGGCAGACGGCGGCATCATCCTCTCGGCCTCCCACAACCCCGGCGGGCCTGACGCCGATTTCGGACTGAAGTACAATTCCGCCAACGGCGGCCCCGCGAATGAAGAGATCACCGCGCGTATCTATGCCGCCACGCAGGAGGTCTCCGAATACCATATCCTCGAGGCACAGGACGTCGACCTGTCCGCGCTGGGCGAGACGGCGATGGGCGACATGACCGTCGAAGTGGTCAACCCCGTCGCCGACTACGAGGCGCTGATGGAGCAGCTCTTCGATTTCGACGCCATCGCATCGATGATCGCGGGCGGCTTCCGCCTGCGCTTTGACGCCATGCACGCCGTCACCGGCCCCTACGCCCACGCCATCCTCGAGGACCGGCTCGGCGCGCCCAAGGGCTCCGTGGTGAATGGTACCCCGAGCGAGGATTTCGGCAAGGGCCACCCCGACCCCAACCCGATCTGGGCCAAGGACCTGATGGACGTGATGATGGGCGACAATGCCCCCGACTTCGGCGCGGCCAGCGACGGGGACGGCGACCGCAACATGATCGTCGGGCGCGGCATCTACATCACGCCCTCGGACTCGCTCGCCGTCCTCTGCGCAAACGCCACCCACATCCCGGCCTATGCCTCTGGCCTCGCCGGTGTCGCCCGCTCCATGCCCACCTCCGGCGCGTCCGACCGGGTGGCCGAGGCACTTGGCATCGAGGCCTTCGAGACCCCGACCGGGTGGAAGTTCTTCGGCAACCTGCTCGACGCCGGCCGCGCCACGATCTGCGGCGAGGAAAGCGCCGGCACGGGCTCCGACCACGTTCGCGAAAAAGACGGCCTCTGGGCGGTGCTTGCCTGGCTCAACATCCTGGCGGTCCGCCAGCAATCCGTGGCCGAGATCATGCAAGATCACTGGAAGACCTACGGCCGCAACTACTATTCCCGTCACGACTATGAAGCCGTTGAAACAGACCGCGCCAACGCCTTGATGGACGGCCTGCGCGCGCGCCTCGCCGAATTGCCTGGAACCTCCGCCTCTGGCCTCACGGTCAGCGCCGCCGACGAATTCTCCTACACCGACCCCGTGGATGGGTCGGTGTCCTCCGGCCAGGGCCTGCGCATCTGGTTCGAAGGCGGCGCCCGCGTCGTCTTCCGCCTCTCGGGCACCGGCACCGAAGGCGCCACCATCCGCGTCTACCTCGAACAGCTCGAGACAGACCCCGCCAACCTCGCCGCCGACGCGCAAGACGCGCTTGCATCGGTCATTGCCGCAGCCGACGAGATCGCCGGTATTGCAAAGCACACAGGCCGGGATGCGCCTGACGTGATCACCTGACTTTTGATGCCTGCGATGCGTCACCTTCGGGAGCCTCCGGCGGGGAGTGAGCAAGCTTCCCGGAAACGCTCCAGTGGAGCGTTTCGCCTGTGAACGGGCGGAGCCCTTAGCCAGAAGAAGGACGAGGGTCCGCTTCAGCTTCATCTTCCGAGATAAACTCCGGGGGGCGCGAAGCGCGGGGGCTGGCCCCCTCCACGGGCAAAGCTAGGCGTTGAGCGTCGACTGGATCGCGGCGATCACCGCATCGGGTGTCTCTATGCAGGGCAGATGGCCGACGCCGGGCACTTCGCTGTAGCTGGCACCGGGGATGGCGTCCGCAAGCGCCTTGTTCAGAGCCGGCGGCGTCGCCTGGTCATCGCCGCCGACGAGAACGTGGCAAGGTTGCGTCAGGTGCGGTGTCTGTTCGCTCAGGTCGCAGTCGCGGATCGCGCGGCTGACATCGGCATACCCGGCGTTCGAGATGGTGCAGAGCATGGTGCGGTAGCCTGCAAGTTCCGTCTGGCGCGTCTTCTTGAAGCTTGCGGAAAACCAGCGGTCCATGACCGCGTCGGCCATGGCTTCGGTGCCGCCCGACTGCGCGATCTCGATCCGCTCGTTCCAGATGGCGTCCGTGCCGATCTTCATCCCCGTATCCATCAGCACCAGCCGCGCCGCGAGGTCGGGGCGCGCATGGCCCAGCTGCTGGGCGATGAGCCCGCCAACCGAGACGCCGCAGATCAGTGCACCAGAAAGGCCCAGGTGCTCCATCAAGGCGGCGAGGTCTTCTGCGAGGATGGCGATGGAGGTCGGGCCATTGCCGCTCAACCCGTGCCCGCGCTTGTCGATGCGCAGCACCGGGTGGTTCGGGAACCCGGCCACGACGTCATCCCAGATGCGAAAGTCCGTGCCGAGCGAATTGGCAAAGACGAGCGGCGTGCCGTTTCCAGAGGAATAGGCGTAGTGCAGGCTCACGCCATCGCGGTCAAAGAAGGTCGGCATCCGTGTCTCTCCGTTGTGCTGTGCGCGGTCAGGCCGGCACCGGCTCCACCAGACGCGAAGCGAGCTGGTCCAGCCGCGTGCATCCCATCTGGCTCATGTTGGCCTGCATGTCGGCGCGCAGGATATGGTTCAGGTGGTCGATCCCCTTGGCGCCAAACGCGGCGACGGCGTAGTGCCATGCGCGGCCGAGCATCACGAAGTCCGCCCCCCACGCGAGCGCCCGGCAGATGTCGAGCCCGCCGATCACACCGCTGTCGAACACGATCGGCACGTCGGGACCGACCGCCGCGCGCACCTTGGGAAGCTGGGTGATGGAGGCGGGGCTCGCCTCGAACTGGCGTGCGGAGTGGTTTGAGACCCAGATGCCGTCGACGCCAATGTCGACCAGCGCTTTGGCGTCTTCGGGGACCATCACGCCTTTGACCAGCAGGTCGCCGTCCCATTCTTCGCGCACGCCCTTGATGTAGTCCCAGTCGGGCCATCCCCGGATCACGCGGCCCGCGTGGATGAACTTGTCTTTGGTTCCGGTCGCCTGGATGTAGTCGTCCATGAACTTCATCCGCGGCGCGCCCTCGGGCAGCATCTTGAGGCACCACGTCGGGTGCAGCGCCATGGTCCAGAGCGTCGGCAGGTTCATCACCGGCGGCATCGAAATCAGCGCGCGGCGCTGGCGCTCGCGGCGGCTTTCGCCCGGCACGTCTACGGTCACGATCAGCTTGGTAAACCCGGCCTCCTTGATCCGCCGGATCATGTCACGGCGGATCTCGACGTCGCGCACCGGGTAGTGCTGGTACCAGCCGTTGTTCCCGACATGCGGTCCGGTGTCCTCCGGCGCGGCGACGGCGACGGTGCTTTGCGAGAACGGGATGTTGTGGCGCACGGCAGCTTGCGCCAGCAGCCGCTCCGCCCCCGGCCAGATCATCCCCGACATGCCGAGCGGCGCGATCCCGAAGGGCGCGGCAAAGCGTTGCCCCATGAAGTCCGTCTCGAGCTCGGCTTCGATCAGCCCGTGCAGGATTTGCGGCATGAACTGGATCGCATCGAGCGCATCGCGGTTGATTTGCGCACCCAGCTCGCGCCCCGTCGCGCTGTCGAGGTACTCAAAGGCAAACTTGGGAAGGCGGCGCTTGGCCCGGCGGCGCAGGTCGCTGAGGGCGGGATACTTGAGGTCGAGGTCCATGCCCCTTTCCTGCCGCGCGCACGGCGCCAAGGGAAGGGTCTTTGGCACCGGCGGATGCAAAAAACGAGGCGGCAGGTCTCAGTTTTCTGCTAATCGAGACAGGATTTCATGCCCGCTAGACCGCGTCGAAATCGATGGCAACGCGGGGCGACACCGGGCGCATCTGGCAAGCAAGCATGAAGCCGGCCTCGAGCTCCCAGGGTTCGAGGGAAAAGTTCTGGATCATCTCCGCCTGCCCTTCGGTCAGCTTGCAGCGGCAGGTGGCGCACATGCCGTTGGCGCAAGAATAGGGGATGTCGAGCCCGGCGTTTTGCGCGGCGTCGAGGAACGCCTCGCCCTCCTTGAGGCGCACGGTCCGGCGCGCGCCATCAAGCACCACGTCGACCGCAGCGCCCTCGGGCATCTTCCGCGCGGGTGGCGTGCGCATAGGCGTCGAGGGGGTGAAGAGCTCATAGCGGATGCGCTCTTTCGGCACACCGAGCGCTTCGAGCGCGGACGAGGCCGCCTCGATCATCGGCTGGGGACCGCAGATGTAGATCGCATCGTAGAGCAGTGGCTGGATCAGGCCCCGGGTCGCCATCGTGTCGATCTTTTCCGCGTCGAGCCGACCGTTGAAGAGCTCCACGTCCTGCGCTTCCTCGTCCATCACGTGAGTCAGGAGGAAACGTGTCAGGTAGCGGTCCTTGAGGTCTTCGAGGGCCGTGCGGAACATCACCTGATCGGTGGAGCGGTTGGCGTAGGCGAGGGTCACCGTGCTGCCCGGTTCGCCGTCGAGCACGGAAGTCGCGATGGAGACCATGGGCGTGATGCCCGAGCCCGCGGCAAGCAGCAGGTAGTCGTGCTGGCCGCCGACGGGCGCAGTGAAGCGGCCCTGGGGGACCATGACGTCGATCTGATCGCCGGGGGTGAGGCTCTGGGCAAAGCTCGAAAAGGCGCCGCCGTCGATGCGCTTGATGCCGACGGCCAATGTCTCGGACCCAACCGGCGCGCAGATCGAGTAGCTGCGGCGGGTGTCCTGACCGTCCACCTCTGCGCGCAGGGTCAGGTACTGGCCAGGGGTGAAAGCATACGCCTCCCTCAGCGCCTCCGGCACGGCAAAGCGGAGCTCGATGGCGTCGGCGGTGTCCCGGCGCACATCGGCAATGGTCAGCGTGTGAAAGCGGGGCCTAGTCATGATGGAAGAGCTTGGCTGTGATCCGCCAGGTACCGTCCTCGTTCAGCAGGTGAAAGTGGTTGACGAAGGCCATGCCGTAAAGATTGTCTTCGTGCAGCTCGGCAGTTGCGATGCGCCCTGTGACGGAGATGCCGACGATCTCCCCGGCGTAGGGGTCGGGCGCGTGCGGGTTCGCCTCGAGATGGGCGTAAAAGGGGTCAGGCGATCCTGCCAAAAGGTTCGGCCCGAGGTAGCCGGCCATGACGGCATTCGGGTGAAACACCTCTTTGAGCTTGGCGATGTCGCGGTCCTTGGTGCCCTGGATGTAGTCCTGGATCACGGCGGTGATGGCTTGCGCGTCGGCGGTGCGGGTCATGGCAGGGGTCCTTTCAGATGCACTTGAAGTAGTCGAAGGGTTCGGCGCAGGCGCGGCACTGGTACTGCGCCTTGCAGGCGGTGGAGCCAAATTCGGAAAGCTTGGCCGTGTCGGATGACCCGCATTGCGGGCAGGCGACGATTGGGTCGGTGAAGAGCGCGCCTTTGCCGGAGCCTGCGACGGGGGGTGCGATGCCGTAGGCGCGCAGCTTTTCACGGCCTTCGGGCGTGATCCAGTCGGTGGTCCAGGCGGGGGAGATGACGCGCTCGATCCGTGCCTCGAAGCCTGCATCGAGGAGGGCTGTTTCGACGGCCAGTTCGATGGCAAGCACGGCAGGACAGCCGGAGTAGGTGGGTGTGACTTCGGCCACGGCGACGCCGTTTTCGAGCCTGACGCTGCGCAAGATGCCGAGGTCGGCGACGGTCACGCAAGGGACCTCGGGGTCGGGGACGGCGGCAGCGGCCTTCCACGCGCGGGCCGCGTCGAGGGAGTGGACGGCGGCTACCATGTCAGCCCCGGATGCGCGCGCTGGACGTATTGCAGCTCGGCGAGGAGGGGGCCCATATCCTCGGTATGGATGCCGTTGCGGCCACGCGGCTGGGGCTTTTGCATGTCGGGCCACGGGAGCAGGGCCGCATCGAAGATGGGCCGCAACGTGTCGGTGAAGTGGGTCTGGAGCGCGCCGCGATCCGGGAGCCGCTCGTCGGGCTCCGGGGAGCCCGCCTCGCTGACGAAGAGCTCCGGCACATACGGCCAGAGGTCCTCCCGCGCGTCGCGCGTGCGGCGGGTGCTTTCCTCGGTCCCGTCGCCCAGCCGGATCACCCACTCCGCCGAGTGCCGCAGGTGGTAGCGCGTCTCCTTGGCTGCCTTGGCCGCGATGCCGTGCAGGGTCGCGTCGATCTCGGGCATGGCCTGCCAGTAGCCGTCCATGAAAGCCGAGAAGAAGAGCTGCCGCAGCATCGTATGCGCAAAGTCGCCGTTTGGGCGTTCGCAGATCAGCAGGTTGCGATAGTCCCGTTCGAGCCGCAGGTAGGCGAGCGCGTCCTCGTCCCGGCCCTTGCCTTCAAGCGTGCCAGCATAGGTATAGAGCGCGCGGGCCTGGCCGATCAGATCGAGCGCGATGTTCGGCAGGGCCAGGTCTTCCTCCAGCATGGGCGCATGGCCGCACCATTCGCTGAGGCGATGCCCGAGGATCAGGTGATCGTCGGCGAGCGCAAGGACGCGGTCAAAGAGCGGGTCCGCCATCACATATGCCCCACGTCATCGGGGATGTCGTAGAAGGTCGGGTGGCGGTAGACCTTGTCATCCGCCGGGTCGAACATCTCGGACTTGTCGGCGGGGTCGGAGGCTGTGATCGCTGCCGATGGCACGACCCAGACGGACTGTCCCTCTCCGCGGCGGGTGTAGACGTCGCGGGCGGCTTGCAGGGCCATCTCGGCGTCGGCGGCATGCAGCGAGCCACAGTGCCGATGCGCAAGACCGTTGCGCGGACGGATGAAGACTTCCCAAAGCGGGATTTCAGAGCGGCTCATCGCGGGTCTCCTGTGGTGTAGCCCTCGCCGGCGTAGGGAAAGGTCGGCAGTTCGGACACCGCTTGTCCCGAGGCGCGCGGCTCGGGGTAATGGTTCCAGATCAGCCGGATGCGGGACGCGTCGTCGAATGCGTACCATTCGGTCCCGCGGTGGCGTTCGCCCGTGCCGTAGCGCGTCCATTCGGCGACGGCGGTGGTCTCGTCCACGAGCAGGCGTTCGATCACCCAGTGCGAGTTCGAGCCTGCGACAGAGGCGGACCAGCGGTCCGCTTCGGCGTCAGGGCCGTGGACCGCGCCGCTTGGGTGATGGTGCTCGAAATCAGGGGCGAGGCACGCGCGGAACCCGTCGCGCGAGGCGCCGTTGCAGGCGGCGTAATACGCCTCCACCGTTGCGCGGTTTGCGGCGATGCGGTCAGGCACAGCGCTCGGCTTTCCAAAGGGGGGCAGAGGTCAGGGCTTCCCAGCCGAAGACGGTTTCCGACGGCCCTTTTAAGGCGAGCTGGTCCAGCTTGGCTTCGGCCTCGGCGATGTCGGGCAGATGCTTGTCCGCGACGGTCCACATGGCGAAATGCGGGCGTTCCAGCACAGGAAACCAGGTGGCGCGCTTTTGGTAAAACTGCACGTGCAGCGTGCCGAAAACGAACTTTTCAAGGGCCTCGGTGCTCTCCCAGACGCTGACGTTCGGGATCAGGCTTGTGTCGCGCATCTGGATGGAGGTCGCGTTGCCGTCCTCGCTTTTCAACCGCCAGACAAAGCCCGGCATGCGCTCGGCGAGCGCGTTGATCCGGTCGAGGTTGTCCACGAACTCGGCGATGCGGGGATCATCGAGGGGGTAGCGCGGGCGGGCGACGTTGATCTGGGCAATGGGCATTTGGGTGCCTTTGGTCGGGTGTCGCGAGAGGCGGTGAGAGGCCCCGGATCAAGTCCGGGGCGGTGTCGCTTGCGTCTGGCGAACTATTCCGCGGCCAGCGCGCGGGTCTTGCGCTTTTCGGCGTGGGCGAGGGCGGCTTCGCGAACCCAGGCGCCGTCGTCCCACGCTTTCTTGCGGGTCTTGATGCGGTCGCGGTTCATCAGGCCATTGCCTTTGACGACCTGCCAGAACTCCTCCCAGTCGATCTCGCCGAAGTCGTAGCCGCCTTTCTCCTCGTTCCATTTCAGGTCCGGGTCGGGCAGGGTGAGGCCGATTTTCTCGGCCTGAGGCACGGTGGCGTCGACGAATTTCTGGCGGAGGGCGTCGTTGGTGAAGCGCTTGATCTTCCACGCCATCGACTGGTCGCCGTGCTGGCTGTCGGCGTCCGACGGGCCGAACATCATCAGCGACGGCCACCACCAGCGGTTGAGGGCGTCCTGCGCCATCTCTTTCTGCTCGGGCGCGCCTTGCGCCAGCGTCATCATCAGCTCGTAACCCTGGCGCTGGTGAAAGCTCTCCTCCTTGCAGACGCGCACCATCGCACGGGCGTAGGGGCCGTAGGAGCAGCGGCAGAGCGGGACCTGGTTCATAATTGCCGCGCCGTCGACCAGCCAGCCGATCGCGCCGATGTCGGCCCAGGTGAGCGTCGGGTAGTTGAAAATCGAGGAGTACTTGGCCTTGCCGGACAGCAGCTCTTCGGTCATCTGCTCGCGGGTGATGCCGAGCGTTTCAGCCGCAGCATAAAGGTAAAGGCCGTGCCCGCCCTCGTCCTGCACCTTGGCCAGCAGCGCCGCCTTGCGGCGGAGCGTCGGGGCGCGGGTGATCCAGTTGCCTTCGGGCAGCATGCCGACGATCTCGGAATGGGCGTGCTGACCGATCTGGCGGATCAGCGTCTTGCGGTAGGCCGCGGGCATCGCATCCTTTGGCTCGATCTTGTCGTCCGCGTCGATGCGCGCCTGAAAGGCGGCGAGGAACTCGGGCGTCTCTTCCGTCTCGGTTTTCGCGCCGATGAGACCTTGGGAATACATGGCTGGACCCTCCGCTAGCTTGCGTGTTTATATGTTACGAAATGGGGTCAAGGCAACGGATTTCGTAACATGTGCGGCGGTGAGGCACAGTTTGTGTGGCGATCAGGTGAAGCGCGCAGCGGCTCCGGGGTCGTCTTGCGCGAGCGTCCTGTAGTGCACCTTGAGCAGCGCGTGCGCGCGCACGCCGGGCCATTCGTTCGGGACCAGACCGCGTGGGAGGCGCGGGTGGCGGAGGATCAGCCGGCGCCAAGGGTGGATGAGCAGAACGCGCAGGGCGGTGCGATCCAAGGGCGTGAGGCCGGAGGTGTCGAGTGTCTCGAGCAGAGTCGCAAGAGCGCTGTAGCCTTGGGTCAGCTCGCCCGGCAGAGCTTCGTCCGTGACCCAGCTTGGCAGGGCGGAGGGTGCTCCGGTGATGGACAAGGCTTTCATAGGTACAGGCGCATCGCTGCACCCGGGCAGGAGCTTTGCGCCTCGCACTTCAAAGCCGGGACCTTCCGAGCCGAGGTCCAGACGCCAGTTCGGATCGGTGGACACAAACAGCGGGTCGTAGATGCGTTGAGTAGCAGGGAGGAAGGCGGCCTTTCCCTCATCGGTGAGCGCATAGGTCGAGGTCCGCCCTTGCCGCGCGCTTTGCACCCATCCGTCGGAGGAGAGGCGGGAGAGCGCCGTGCGCACGGCCCCGGCTTCCACCTCCAAGAGCGACATGATCTCGATCAGCTCCCCCGTGCGCGCTACCCCTCCACGCGGCTGGATCACGTCGCCAAACACCGTAACCAGCACCGACCAGACGCGCAGGCGGCCGTGCGCGTGCAGGTGGCAGACAAAGGGATCGAGGGCGCTCATGCCCGGTGGCTTGCGCGGATCACGGGGGCGCGTCAAGACTGTGCGCGAATTGGGATGGAGGGTCTGCCGATGGAGCCGGACGCGACAGCCGCCAAGGTGGCGGAGCTGATGTGGAGCGCCGATCAGGCGAGCCAGGCGCTTGGGATGCGGATCGTTGAAGTCGCGTCAGGCCGGGCGGTTCTGGAGATGACCGTCGCGACGCGGCACCTCAACGGGCACTGGACCTGCCACGGCGGGATGATCTTTTCGCTGGCCGACAGCGCCTTTGCCTTTGCCTGCAATTCGCACAACCAGATGGCGGTGGCGCAGCATTGCTCGGTGACGTTTCTGGCGCCGGGCCGGGAGGGCGACGTGCTGACCGCCGACGCGCGGGAGGTCACGACCGCTGGGCGCTCCGGGCTCTACGACGTGACCGTGACCCGGCAGGACGGCACGCGCATCGCCGAATTTCGGGGCCATTCACGCACCATCCCCGGCACGCATTTCGAGGAGGAGACGACATGAAGGACCTCAGCCCCCGGCCCGGTGATCTTGACCCGATCGAGACGGCCTCGCGCGACGAGATCGCGGCGCTCCAGCTGAGCCGGATGAAGGCAACGCTGGCCCATGCCTACACCAACGTCCCGCATTACAAGGCGGCGTTTGAGGCTGCTGGCGTCCACCCGGACGATCTGACGACGCTGGAGGATTTGGCGAAGTTCCCCTTCACCGTGAAGAGCGATCTGCGGGACAATTACCCCTTTGGCATGTTTGCCGTGCCCCGGGAGCAGGTGGTGCGGGTGCATGCTTCGTCCGGGACGACGGGCCAGCCGACGGTGGTGGGATACACCCGCAACGATCTGGCGATGTGGGACGAGGTGGTCGCCCGGTCCTTGCGCGCCTCAGGGCTCAGGGCCGGTGACGTACTGCACAATGCCTACGGCTATGGGCTCTTCACCGGGGGGCTGGGCATTCACGGCGGGGCGGAGCGTCTGGGTCTGACCGTGGTGCCGGTCTCGGGGGGCATGACCGAGCGGCAGGTGCGGCTGATCGAGGACTTTGGCGCTGCTGGGATCACGGTGACGCCGTCTTATTGCTTGTCGATCCTTGACGAGTACCGGGCGCAGGGGAGGGATCCCGCGCAGAGCCCGCTCAAGGTTGGCATCTTTGGCGCCGAGCCCTGGACCAACGCGATGCGGCGCGAGATCGAGGAGGCGTTCGACATGCACGCGGTCGATATCTACGGCCTGAGTGAAGTCATCGGGCCGGGTGTCGCGAACGAGTGCGTGGAGACCAAGGACGGGCTGCACATCTGGGAGGACCACTTCTACCCTGAGATCATCGACCCCGAAACGGGCGCGGTGCTGCCGGAGGGCGAGCTAGGGGAGCTTGTGTTTACCTCGCTCACCAAGGAGGCGTTTCCGATCATCCGCTACCGCACCCGCGATCTGACCCGGCTCTTGCCTGGCACGGCGCGGTCGATGCGGCGGATGGAAAAGGTGACGGGGCGCAGCGACGACATGATGATCGTGCGCGGCGTGAACGTCTTTCCGACGCAGATCGAGGAGGAGATCCTCAAGGTCCCGGGTCTCGCCGCGCATTTCCAGGTGGAGCTGTCGCGGGACGGGCGCATGGACATGATGCGGGTCAAGGTCGAGGGGCCAGAGGCCGCGGGCCGTGCGCTCGCCGAGGGAATCAAAGCAAACGTAGGCGTGACCTGCGTTGTGGAGGCCGGGACCGAAGGCACCGTGCCGCGCTCGCAGGGCAAGGCGGTCCGGGTCGTCGATCTGCGTTAGCGCTGCTCGTCGGCCCTTTCGGGCCGCCTCGCGGTGTTTCGCGCAGGTTTCGGGTCGCTTGGCTGTGCCGGCCTGCGTAGGTTGAGCGCAAAGGAGACCCGCGATGACCGACCAAAGCCATGGCTACCACTACGGCGTCATTGGCCGCGCGATTGCCGAGATCGACGCCGCCGAGGAGACGCTCTCGCTCGACGATCTGGCGGCGCGCTGCGGCATGTCGCCGGCGCATTTCCAGCGCGTCTTCAGTGCCTGGGCCGGGGTGAGCCCGAAACGATTTCAGCAGTACCTGATGCTGGGCCATGCCAAGGCGTTGTTGCGGGAGCGGTTCACGACGCTGGAGGCGGCGGGGTCGGTGGGGCTCTCGGGCTCTTCGCGGCTGCACGACATGTTCCTGCGGTGGGAGGCGATGTCGCCGGGAGATTACGCCAAGGGCGGCGCGGGGCTCGTGATCTTTTGGGGCTGGTTCGAGAGCCCCTTTGGTCCGGCGCTGGTCATGGGCACCGAGAGGGGCATCTGCGGCATCGGCTTCGGTGACGAGGCGGGCACCGAAGCTGCTATGGAGGACCTCGTGCAGCGCTGGCCGCGTGCCGCTTATGTCGAGGACGTGACGCGCCTGACGCCCTGGGTGCGGGCCGCCTTTGGCCAGACGGAGGAGGCGGTGCCGATGTTCTTGATCGGCGCGCCCTTCCAGATCAAGGTGTGGGAGGCGCTCCTGCGCGTGCCGTCTGGCATGGTGACCACCTATTCGGAGATCGCGCAGTCCATCGGCACACCCAAGGCTGTGCGCGCGGTTGGCACTGCCGTCGGGCGCAACCCGATCAGCTGGCTGATCCCCTGTCACCGCGCGCTGCGCAAGTCCGGCGGGCTGGGCGGCTATCACTGGGGTCTGACCCGCAAACGCATGATGCTGGCGCGGGAGACGATGGTGCGGGACGCGGGTATGCCGCAGCCGCTGGATCGGCAGGGCGCCGCCTGAAACGGGCCGCCCGTGCCGCGGCGCTTGCACGGAACGTGCCGGCACGTCATGTCGGAACGCAAAACGCCCGAGCAGCGTTCGACCAGCGGACTACAGAAGAAAAGGCAGTTCCATGATCCTTGCACCACGTAAACTCTTGATGGCGGGCAGCGCGCTTGTGCTTGTGGCCGCATGCACCGACCCGAACACCGTGGACGGCAGCGACCCCAACCGCAATGCCAAGCAGGGTGCGCTGATCGGCGCGGCTGCGGGCGCCGCCGTGGGCCTGATCACGGGCGACGATTCCAAGGAACGCCGCCAGAACGCCCTCAAGGGTGCCGCGATCGGCGCGGCCGGTGGTGCAATCATCGGCAATCAGCTGGACCGTCAGGAGGCTGACCTGCGCCGTGACCTCGAAGGGACCGACGCGACGATCGTGAACACCGGCGACCGGCTGGTCGTGACGATGCCGAACGACATCCTCTTTGCCACCGACAGCGCGTCGCTGCGCAGCGACCTCGAGCGCGATCTGCGCACCGTCGCGGGCAACCTGCTGGCCTACCCGGACACGACGATCCAGGTGGTCGGCCACACCGATGACACCGGCTCCGAGCAGTACAATTACGACCTGTCGCAGCGCCGCGCGGCGGCGGTGGCTGACGTGCTGATCGGGTCGGGCGTGCCCGCCTCGCGCATCCGCACCTTTGGCCGGGGTGAAGATCAGCCGATCGCGTCGAACGCGACGGCAGCCGGCAAGGCGCAAAACCGCCGGGTCGAGATCGTGATCCTGCCGAACGCCTGATCGCGCAGCTTTCGCACGTCAAGTGTGCGCCAAGGCCAGACCTTCGGGTCTGGCCTTTTGCTTTGCCGGTCACATCTCTTGCCGAAACTTCCCGAGACGGAGAACCCAATGTCCAACCCTACCCTTTTGAGCCTCAACGGCTCCCTGCGCGCTGCGTCGGTCAATCAAAAGCTTCTGCTGAACGCAGTGGCTTGCTGGCCGGAGGCGTCCCATGTGCAGGGCAACCTGCGCCTGCCGCTGTACGACGGTGATTTGGAACAGGCGGAGGGTATCCCCGCCGAGGTGACGGCGCTGGCCGAGGCCATCGAGGCGGCGGACGCGGTCATCATCTCTACGCCCGAGTACAACAAGGGGCTCTCCGGCGTGCTCAAGAATGCGCTCGACTGGGTTAGCCGGGTCGAAGGCAATCCGTGGCTCGACAAGCCGGTGCTGGTGATGTCCGCGACGGCAGGACGGACGGGCGGGGAGCGGGGGCAGATGATGCTGATCGAAAGCCTCTGGGTGTTTCGCCCGCGCTTCATTCCGGGACCGGCGGTGCTTGTGGCCGCGGCGCACAACGCGTTCGACGACGCCGGCACGCTGACAAACGAGATGAACGCCAAAGCGCTGAAAGAGGCGATGGCGGCGCTGAAGGACGCGGCGGGTTAGGCGGCGGGCTGGCTGACCTCGATCAGGTTGCCGTCGGGGTCGCGCACGTAGACGGACATGATCGGTCCCGTCGCGCCGGAGCGCGTGACGGGGCCGTCGATCACCTCGATGCCGTGCCGCTCGAAATGGGCGCACCACGCGTCCGGTGCGACGTCCGACAAAAAGCACAGGTCCGCGGAGCCGGGTGTGGCCAGCCGCGCCTTCGGCTCGAACTCGGCGCCGGCGACGTGCAGGTTGATCTTTTGCGTGCCAAAGGCGAGCGCGCAGCGTTTGGAGCCGTCGGCGGGGGTGAACCAGATGACCTCGCAGCCCAGCACCTTGCCGTAAAAGGCGAGGGTGGCGTCCTGGTCACGGACGGTCAGGACAAGATGGTCAAGGGACGTGATCTGCGGCATGCGGCACCTTTGCGTGGAAGCAAAAGGGTGCCGCAGACCCGGGAGGTGCGCAAGGTCGCGGCCTGTGTGGGCTCAGTACCCTGTCGGGATCAGTACCCTGTGCCGCGCGCCACGACGCCCAGCGTGCGCACCAGGATCACGCAATCCGTCTTGAACGACATGGACTGGTGGTAGGCAGAGTCAAAGATCGAGCGATCCGCAAAGCTGCACTCGTTCCGTTCGGAGATCTGCCACAGGCCGGTGATGCCGGGACGCATCTGCTCGTAATGGGTGCCGGGATAAAGCTCTTTCTGTGCGACCATCATCGGGCGCGGACCCACGAGGGACATGTCCCCGATCAGCACGTTCCAGAGCTGCGGCAGCTCGTCGAGCGACGACTTGCGGATGATCCGGCCGATGGGCGTGATGCGCGGGTCGACCTTGAGCTTTTGCGTCAGCTCCCACTCGCGGCGCGCCTTGATGTCGCTCGCAAGGTGGCTTTCCAAAAGCGCGTCGGCGTTGCGCACCATGCTGCGCAGCTTCCACATCGAGAAGACGCGCCCGTTTTGTCCCAGACGTTTTTGGCGATAGAAAGGATTGACGCCATCCATGGCGATGGCCGCGGCCAGGATTACCAGCACGAACAGAACGGCGGGCGCGGCCATGAGCACAAGCGTCACATCGAGCGCGCGTTTGAACACACGCCGATACGGCCGCCACTTCACGGACGGCGCCGGGGTTGCCGCAAGGCGAGCAACATCTTGCCCGGTGA
The DNA here is from genome assembly GCF_052825805.1 of Pseudaestuariivita sp. Classification (NCBI taxonomy): domain Bacteria; kingdom Pseudomonadati; phylum Pseudomonadota; class Alphaproteobacteria; order Rhodobacterales; family Paracoccaceae; genus Pseudaestuariivita; species Pseudaestuariivita sp. The sequence goes on along the minus strand of NZ_JBRBVB010000005.1, from coordinate 130,373 downwards.
TGGGCTGTCGTAAATGCAAGGTCACGTCGGGCGTCCTCCCACCGTTGGTTGGCTACGGACACACCTCACGCACACTTGGAGAGACGACCCAGCGTGCCTGAATCGCGAGAACCAGTTGGTTAACCCATAGTCATCCCAAGTGCGGCAACACGCGCCGCGATCGTCAGCACCAACCCCCAGTGCATTTGACTGGATCGGTTATGACCAATTTTTGCCTTATTGGAAGATGCTCAGAAGCCACGGCGCTGCGGCGGATTTGCCTTGCGCACACGCATAAGGAGAGCGGCCTGTCTCAGGTCTTGATTTCTGAAAATAGATCTTGGCCGGGAATGTCAGTCGAAGTTAAGCGCATTTTAAGCGACACGAAGGGCCGAATTTACTGCCATTCGCGAAACAATCTTGCGCCTGCGCAAATCTGTCTTTGGATTTGCTTCAAAATTGGGGATTTCTTTACGTTTTTTCGGACCGCTTTGCTGGCGGCTCCGAATCGTCAGTTCCGTCAAATCTCAGACGTCTGGCGACGTCGAGACTGTGTGTCCGTAAACAATCACGCCGATCAATACGATTTTAACGCGAATTGCGCGGCAAAGTGACGTGAGGTCCCACATGGAAAGTGTGATCGTTTTTCCCCCTCAATTCGGGCAAATCGTGGGCGGCGGCCGCGCCGGACTGTTCAGAAAGCCACAACAATAGGCCGGAATCCCGCGATTCAGTCGCGGCCTTTCCCTTGCTGCAGGCCAAATGTGGCAAATTGAGGCGCTGTGTGATTCGGGTCGGGCACGATTTCGCCTTATTTCGCGCAGCGCTTGTCCGTCTCGCGGCGCCGGTTTAAGGCGCAACGCACAGAACAGGAGCCGCGCATGACAGTTCACGCACATTCAAATGACCTGCCGGATGGGCTCGACCTCGGGCCGGTGGTGGCCATCGACTGCGAGACGATGGGGTTGAACCCGCACCGGGACCGTCTGTGCGTCGTGCAGCTGTCGTCCGGTGACGGCGATGCGCATGTCGTGCAGATCGCGCAGGGCCAGACCGAGGCGCCGAACCTGACGCGGCTGCTGACGGATCCGGAGGTGCTCAAGCTCTTTCACTTTGGCCGGTTCGACATCGCGGCGATGCTCAACGCCTTTGGCGTCGTGACGGCGCCGGTCTACTGCACCAAGATCAGCTCCAAGCTTGTGCGCACCTACACCGACCGGCATGGGCTCAAGAACCTGCTGCAGGAGCTGATCCAGGTGGACATCTCCAAACAGCAACAATCGAGCGATTGGGGCGCCGAGACCCTCACCCAGGCGCAGCGCGACTATGCGGCCTCGGATGTGCTCTACCTGCACCAACTCAAGGACAAGCTCGACATGATGCTGGCGCGCGAGGGGCGGACGGAGATGGCACAGGCGGCTTTTGACTTCCTGCCGATGCGCGCTCGGCTTGATCTTGCCGGTTGGCCCGAGGTCGACATCTTCGCGCATTGAAAAGCGCGGCCGGCATGGCAGGTTAGCTCTCGAAGAGCAGCATGGCCCAGAGCCGCACGCGACACCAAACGTGATCCGCCCGATGTTCCGCGACGACGCCTATTCCCAAATCATTTCGTGGCTCAAGCTGCTGCTGCCGCTCGCCGCGCTAGGCCTCTTGTCGACGCTGTTCATGCTGTCGGACAAGGTGGAGTACGGTGACATCCCGGTCGCGCAGCGGGATCTGGCCAATCGGGCAGCGAACCAGCAGATCACCGCACCTTATTATACTGGCGCGACGGACGACGGCGCGCTGGTCAGCATGACGGCGGCAACCGCCACGCCGGATCCGGCGGCGCCGGGCCGGGTGAGCGCGGACGGTCTCTGGACCCGGATCGAGCTGCCGGACGACACCGTCCTGACCTTTCGCGCCGACACCGCCACCATCGACGAGCCCGAAGACGCTGCGACCCTTACTGGCAACGTGCGCATCATCAGCTCGAACGGTTACGTGATGGAGACGTCTGGCCTCACCGCGGCGATGCGCAGCGTGCGCGCGCGTTCGACGGGACCCGTATCGGCACGCGGCCCGGCAGGCACGCTCGATGCCGGCCGGCTCGAGATCATGCCCGCCGAGGGGGAGACAAACGTGCAATTGGTGTTCAAGGACGGGGTCAAACTGGTATACAGGCCCGCAACGTAAAGGAATCTCCCATGCGCGCCTTGCTGTTCGCCGCCTTCCTGATGCTGCCTTTCGATGCCGCAGCGCAGACCAGCGTCGCTTTTGGCAGCAACGCGGCAAACGCGAATGCGCCGGTCGAGGTCTCCGCGGACTCGCTCTCGGTCGATCAGTCGAACGGCACTGCGGTGTTCAGCGGCGATGTGGTGATCGGGCAAGGCACCCTGCGGCTCGCAGCGCCCCGCGTGCTGGTGGTCTACCGCGCGGACAGCCAGGAGATCTCCCGGCTCGAAGCGTCTGGCGGCGTGACGTTGGTGGATGGCGAGGACGCGGCCGAGGCGCGGGACGCGACCTACAACCTCGACACCCGCACCATCGTGATGGAGGGGGACGTGCTGCTGACCCAAGGGCCGAGCGCGCTGACCTCGAACCGGATGGTGGTCGATCTTGACGCCAACACCGCGCAGATGACGGGGCGCGTCAAGACGGTGCTCCAGCAGAGCAACTGATGGCACGCTTTACCGTTACCGAAGGCAGCTCGGGCCTGCGCATCCAAAGCCTGCGCAAGAGCTATCGCAAGCGCGTGGTGATCCGCGACGTGACGATGGAGCTGCGCCGCGGCGAGGTGGTCGCTCTGCTTGGTCCCAACGGGTCGGGCAAGACAACGACATTCTACTCGGTCGCCGGGCTGGTCTTTCCCGAGGCGGGGCGAGTGACGATCGACGGGCGCGACGTGACGACCCTGCCGATGTACCGCCGGGCCAAGCTCGGGATTGGCTACCTGCCGCAGGAGATGTCGATCTTTCGCGGGCTCAGCGTCGAGCAGAACATCTCCGCCATCCTCGACATCGCCGTCAAGGACCGCCGCAAGCGTCGCGAACGGCTCGAGGCGCTACTCTCGGAATTTGCGATCGAGCATCTGCGACGGGCACCCGCGCTGGCGCTGTCAGGCGGGGAACGCCGCCGCGTCGAGATTGCACGCTGCCTGGCGGCCGACCCGAAATACCTGCTGCTCGACGAGCCCTTTGCCGGGGTCGATCCGATCAGCGTGGGCGACATCCGCGCGCTTGTTGCGGACCTCAAGAAACGCGGGATCGGGGTGCTCATCACCGACCACAACGTGCGCGAAACGCTCGAGATCGTCGACCGCGCCTACATCCTGCACGACGGTACGGTGCTGATGTCCGGCTCGCCCGATGAGGTGGTGCAGAACGAGAACGTGCGCCGCGTCTACCTCGGCGACAGCTTCCGCATCTAGCGCCTTGACCCTGCAGCGGCGCACCGCCTTTTCGCGCTTAAATTGTCCGAGATGATTGACAGAACCCGGGGCGGCGCGCTCAAATACTGGAATGGCATCGTGTCTTGAGCGTATGACAGACCCCCGCGATCCCGCGGCTTCCGCCCCTCACGACACAGCGCGCGCTTCCTTTTCCAAAGCGAAGAGACCCGGTCCCGCCGGCGCGTTTGACATGCCGGTCATATATAAGGAGACTTGGATGCAGTATCAGATCACGGGAAAGCAGATCGACATCGGTGAGGCCCTGCAGGGGCATGTGCGCGATGAACTTGGCTCTGTCGTGGCGAAATACGCCGAAAGGCCCACCCGGGCGACCGTGATCTTTTCCAAGGACGCGCACGAATTTGTCTGCGAATCCGTCGTCCACCTGTCCACCGGGCTGACCGCCCAGGCGCGCGCGCACGCGACCGAGGTTTATGCCGCTTTCGACGGCTGCGCCGAAAAGATGGAAAAGCAATTGCGGCGCTACAAACGCCGGCTCAAGGACCATCACAAGGAGCGTCCCGAGCCCGTTGCAATCTCGGAGGCGTCCTCGTATATCCTCGCCGGTGAAGAGGCCGGTCCCGATTCAGAGCCAGAATCGTTGCAGCCGGTCATCGTCGCAGAGACCCAGACCCAGATCCCGTCTTTGACGGTGGGCGAGGCGGTCATGCAAATGGAGCTTGCTGGAGCCCCGGTTCTGGTATTTCGCAACGAGAAACAGGATGGGGTGAACGTCGTCTACCGACGCGACGACGGAAATATCGGATGGATCGAGCCGCAGTAACGTCTGCGCCCGTTCACCACCCCAAGGCATCGAGAGTGTAACAGGCATGAACTTCACGGATTTGTTGAAGCCGGGCGCGGTAAAGGTTGTGTCCGCGGTCTCCAGCAAGAAACGCCTGATGCACGATGTGGCCGACCTCGCCGAAACCGCCTGCGGCCTCGATGCCGCGGCGGCCGTGGATGCCCTGCTCGAGCGCGAAGCGCTTGGTCCGACAGGTGTCGGCAAGGGCGTTGCCCTGCCGCACGCCCGGCTGGCCGGGCTGACCGAAGTCGCAGGCGTTTTCATCTGTCTTGAAACGCCGGTGGAGTTCGGCGCGGTGGATCGTCAGCCGGTGGATCTCGTCTTCGGCCTCTTTGCGCCCGAAGACGCAGGCGTCGACCACCTCAAGGCGCTGGCGCTTGTGTCCCGCACGCTGCGGGATGCCAGCATCTGCGCCAAGCTGCGCGCCAACCCCGATGCCAGCAAGCTGCACGCGATCCTGACCGAAGCGCAGACGACCCAGGCGGCTTAGGCCCAACGTCAGGCCGGCGGCGCCCAGTCGCCAAACCCGAACATCACGTAGTCCTTGGCATAGACGTCCCGCGCGCGCTTTTCGAGCGTCTCGTCATAGATGTCCGCGAGCGCGAACGGCGTATCGTTAGTCGCCGTTGGGACCGGCATAGCGCTGTCACACCCGAGACCGCCCGCGAGGGCGGGCAAGGCATCCGTCATATCGTCCTCGCGCAGCACCAGATCGGGTAGCACGAACTCCGAGAAGCCCTGCAGCGTCGTGATCTGGCTCTCCCAACGGCTGTCGACCCGCGTGCTTCCGGCGCCCGCGAGGCACAGCTTGATCCAGTCGAGAAAGGCGAGGAACGCGGTGCGGTGCTGCTCTTTGCTCCAGTCCGGGCTGGGTCCATCCTCGGGAATCGGCAGATCGTGCATCCGGCGCAGCGTCGCGCGGATATGTGTCATCGTCCCGGGACCTGTCGGCAGGATCTTGGTGCAAAAGACGTGATGCGCCCGCGCCAGCGGGTGGCGCAACACGGTAAAGCTGCGGTGCACACGGTTCTTGCGCTTCCACTGCCGCAGGTCCTTTTGGCCCATCTTCGTCGGCAGCGCGTCTGTATCGACCCCGTCGAGCGCCGCCAGCCAGCTTCGCACCTCCGCGTCCGGCCCGCCCCGTACCGGCATGAAAAGAAGCGGCGCCTTTGCCGCGACCACGTAGCTCGGCACTGCCGGTCCCCGGCGCGGCTCAAAGTTCGGCGTGCGCGAGAGGTGAAACCGGTCGAGCGCCGCCATCGCCGTCTCGGCCTCCTCGAAATTGCTGATCTTGTCGCGCAGGGGACCGGGGTTTTGCCGTTTCAGCTTGGGATCGAGCGCCTCGAGCCGCCCCTCGACGCCGAGAAACGCGGCGATCCCGTTCATCACCTCGACCGATTGCAGGTCTTCATAGTCGACGTAGAACGCAGTCTGACCCGAGGTCTGCAGCCGCGCCATCAGCATCACCTGAAACGCCTGCAGCCGCGCCACATGCGCTTCGAACTCCGGCCCGTCGAACTCGGCCTGCGCGGTCTTGCGCCCGCGGTGGTGGGTCAGTTTCCACTGGCCGGTTGTCTGCGCGATCTTCCAGCTGACATAGCTTTCGAGCGGATTGCGGGTCAGGATGACCTTGGCGCAGCGCGCGTCGTCCAGCACCGTATCGAGCACGCGCGGGTCATGGTCGTTGAAGTACCGAAAGCCCCCGATCCCGTCCGATTTGTCTCGAATGCGGCGGAGCAGGGCCTTTGGGTTCTCCTCTCGCTTGGCCTCTGTGATGCCAAGGATGTCGGTCGTGTTCGGATAGCCGATGAAATGCGGGTTGAACGCCTCCCCGTGACACTGGACACCCGGGATCGCGTTGAGGTTGGTTTCAAGGAAATTCGAGCCGGTCCGCATCTCGGCAAAGACCACAAAACTGTCGAACGATCGGGACATCTAACTCACCAGATACGGTTTCTTGCGGCGGCGCTTGGGTTTGGCCTCGGGCGAGGGGTCGATCGGGAAATCGCCCATCAGGTAGGGGTGCATCCCCTGGTTCTTGAGGTTCTGCAGGAACTGGCCGAACCCTGTGAGGTCCTCCATCACCGGCGCCTCGGTCAGGCGGCGTCCGGTCGTCTGGCCGATCTCGTCGATGATGGTCTGCAAAGGCTCCATCGGCGCCTCGATGAACTCGGCCATGGTCCACGCCCGCACGCGCGCCTTGACGTGCGGCTTGCGCAGCTCCTCGAGCATCTTTGCCTCGATCTGCTGGTAGAGCGCCGCCTCCGCGCGCAGTTCGCCAAAGTTGCGGTTCGAGCGAAAGAGCGGCACCGCCCAGGCGCCGGAGATGATCGAGACCTGCGCGTTCGGATCGGTGCCGAAATGCGGGACGATTTTTTGCGTGTCCGCCGGGCTGAACTGGAAGCACTGCCGCTCGCCGCGCAGGTTCCAGGTGAAATTGGTCAGGAACGCCTTGGGGTTCATGTCCCTCAGACCCGCCGCATCGCTGAGCGCGCCCTGGATCACCGGCTGGCCGTTCGCGAACTCCGCACGAGCGGGCGCAAAGAGGTGGCCGTGCACCTGACACCCGGTCGTCCGCGCCAGCCACAGGTCAAAGTCGCGAAAGAGCGCGTCGAACCCCTGAAAGACTGAGTATTTCTCGGCTGTCTGTCCGTTTTCCCAGCCGTAATTGGGAAAGCGCGAGTGCATGTAGAGGCCCGGCCGACCCCGCGTTCGCCGCTCCACCGCGCGGGCAAAGATGCGGTCGATCTTGCCCGGGCTCGGCTCGTCGCGGTGTTGGTCCTCTGCATGCGGTCCCATGAAGGCGTCGTAGAGCCGGTCCGCCTTTGGCCAGATCTTGCGCGCCACAAAGCAGTCCGAGCGTTTCAAAAGCTGCAGATGGTCGTCGTAAAAGATGTGCGGTTTGCCCTGGAAATCGAACTTGGACAGCGTCAGCGACCGGCTCTCGATCCGTGGCGAGTACTGCCGGGCAAGCGTCTGGAAATAGCTCTCGTCCGGGATCCAGACGCGGGAAAAATAGCGGTCGTAGGTCTTGCGCTCGGGGTCTTCGAGGATGGCCGACAGCGTCTGGCGCGTCAGGCACCACCATTGCGAGCCCATATGCGGGACGATCCCGTTCGGCATCTTGCGCTTGAACCGCACACGCCTTTGCAAGTCGACGAAGCGGTCAAAGAGAAAGCGCTGCCGCCGCCAAGAGAACGGAAAGAGCAGCGTGAACCGCTCCTCTTCGAGCCCGCCGATGGTCCAGGGCACGTCCGCCGTCGTGGCGCTCTCGATAAAGTCGGTCTTGGGGCGCTCGGCGAGGTAGGCGGCAAGCTCGGCCACCGGGCGCAGCGGCAGGCACGAGCCGGAGGCGAGGTAGACGTGCCGCACCTCGGCAAAGTCCCGCAGCATCAGCGCTGAGGCGTCCTGCGTGGCGGCGACCAGTCCCCAGGATCCCCATTCGCAGCGGTGCCGGCGCGAGAACCGCAGATCCTCGACATCTGCGAGTGCCTTTCGGAACGCGTCATGCGCGCGGCGCGGCACACTCTTGTCGACGTGGATCACCACCGGACAGCCGGCCTTGGCCCAGTGGCGCGCCACCTGCTCGGCACGGTCGAGCGCGGTGTGCACGAGCATCACGATGCCCACGCCGAGGGTCATGCCCAGTTCCCCTTAGACATGAGGCCGAGGATCTCGAGCTGGCGCCAGTTGATGTATTTTTCGGACCACTTGCACCACATGTCGGGGTTGGCGGCCATCTGCTCGGCGTAGGCTTTGTACTCGACCGACGCGGAATAATGCTGTTTGCGGTCCAGTTCCTCGGTCGCCTTTTCGTGGAACGTGTCGAGGAATTTGGTGTGCAAGAGCACGCCCGACGCCTTTTCCCCGCCCCACTCGTCATAGACGAGGTTGAGCCCGCGCGGCAGCAGCATGTGCGTCGAGGACACGTAGGCGTAGCGCCGGTTCCATTTGACCAGCGGCACCTTGTTGAGGGCCGGCGATTTGGCGGGCTGGTCGGGGAAGAAAACCCGCGCTCTTGCGCCGCCCTGGATCCAGAGATTGCCGAAGCGTTTGTTCTTGGAAATCGTGTAGTTTCCGGCGTCGAACCAGTGCGCGATTTCGAGCGGGTCCATCCCCTCTTCGAACGGCTGCGCGTCGATCGGGCCCTTGGGGTACATGTCGAGCAGCATGGCCGAGAACGATTTGATCGAGGAGGCGTCGAGCCAGTCGGTCAGCGCCTGGATGGGCCGTGTGTCGCAGAACGGGAAGAGAAAGTACTCATCCGGGTCCACCGTGAGGCACCAATGGCCGTGGCCGTAGCGGTAGGCAAGGCGATTGAGCCAGTCGACGCCGAACCGCGACCGCTTGTAGCTGGCCTCGGTGTGCCAAAGAGAGACGTCGGGCTGATTCGACAGGTAGTCGCCTGAGCCGTCCGTGCTGCCGTTGTCGACGATCAGGAAGTGATCGACGCCCATCTCGCGGTAGTATTTCAGGAAATGCGGCAGGCGGCGGCGTTCGTTGCGCAGGGTGCTGAAGACCAGCACGTCGCTCGGTGCGATGGCTTTCGTGCGGTTGGCAATTGTCCTGAGCTCACGCCGCTTGCGCCAGGCGCGCACACGCCAGCGGTGCCGCTGAAGCCTCAGCTTGTATGACTGCCATGGGCGCACGCGCTGCTTCCCCTCTGCCGGAACCTTTGGTCAAGTGCGCTCCGCGGTATCAGGACCGGGTTAAGACGGTCTTGAAATGAGCCTCCCATGTGGGCGGTGCATGTCTGCGCATGCGTTCCGCGTGGGTGGCTCGGGCCTGCTGCGGGTGCGCCATCAGGTCCTCTATCTCGTGCTTCCATGCATAGCGGTCGTCCGTCTTTAGGTAAACGGGAATGTCGGCGAGAAACTCCCGGTAAACGGGCAGATTGCCACAGAGGCAAGGCGTGCCGAGCACAGCGGCTTCGAGCGGGGGCAGGCCGAAGCCTTCGGCGAGGCTGGGAAAGAGGAAGCCGTGGGCGGTCGCGATCAGGTGTCGGGCCTTCGCGTCGGTGGCGTCGTTCAGCTCGATAATCCCGTCGGGCTTGGCGTCCAGGCGGGCAAAGATGTCTGCGTTGTGCCACCCCCGCCGGCCGATCACGTAGAGCGTCGGTTTCGGTTCTGGTAGAAGCTCCCACACGTCGAGCAGCAGCTTGTGGTTCTTGCGCGGTTCGATGGTGCCAAGCGTGACGAAGTGCGGCGGCTGCGCGGGAGGCAGTGGCTGCGCGGGGGTCAGGTCGGTGCCGAGAAGGGCAGTGACCACGGGTGGGCAGGTGCCGAGATGCTCGGGCAGGCGCGCGGCGGTGTCCGCGGAATTGGCGATGATCAGATCGGCGGCACTGCCCACCCTACGCAGGAAGGCATCGAAGCGCGGCACACTTCCCTCGCGCTGGAACTGTGGCACATCCAGCGGCAGCGTGTCGTGGATCATCACTGTAATGCGCGCCTCGGGGATCGAGCGCACGGCACGGATGACGCGGGCGGTAAAGCTCGCGTGGCTGGTGTTCAGATAGACCGTGCCCGCCGGAAGGTGCTTGCGCAGCATCGCGCCGAGCAGCGCCGGGACCGTGCGGGCGATGCCGAGCTTGCGCACCGTGCGCTCTGCCCGGGTGCGGGTGTCACCGGGACGCTTCAAGAGTCGGTGCCAGAGGGGAGGGCGGGCCCAGCTGTCTCCTTCGAGGCAGGTGGCGAGGCGCTTCAAACCCTCGGCATCGAGGAGCACATATCCGAGCCGCGTCCGCACCAAGCCAAAGCAAGGCACAGGCTCTGCCGCGAGACGCGTGAGGTAGGCAAAGTCCACCCGGTCGATGCCGGTCAAAGGACGCCCCGCCCGCCGGATCAGCCGCGAGACGTCAAAGAGCCGCGCGGGCGGCGGGCTATTCGGCGTAGTGCCCAGTTTGGTGCCACCTCCAGGCGTCGCCGATCATCTGCTGCATGGTCGAGCGTTTGGGCTGCCATCCCAGCTCTTCCACCGCGCGGGTGGAGCCGGAGACAAGTTTCACGCAATCGCCCGGGCGTCGGTCGCCGATGCTGTGCGGGACCTCCATGTTGGTGACCGCGCGGGAGGCGTCGATGACCTCCTTGACCGAAAATCCGTCGCCGGTGCCGAGGTTGAAGACGCGGCTGCCCTTGCCGTCTTCGAGCCATTTGAGGCCGAGCACGTGGGCGTCGACGAGGTCGCAGACATGCACGTAGTCGCGGATGCAGGTGCCGTCGGGCGTGGGATAGTCGGTGCCGAACACAGTCAGCCCATCGCGTTTGCCCTGGATTGCCTCGATCATCGCGGGGATGAGGTGCGTCTCGGGGATGTGGTGCTCGCCCACGTCTGCGTCGGGGTCGGCGCCTGCCACGTTGAAGTAGCGGAAGATGACCGAGCGCAAGCCGTGCGCCGCCTCGAACTCCCGCAGCATGTCCTCGATGGCGCGTTTCGAGCTGGCGTAAGCGTTGATCGGCATCTGCGCGCTCTGCTCATCGAGCACCACGCCGTCCTGGTCGCCGTAGGTCGCGCAGGTAGAGCTGAAGACGAAGTCGAGGCAGCCGGCGTTCACAGCGGCCTCGATCAGGTTGAGCGAGCCTGCGACGTTGTTGCGCCAGTACTTGCCCGGGTCCTGCATGCTCTCGCCGACCTGGCTGAGCGCGGCAAAGTGCATGACGGCGGCGGGTTTGACGGTCGCAAAGACTTCGTCCAGCCGTTCGCGGTCGAGGAGGTCGCCCTGTTCGAGCGGGCCGAACTTGACCGCGTCTTTCCAGCCGGTGGAGATGTTGTCGAACGTGACGGGCGTGTAGCCCGCCTGCGCCAGCGCCTTGCAGGCATGCGAGCCGATGTAGCCGGCGCCGCCCGTCACCAGTACATTCGTCATTGGGCGGCTTTCTCGCTCGCCATGATTTCGGTCAGGTAGGTATGCAGGTCGTCGCGCAGGTCATCGCGCGACAGGCCAAAGGCGACCGTGGCTTGCAGGAACCCGGCCTTGGACCCGCAATCGAAACGCTGCCCGGCAAAGCGGTGGCCATAGACCGGGCGCCCCTCGCGGATTTCTTCGGCGATGGCGTCGGTCAGCTGGATTTCTCCACCTGCGCCGGACTTCATCTTGTTGAGGTTCTTCAGCACGTCGGGGGTCAGGATGTAACGCCCGATGACGGCGAGGTTCGAGGGCTGCGTGCCGGCTTTGGGTTTCTCGACCATCCCCTTGACCGAGACCATGGCGCCCTTGTCTTCGTTGATGTCGAGGATGCCGTAGCTCGACGCCTTGTCGCTTGGCACTTCCATCGCGGCGACCATGCTGCCGGGGGTCTCCTCGAACGCCTCGACCATCTGCTGCAAGCACGGCTTTTCGGCGGCGATCACGTCGTCGGGCAGGATCACGGCAAAGGCTTCGTTCCCGATCAGGCGGCGTGCGCACCAGACAGCGTGGCCGAGGCCAAGCGCCTTGTGCTGGCGCAGGTAGGCGATGGCGCCGGAATCCATGTTGGTGTTCTTGAGAATTTCGAGCAGCTCGTCCTTGCCCTTCTTGCGCAGCTCGTTTTCCAGCTGCGGGGCGTGATCGAAGTAGTCCTCGAGCGCGCCCTTGCCGCGGGAGGTAACAAAGATGAACTCCTTGATCCCCGCAGCGCGGGCCTCGTCGATGGCGTATTGAATGAGCGGTCGGTCGACAAGCGTCATGATCTCCTTGGGGACAGACTTGGTGGCCGGAAGGAACCGGGTGCCGAGACCTGCGACCGGGAAGATCGCCTTCGTCACTTTGTTGCGCATGTCGTTATAAACTCCACTTTGCCTGTCCGAGCGCCGGATAGGCCATACCTCACTCAGGCGTCCAGACCAAACGATCGTGGCCAAATTGCGGACAATCCGGTGTCGGTGTCAGAAATGTTGATGAATTCGTCAAAATCCACGTTGCGCCGCGATACGTGCGGCCTCGCTATCAATACGTGCGGCGAACCGCCAAAGTTTCACAGCGCGGCTCTGCCTGTCGCTGCGCCCGAACTGGCCTCCGGTATGAACCCAAACGCCGGGCAACGCAAACCGGATCCGGTGATAGAGCGTCGTGCGCGACAGACACATGATTGTCGCGCGCTCTCCGCGGGTGACGGCGGCGGTGGCTTCCTCCGTCAGGGAGGGCATGGCGCTGGGACGTCCGGCGCAGAGCACATGCGGGCGCTCTTCGAGGGGCGCGATCTGGCGAAAGGCGGAGGCGGATTGAGGCAGCGGCGGTAGCGCATCGAGTGGCCTTTGCAGGCCCTCGGCATAGCCTGCGTCAAAGCCGTGCATCATCTTGCGCAGGGCAAAAGGGTCGAGCGCGCCGCTTACCATGTGCCGTGTCAAACGCGCTTCCTGCTCGGCGCGCACTTGGTCCCGGGCCTGGGGGCGGCTGTGCTTGGCGCAGTGCCGGCGGAGAAAGACAGCAAGGCTCGCGCCGATCTCAGTCAAGTCCGTCGGCACGCGCGCGGCTGTGCGCGTTGCGTTGGCCTTGTACCCGTGGTGCACCTCGGCGAGGGGCACGATCGCCGTCTCCCCGCCGCGCACGGCCAGCCGCAGGTTTAGGTCCGTCTCGTCGAGGAAATAGCGGTAGGCGGGATCGAACCCGCCCAGCTCCGCGAGCACGTCCCGGCGCACGGCCATGTTGGTGCCTTCGGTCTTGATCGCGCGGTCGCGGTTGGCCGACAGCGCGACAGGTGCGGTGCCTGCGATGTCGAGTGGAGCCGTCCTCGCCATCCGGTCCACGCTGCGCGCCTTCCACTGGTACGAGATGCCGTTGCGTCCGCGCACGTATCCGCCCGCGGCGACGATGCTGTCGGACGAGGCAAAAGGCGCGGTGAGGTGGCGCAGCCAAGTCGGTTCGGCCACCGCATCGTCGTCGATAAAGGCGATGACCTCGCCTGCCGCCTCCGCGATGCCGGTGTTCCGCGCGGCAGAGATGTTCGCCTCGTCAAACGCCCGCAGCTTGAACTGGCCCTCGCGCCCGGCGCCCTTCGCCCAGTGGTACGCGGCATCAAGCCCGGCCGGATCCGCGACCACCACGATCTCGAACATCGGGTGATCCTGCTGCACGAGGCTCGCCAGACACAGCGGCAGATCGCCCGCCCGCCCCCGGCTGACAACCACGACAGAGGCGCTGGGGAGCACGGGACTATCCCTGATGCAGCGTCACGCCCGGCGCGTAGGCGATAAAGAAGGGGTTGGCGTAGCCATCCTTCCCGTAGGTCAGCGGCGTCAGGTCATCGAACCGGACAACCGCGCCGCCCGCTCCGTTCAACACGGCATGTCCCGCGGCAGTGTCCCACTCCATCGTGCGGCCAAGGCGCGGGTAGAGGTCCGCCTCCCCGGTCGCGACAAGGCAGAACTTGAGCGAGGAGCCGGCGCTTTTCATGTCCCGGACGTTATACTTGCCAATGTAGTCGTCCGTCGCCGCATCCCGGTGGGATTTGGAGGCGACCACCAAGAGCGCCGCGTTGTCGCTGTCCGCCACCTTGATCGGGGAAAGCGCGCCTGCGCTCTCCTTGGCAAAGGGTCCCGCCTCCTCGACCGACGTGCCGTCCGCGGTGGTGTAAAAGAGCCGGTCCTTGGCAGGGGCGTACACCACCCCGCGCGTCGGCACGCCGTCTTCGACCAGCGCGATGTTCACCGTGAAATCGCCCCGGCGGTGGAGGAACTCCTTGGTGCCATCCAGCGGGTCGACGATCAGGAACGTGTCGCCTTTCTCGGAATGGGACGCGGCCTGCTCCTCGGTCACCAGCAGCACATCGGGGAAGGCCGCGCGCAGCCCTGCCGAGATCAGCGCGTCGGCGGCCTCGTCGGCGGCGGTCACCGGGCTGTCGTCGGATTTCACCTTGGCGTCAAAGTCGCCGGACTCGTAGATCTCCATGATCACATCGCCCGCCTCGAGCGCCAGACGGCGCATCGCGTCCTGCAGTTTGCTGTAATCCAAAATGTCACTCCTCGAAACGAACCGCAGCGCGGGCCCACGGCGGAATTGATCCGCTCTTTGGCCCTCCTTATGATCACCGCTTAAGGGAACGGCAAGATTTCCCTGCAAGAAGCAGTAAACACCGTTGGGTGAGAGGCACATGTTCGAGCGTTCCGCAAAGCGGAGAACCGGGTTCTCCACGTTTATCGGCATGATGGAGTTGATCTACCACTCTATCGTCCGCGACATCCGCAAGTCACACGGTAACCCGATGATGTCGCTCTTTACCAACATGATGCAGACGATCCTGCTGGTGGTCGCCTTTTACGTGATGTTCACGATCCTCAGCCTGCGCGGCACCGCGATCCGGGGTGATTTCCTGATCTACGTGATGTCGGGGATTTTCCTCTACATGACCCATACCAAGGCGATGGGCGCCGTCGCAGGCGCCGAAGGGCCGGCCTCCCCGATGATGCAGCACGCGCCGATGAACACGATGGTGGCGATCCTCTCGGCGGCGCTTAGCTCGCTCTATATCCAGCTGCTCTCCATGTTCCTGGTGCTTTTTATCTACCACGTCGTCTTTACGCCGTTCGAGATCCAGGACCCCATCGGCTGCCTGGCGATGGTCCTGATGGCGTGGTTCACCGGCTGTGCGCTCGGACTTGTGTTGCTCGCGGCCAAGCCTTGGGCGCCCACGGTCGTCAGCATCATCTCGACCGTCTATCAGCGCGCCAACATGATCGCGTCGGGCAAGATGTTCGTGGCCAACACGCTGCCGCCCTTCATGCTGGCGATGTTCGACTGGAACCCGCTGTTTCACGCCATCGACCAGTCGCGCGGCTTTGCGTTCATTAACTACAACCCGCGCAACTCCAGCATCGACTACCCGATGATGGTCGGGATCATCGCGTTGATGATCGGGTTGATGGCCGAATTCTACACCCGCAAGAAGGTCTCGGCCTCGTGGTCCGCGCGCGGGTGATGGTGCGCTTGGCTGTCGCGCTGGTCCTGTGCCTGAGCGCCGGGCTGGCAGCGGCGCAAAACGCTTTGCCTGCGCTCTTTAACGTATCGGGCGTGGCGTCAGACGATGTTCTGAATGTGCGGCGCGGACCGGACGCTGGAACGGAAAAGCTATCGGAATTGGCCCATGATGCGGAGGGCATCGAAGTCGTCCGACTGTCTGAAGGTGGTGGCTGGGGCCAGATCAACATCGGTGAGCGGTCCGGCTGGGTCGCGATGCGGTTTCTGGCCCTCAGAGCAGGACAGGACCCCGAAACGCTCCCCGTCCGCTTTGCCTGTTTCGGCACAGAGCCTTTCTGGTCACTCGGCGTAAGCGAGGCAGGCTTTGCGTTGCGGGAATTCTCGCAAGAAGCGATTCTGCAGCAAACGTTTCGCGGTCGCGTGGCTGGCCGTAGCGACCGCTTTGTCCTCGCCGCCGGCACCGAAGACGTGACCGCTAGGATGGTGATCCGCCGCCTGGCTTGCTCGGACGGCATGTCCGACCGGGCGTATGGTCTCGACACCGACCTCTGGATCGAAGACGGCGAGGACCTCCGCGTGATGACGGGATGCTGCTCTGTCGCGCCGTAGGTGGCGAGTGCTAAAGCCGCTTCTGTTAGTTCGGATGCCAACTCGCTCAGAACGGAACGCCCGCCTGACAGGCACTGTCAGGCCGCGCTGACCCGCCCCCATGTGGCGGCGCGATGCGCCACCCCTCGGGTCGCCGCGTGAACGGTCGTTGCAGTTGTACTAGGAGCAGCCTGCCGCCTAAGTCACCACCCGCAACGTCAAATTAATCCGCCCGCAATCCTTCAAAAGCGTCGACGTGCCGAACCTGATCCGATCCACGCCGTGATAGCAGAGCCGCACGGCGCCGCCCATCACGACCACATCTCCCGACTTGAGCCAGACCGACTCCGTGCTGCCCTTCCGCTCGGTCCCGCCCACGCGAAAGAGCGCGTCATCACCCAGTGAAATCGACACAACCGGCGCCGCGAAATCCGCCTCATCCTTGTCCTGGTGCATCCCCATCTTGGCGCTTTCGCCGTAAAAGTTCACCAGACAGCACTCAGGCGCGCCGTCCCATCCCGACACCGCGTCCCAGACCTCACGAATGCTCGCCGGTATCGCGGGCCACGGCTGCCCGTCCGGGTGACGCGGCTCGTAGCGGTAGCCCTTTCGGTCGGTCACCCACCCGAACTGCCCGGCGGAAGTCATTCGCACAGACATCTTGCGCCCCGACGGCGTCACCGGGTGAAACACCGGCGCCGCCCGCGCCACAGCCCGCACGTCTTCCAGCATCCGCTCCTGCGCCGCGCGGTCCAGAAATCCGGGAAAGACGCGCACACCGCGCAAGTCCATCGGTGTCATCGGCACTGCCTTTCCCGCGTCAAAAAGAAATGTGGCATTTTTGCCGCGAACGCCCCTTTCGCCCGGTTGCAGCACCAATACCCCCTTCCTATATACGCCCGGACGTTGGCACACGGCCAGACACCGTGGGCTGATCATCGTCGGGGGCTGGAACGCCAAGCATGGGTCCACCCCTCGGGACATCGCCTTGAAGTTCAAAAAGGGATCGAAAAGACATGGCTAAAGTCATTGGGATCGACCTCGGGACAACCAACTCCTGCGTCGCCATCATGGACGGCTCGCAGCCCAAGGTTATCGAAAACGCCGAAGGCGCACGCACGACACCGTCGATCGTCGCCTTCACCGAAGACGAGCGTCTCGTCGGCCAGCCGGCCAAGCGCCAGGCGGTCACCAACCCGGACAACACGATCTTTGGCGTCAAGCGCCTGATCGGCCGCCGGGCAGACGACGCACATCTGAAAAAAGACAAGAAAAACCTGCCGTTCAACGTCATCGATGGCGGCAACGGCGACGCATGGGTCGAATCGCGTGGCGAGAAATACTCGCCCTCGCAGATCTCCGCCTTCATCCTGCAAAAGATGAAGGAAACCGCCGAAAGCTATCTCGGCGAAGACGTCGCGCAAGCCGTGATCACCGTGCCTGCGTATTTCAACGACGCACAGCGCCAGGCGACCAAGGACGCGGGCAAGATTGCCGGCCTCGAAGTGCTGCGCATCATCAACGAGCCGACTGCAGCTGCGCTCGCCTACGGCCTCGACAAGGACGAGACCAAGACAATCGCGGTCTACGACCTTGGCGGCGGCACGTTCGACGTGACGATCCTCGAGATCGACGATGGCCTTTTCGAAGTGAAATCGACCAACGGGGACACGTTCCTCGGCGGTGAAGACTTCGACATGCGCATCGTCAACTACCTCGCGGACGAGTTCAAAAAAGAAAACTCCGTCGACCTGACGCAGGACAAGATGGCGCTGCAGCGTCTCAAGGAAGCTGCCGAGAAGGCCAAGATCGAGCTGTCGTCCTCGTCCCAGACTGAGATCAACCAACCGTTCATCTCGATGGGGTCGAACGGCCAGCCGCTGCACATGGTGATGAAGCTCACCCGCGCCAAGCTGGAGTCGCTTGTCGGTGACCTGATCAAAGCGTCGCTCAAGCCCTGCCAAGCTGCGCTCAAGGACGCTGGTCTCAGCACCTCCGACATCGACGAAGTCGTGCTCGTGGGCGGGATGACCCGTATGCCGAAGGTCATCGAAGAGGTGACCAAATTCTTTGGCAAGGAGCCGCACAAGGGTGTGAACCCGGACGAGGTCGTCGCCATGGGCGCCGCCATCCAGGCCGGCGTGCTGCAAGGTGACGTCAAGGACGTGGTTCTGCTCGACGTGACCCCGCTGTCGCTGGGGATCGAGACGCTGGGCGGTGTCTTCACCCGCCTGATCGACCGCAACACGACGATCCCGACGAAGAAGTCGCAAATCTTCTCGACCGCCGAGGACAACCAGAACGCGGTGACCATCCGGGTCTTCCAGGGTGAGCGCGAGATGGCGGCCGACAACAAGATGCTCGGCCAGTTCAACCTCGAGGACATTCCGCCGGCTCCGCGCGGCATGCCGCAGATCGAGGTGACCTTTGACATCGACGCCAACGGCATCGTCTCCGTAGGCGCCGCCGACAAAGGCACCGGCAAAGAGCAAAAGATCACGATCCAGGCGTCGGGTGGCCTTTCGGACGACGACATCGAGAAGATGGTCAAGGACGCCGAAGAGAACGCGGATGCCGACAAGGCGCGCCGCGAGCTCGTGGAGGCCAAGAACCAGGGCGAAAGCCTTGTGCTCTCGACCGAAAAGGCGCTCGAGGAGCACGGCTCCAAGGTCGACCCGTCGACCGTCGAGGCCATCGAGCTAGCCATCGCGGCACTCAAGGACGAACTGGAAACCGACAACGTCGACAAGATCAAGGCGGGCATCCAGAACGTGACCGAAGCGTCCATGCGTCTGGGCGAGGCGATCTACAAAGCCAGCCAGGAAGAGGCAGGCGACGCCGAGCCCGAAGCGGCGGACGCAGGCCCGGCGGATGACGACATCGTCGACGCCGATTTCGAAGACCTGGACGACAGCAAACGCGCCTGATCCGGCACGTTGAGGTTGGGCCCGGGAGCGGGCCTGACCCGTCCCCGGGCCTTTGAATGAAAGGGCTGAGCCATGTCCAAACGTGACTTTTACGACGTGCTGGGCGTCTCGAAAGGGTCGAGCGCCGACGAGATCAAGAAAGCGTACCGCCGCAAGGCCAAAGAGCTTCACCCCGACCGCAACGCCGACAATCCAAACGCCGAAGAGCAGTTCAAGGAGGCCAATGAGGCCTACGAAGTGCTGCGCGACGCCGAAAAGAAAGCCGCCTACGACCGGTTCGGTCACGCGGCGTTCGAGGGCGGCATGGGCGGCGGAGGACGGCCGGGCGCAGGTGGCGGCTTCCGCAACCAGGGCGACTTCGCGAGCGCGTTCTCGGACGTCTTCGACGATCTTTTCGGCGACATGATGGGCGGCGGTGGCCGTGGCGGCGGGCGCAACCGCGCCGCACGCGGCTCGGACCTGCGCTACAACCTGCGCGTCACGCTCGAAGAAGCCTACGCCGGCATGCAAAAGACCATCCAGGTCCCGACCTCGGTGGCGTGCGGGTCGTGCGAGGGCACCGGCGCCGAAGGCGGCGCGGAACCGACGACCTGCCCGACGTGCTCTGGCATGGGCAAGGTGCGCGCGCAGCAGGGCTTTTTCACCGTCGAACGCACCTGTCCGACATGCTCCGGCCTCGGCCAGATCATCAAGAATCCCTGCCGCACCTGTGGCGGTCAGGGCCGGGTCGAAAAGGACCGCTCGCTTAGCGTCAACATCCCGGCAGGCGTCGAGACCGGCACCCGCATCCGCCTCGGCGGAGAGGGGGAGGCCGGCATGCGCGGCGGTCCGACCGGCGATCTCTACATCTTCATCGAGGTGGCCAAGCACGAGATCTTCGAACGCGACGGCGTCAGCCTTTTTTGCCGCGTCCCGGTCAGCATGAGTTCCGCCGCGCTGGGCGGTGACATCGAAGTGCCCACCATCGATGGTGGCCGCGCCCGGGTGAAAATCCCGGCGGGCAGCCAATCTGGCAGGCAAATGCGTCTGCGGGGCAAGGGCATGCCCGCGCTGCGCACCGCCGGTCAGGGCGATATGTTCATCGAGCTGGCCGTGGAAACGCCTGTGAATCTGACCTCTCGTCAGAAAGAGCTGCTGCGCGAGTTCGATGAGCTGAGCGAAGAGAACAACCCGGAAAGCTCGAGCTTCTTCAAGTCCGTCAAAGGCTTCTGGGACTCTATGAAAGGTTAGGCGGACGGCGCATTTTCTTCACGCGAAGGGAATGCGTCACCGCACCCACACCTCGACACGCCGGTTGACCGAACGGCCCCACGGCGTGTCGTCACAGGCCATCGGCAACATCTCCCCAAACGCCTCCGTCGCAAGCGTCAGGCGCGCGAAGTCCGCCGCTTCCGCTGCATCACGCACTGCGGTCAGCACCGCTTCGGCCCGGCGCAGGGCGATCCTGCGGTTGCCAGCCGCATCCCCGTTGCCATCGGAAAATCCGACAAAGAGCAGGTCCCGCGTGTCATAGCGCCCGGCCTCCAGCGACCGCGCGAGCTGTTGCACGTTCGAATTTGACTGCGCATCCAGCCGTGAGGAGCCCGGCTCGAACCGGAAGGAAATGGTGAGCCGTTTGCGCGGCTCCAGCCGCTCGGTCATCTCCTGCAGCGCCTCGAGCCCGTACTCCGGCCCCGCCACGCGGATCGCGTTCAAAAGCCGGTCGCCCTGCGCGTTCCACGGGATTTCCTCCGGCGCCTGATCGACGAGCCCCGCACGGCGGATCACGATCTGTGCCAGCGGCGAGCGGGTGTAGCTGAGAAAGTCGCGGGCCAGCTTGGGCAATCTGCGCGCCGGCACATAGAGAAACATCGGCGCGGTCAGCGGGTAATCCTCGGTCTTGATGCTCTGGCGAGTGGCCATCAGGTCGAACCCGCAGGCACCGGTCAGCGTCAACGGCTTGCTGTTGCCGAGGTCCGAGAAGCTCGCGATTCCGAAGCCCAGCGTGCCCATGGCAACGCGGCTGACCAGCGCAGCATTGTCCGCGACCGGGTCCGCAGACAGCGTCAGAGGCGCGCCGCCGGGCACGTCCATCCGCCCTTCGATGGCCTGCGTCAGGCCCGTGCTGCGAGCGGGCAGGACAAGATCGATCGGCGCGTCCTCGCCACCCAGCGCCTGCCAGTTCGTGATCTCGCCGGAAAGCACGCCTGCAAGGTTGGGCAAGGAGATTGCGTTCAGCGGATTGCGCGGCGAGACGACCGGCACCAGCCCATCGAGCGCCAGCACCCGGCTTCGGTTGCGCGCGCGCAGATCGCCGAGCCCGATGTCGCGGGCCAGCCGCGCTTCGGTGTCGCGGATCGGGCGCACAGCCATCACCACATCCGCCTCGTCGGCCAGAAGGTCGGCAAAGCCCTCTTCGCTTGTCGTCGCGCGAAAGGTGAAACGGCCTGCCAGCTTGCCGCTATCTCGGTCCGTGAGCAGCACAGTTGTGATCCCGTCGGGCCCTGCCTCGCGGCTGAGCTCGAGCCCGTTTGCGCGCGCATAGGCGGTCAGGAGCAGCGGCATCACGCGGTCCGCGATCACGGCACTGCCCGACAGGCGCATTTCAGCGACAAAGTCGGTCAGGCTCGGGCAGCCCACGCCCTCGCAGGTGACCCCGGAGCCGTCGAGCGTCAGCTCGCCATAGACCGTGTCGATCCGGTAGAACTCGCCGTCGAACCCCAAAAGCGTGCCGCTGAGTGTCACCGAACCATCGCGCGAGGTGAACGTCACGTCCTGCGCGGACGCAGCAAAGCCTTGGCACAAAAGAAAAAGTGCGGCGCTGATCGCCGCACAGACCTGTCGCATCCTGATGTGCGCCCGTGCTGGTTCACTGGGCTGCGATAGTCAGGTCCTCGACCAGATTTTTCAACACCAGAAAGTCGCCGACCGCGTCGCACTCGGGCATAAAGAGCGCAGCGGTTTTCACGCGGAGCGGGGCGTCTGGCCGGTATTCGAGCGTTTGCGCGCTGACCTCGGTACCGCAGTTCGCCGGGGTCACGGCGGCCTCGACCGACAGCGCGACCGAGCCGGTTTGTGCGGCGTGCTCCATCGGGAAGGTGTAGACTTGTGCGAGACGCGGCGCCGGGATGTCGGCGCGGCCGAGCGTGGTCAAAAGGCCCGACGTGCCCTGCGCGGCGGCGAGGCGCGAGCCGGGCGTTTCCGCCCAAACGTGGCCGTCAGCCCAGTAGTCGGCGCCGAACTCGAACGCGTGCAGTTCGATCATCGCGTCGTCGCGCCATTGCACGACGGTCCGGTGGTACGAGGACATGGTGGAGACGTAGACCTCGGCGGAGACTTCGGTGCCGTCTTCGAGCGCGGCGTTGAACGTCGCGCGCGTCGTCAGTGCCGGGAAGGTCAGCGTGAGACTCCCGCTGTCGTCGGTCATCTCGGTGATCGAAAGGCCCTCGTGTTCGAACGTGACACGGGTATTGGCGTGGCAGGGCGCGTCCAGCGTGAGGCTCGCCATGGCAACGGGGGCTGGATCGGCGGTCAGAAGGACCGCGCATTGCGTGCCGGCGGGCGGCTGTGTGCGGTACATGTCGATGCTGTCCGACGGCGCCGCGAGGGCGTCCGCCGCGCCGCCAAGCGAGTCGAAGGCGGCGGCGATGAGGGAAGAGGCCATTTCGCGCGCCGCTTCGGTTGCTTCGGCAGACGGCGCTTGGGGCGTTGCGGCCAGCCTCGCGGTGTCCGGGCTGGCGGGCGCGATGGGCTGCGGGGCGGAGGCGGTCAGCTCCACATCCGTGACCGCGAGTTCCTCGGGGGAGGCTGGCGCCGCATCCGAGAGCTGCGCGGCTGCAGAGGCAGGTTCGGTCACAGCAGGCGTGGAGGCATCCGGCGCAACTTGTGCTTCGCGGTCGCCGACGGCGGCTTGCATGATGGCGCCGATGCACACTGCCACAAACAGCGTCAGGCCCAGGATCGCGGGACGATTGAGCAAAATCATTTCAGGCTCCCAACCCATTCAGTTGATCTGAGGGTAGGAGGCAAAGGCGGCTGGCCCGTGACGTGATGGAGAAAGCTTCGCGGCGCTTTTAGGGCAAATTTGCCTCAAACGCTGGCGGCGCTGAGACGGTTTCTGGGAGCAATTCGCTGAAGAAAGCGGCCTTCAACCTGACGCACTCAAAACAGAATTTCACACGCCGTCCCGAGGGGTGGCGCATCGCGCCGCCCCATGGGGGCGGGACGGCGCGGCCTGACAGTGCCTGTCAGGCGGGTGCTCTAATTTAGGCCGGCGCGTCCGTCAGGCTAAAGGTCGCCCGTTTCAGGCAAGCCGTCCGTGGCAGTGTTTGAACTTTTTGCCGGACCCGCAGGGGCAGGGGTCGTTGCGGCCGGGGTTGCCCCAGGTACTGGGGTCGTCCTCGACAAAGCCTTCGATGGCGGGCGAGCGTGGCGCAGTCCGGGCGCTTGGCGCGGCGGCAACCTCTTCCCCTTCGGCGTCTGCGGCTGCCGGGGCGGACGGTGCGCTGGCCTCGGCCTCCCCGCGCACTTGCGCCTGCTGGGCGAGCATCTGCTCCATCATCGCCTTTTGCTCGTCCTCGGTCATCGGACGCACGCGGCTGAGCTGCTGGGTGACCTCGGCGCGGAGGCTGTCGAGCATCGACTCGAAGAGCTGGAAGGCTTCGGACTTGTACTCGTTGAGCGGATCGCGCTGGGCGTAGCCGCGGAAGGCCACGACCGAACGCAGGTGTTCGAGCGTCAGGAGGTGGTCGCGCCACTTGCTGTCGATGGTCTGAAGCAGCACCTGCTTTTCGATGTTGCGCATGTTCTCGGGGCCGAAGTCGACGGCCTTCTTGGCCATCATCTTCCCCGAGGATGCCTCGAGCCGTTCGCGCACGACCTCGTCATCGACACCGTCCTCGCTGCCCCAGTCGATGATCGGCTCGTCGATCCCGAGGTTCTCGATCGCGGCGGCGTAAAGGCCCTGCATGTCCCACTGGTCGGCGTAAGTCTTGGGCGGCATGTAGGTGTCGACGAGGTCGGCGATGACCTCCTCGCGCATGTCGGTGACGATCTCGCTGAGGTCCTCGGCCTCCATGATTTCCCGGCGCTGGGTGAAGATCACCTTGCGCTGATCGTTCATCACGTCGTCGAACTTCAAGAGCTGCTTGCGGATGTCGAAGTTGCGCCCCTCGACCTTGGCCTGGGCGCGCTCGAGCGACTTGTTCACCCACGGGTGCACGATCGCCTCGCCCTCTTTCATGCCGAGCGTCTTGAGCACTTTTTCGAGCCGTTCGGAGCCGAAGATGCGCATGAGGTCATCTTCGAGCGAGAGGTAGAACGAGGACCGGCCCGGGTCGCCCTGTCGGCCCGATCGGCCGCGCAGTTGGTTGTCGATGCGGCGGCTCTCGTGGCGTTCGGTGGCGAGCACGTAGAGCCCGCCGGCGTCCTTGACCTTTTGCTCTTCGGAGACGTGGCCCTCTTCGATCCGGGTGCGGATCGCCTCGGGATCTGCCTCGGGCTCGGAGGCAATCGCTTCGAGGACCTGGAACTCGACGTTGCCGCCCAGTTTGATGTCCGTGCCGCGCCCGGCCATGTTGGTCGCGATGGTCACCGCGCCGGGCTTGCCTGCGTCGGCGACAATCTGCGCCTCCTGCTCGTGCTGGCGCGCGTTCAGGACGTTGTGCGGCAGGCCGGCCTCCTTGAGCATGGCGGCCAGCATCTCGGATTTCTCGATGGAGGTGGTGCCGACCAGCACGGGCTGGCCCTTCTTGTGCGCCTCTTCGATCTCGCCGACGATGGCCTCGTATTTTTCGCGCGCCGTGCGGTAGACTTGGTCGTCCTCGTCCAGGCGCGCGATCTCGCGGTTGGTGGGGACCTCGACGACGCCGAGGCCGTAGATCTCCTGGAATTCCTCGGCCTCGGTCACTGCCGTGCCGGTCATCCCGCTCAGCTTGTCGTAGAGGCGGAAGTAATTCTGGAAGGTCACGCTTGCGAGCGTCACGTTCTCGGGCTGGATGTCGCAGCCTTCCTTGGCCTCGATGGCCTGATGCAGGCCATCCGAGAGGCGCCGCCCCACCATCATCCGGCCGGTGAACTCGTCGATCAGCACGACCTGGCTGTCGCGGACGATGTAATCCTTGTCCCGGGTAAAGAGCTTGTGCGCGCGGAGGCCCTGGTTGACGTGGTGCACGACGGTGGTGCTTTCCGGGTCATAGAGCGACTGCCCCTCGGGCAGGAGGCCGCGGGCTTGCAGGTGCTCTTCGAGGAACTCGTTGCCGGCGTCCGTAAAGGTCACGTTGCGTGACTTTTCGTCGATCTCGAAATGGCTGTCTTCGAGCGACGGGATCAGCTTGTCGATGGCCACGTAGAGGTCGCTGCGGTCCTGCGCCGGACCGGAGATGATGAGCGGCGTGCGCGCCTCGTCGATGAGGATCGAGTCGACCTCGTCCACGATGGCAAAGTTGTGACCGCGCTGAGCCATCTCGGCGAGCGACGAGCGCATGTTGTCGCGCAGGTAGTCGAACCCCAGCTCGTTGTTCGTGGCGTAGGTCACGTCGCAGGCGTAGGCGGCTTTCTTTTCCGCCTCGGGCTGTTGGGGGTAGACGACCCCGCAGGTCAGGCCGAGCGCGTTGAAGACCTTGCCCATCCACTCGCTATCGCGCTTGGCGAGGTAGTCGTTGACGGTGACGACGTGCACGCCCTTGCCGGAGAGCGCGTTGAGGTAGGCGGGGAAGGTGGCGACGAGTGTTTTGCCCTCCCCGGTCTTCATCTCCGAGATATTGCCCTGGTGGAGGAAGATACCGCCCATCAGCTGCACGTCAAAGGCCCTGAGACCCAGCGCACGCTTGGCGGCCTCGCGGCAATTGGCAAAGGCTTCGGGCAGGATCGCGTCGAGCGCCTCACCCGACATGGCGCGCTTGGCCAGCGCTTCGGTGCGATCCTTGATCCCCTGGTCCGAGAGCTTTTCGAACTCAGGTTCCAGCGCGTTGATCTTGTCCACCAGCGGGCGGGTCGCCTTGATCTTGCGGTCGTTGGGCGTGCCAAAAACCGCCTTCGCCAGTTTGCCGAACATGATCTCTCCGATCGTCTTTCACGCGGTTGTGCAGGGGGCTCTCTTGCCCGCGGCGCGCGTTCTGAATAAGGGTGCGTGAGCCGCGCGGCCCCACAGTCCAAAGCGATGTAAGGGCCGTGCCTACTGGTGTCAACGCGGGCGCGCCTCACGTGCGCCCGATCCAAAGGACAAGGTTCCCCATGACCCGATTGACCGCTTTTCTGACCTCTGCCGCGCTGGTGTGCGGGGGTGCCGCCTGGGCGCAGACCGCGACCACCGAAGCCGAAACCGAGACCAATGAAGCAACGACCGAGGCGCCTGCCGCCGAGATGGTGACGCCTTCGGCGGATCTGGTCGTTGCGACCGTGAACGGCACGGACATCACGCTGGGCCATCTCATCATGATCCGCGTGGGCCTGCCGCAGGAGTACCAGAGCCTCGGCGATGACGTTCTCTTCCAGGGCATTCTCGACCAGCTGGTGCAGCAGGCCGCGGTGGCCTCGGACCTGGGCGATGACCTGCCGCTGCGGGTTGAGATCGCGCTCGACAACGAGCGCCGCTCGATCCTCGCCGCCGAGGCTCTGGAGCAGGTGGCCGCCGATGCGGTGACCGACGAAGCGGTACAGGCCGCCTATGACGCGGCTTATGCCAATGCGCCGGCGGAGCAGGAGTTCAACGCCTCGCACATCCTCGTCGAGACCGAGGAAGAGGCGCAGGCCCTGATCGAAGAGCTGAACGGCGGCGCGGATTTCGCGGAGCTGGCCAAGGAGCACTCGACGGGTCCGTCCGGTCCCGGTGGCGGTCTGCTGGGCTGGTTCGGCAAGGGCGCGATGGTACCTCCCTTCGAGGCTGCGGTCGTGGCGATGGAGGCAGGCGGCGTCTCGGCTCCGGTACAGACGCAGTTCGGCTGGCACGTGGTCAAGCTGAACGAAGTGCGCGACTTGCCGAAGCCCGAGCTTGACGCCGTGCGTGCAGAACTGGCGAACACCCTCCGCCAGGAGGCGATCCAGGCGCATCTGACGGCCAAGACCGAAGCCGCTGAGGTCACGCGCATCGACATGGAGACAATCGACCCCGCGGCCATCTCGCGCCGCGATCTGCTCGAGGACTGACATGGGAAGCGTGCCGCCCCGCTCTCCGTTGGCGCCTGCCGGTTTCCCGGACCTGCCGGAGGTGGACGGCGTGCGCTTTGCCACGGCCGAGGCGGGGGTCAAGTATCGCGATCGGCCGGACGTGATGCTGGCCGTGATGGACACCGGCACTTCGGTTGCCGGCATCTTTACCCGGTCCGCCACGCGTGCGGCGCCCGTGCTGGATTGTCAGACCAAGCTGGGCGGGTCCACCGGCGCGGGCGCGGCGTTCCTCGTGAATGCCGGCAACGCCAATGCCTTTACCGGTCGCAATGGCGCGGAGGCGGTGGAGGCGACGACAGGTGCGGTTGCTTCCGTGACGGATGTGCCGGTGGGCCGCGTCTTTAGCGCGTCGACGGGCGTGATCGGGGAGCCCCTGTCGCATGGCAAGATCACCGCCGTGCTAAGCGACATGGCGGCGCGTCTCTCGCCGAAGGGCATCGACCAGGCGGCGGAGGCGATCCGCACGACCGATACCTTTGCCAAGGGGGCGGGCGGTACGTTCGACGTCGCCGGCGGTCAGGTCCGCATCGCCGGCATCGCCAAAGGCTCGGGCATGATCGCGCCGGACATGGCGACGATGCTGGTCTACGTCTTTACCGATGCCGTGATCGGGCAGGACGCGTTGCAAGCCATGGTGGCCCGGCTGTCAGACCAGACATTCAACTGCATCACTGTGGACAGCGACACCTCGACGTCGGACACGCTGTTGGTCGCCGCGACGGGCGCGTCGGGTGTCGATGTGGCGGGGGATGCGGCGTTCGAGAAAGCCCTGCACGATGTGATGCTGGATCTCGCGCATCAGGTTGTGCGGGACGGAGAGGGCGCGACCAAGTTCATCGAGATCACCGTGACCGGTGCGGAAAGTGATGCTGCGGCCAAGACCATTGGTCTTGCGATCGCCAATTCGCCGCTCGTCAAAACGGCAATCGCCGGCGAGGACCCCAATTGGGGGCGCATCGTCATGGCCGTGGGCAAGTCCGGCGCGGCGGCCGATCGGGACAAGCTTTCGATCCGGTTCGGAGACATCCTGGTGGCCGACGCAGGCTGGGTGTCGCCGGACTACCGCGAGGAAGTCGGCGCGGCCTACATGCGGAACGAGATCATCGAGATCGCGGTGGACGTCGGGATTGCGGACGGCGCAGCCACCGTGTGGACCTGCGATCTGACGCATGGGTACATTACGATCAACGCGGACTACAGGTCGTAAGGTGGGCAAGTCTGCCCACCCTACACGCGTCGTGCTGGTCTCCGCCGTTGCGCTGATCGATCGGGACGGGCGCGTGCTGATGGCGCAGCGCCCCGAGGGCAAGGCGATGGCCGGCCTTTGGGAGTTTCCCGGCGGCAAGGTCGAGGCGGGCGAGACACCCGAGGCGGCGCTGATCCGCGAGCTGCACGAGGAGCTGGGAATCGACACCTGGGCATCGTGTCTGGCGCCGCTGACCTTTGCCTCGCACGGGTATGATGACTTTCACTTGCTGATGCCGCTTTTCGCGTGCCGCAAGTGGGAGGGCGTGCCGCAGCCTCGCGAAGGTCAGCGCCTGAAATGGGTGACGTGGCAAGAGATGCGCGCGCTGCCGATGCCCGCCGCGGATGTGCCCTTGGTGGCGGTTCTGCGCGACTGGCTCTAATCGCGGCGCCGCAGCGAAGCCCGATCTTAAAAAGTCAAGGTTTTTGCGTTGCGGCACGCGGTTTTCCACAGGCATTCACAAAAATTTTGCATTTCTGCCGCAAACGATTACCTTTTAGTCTGTAAGTAACCGCGTTGGGGAGTTGCGGTATGTGGAAGACCATCATCATCGGAAGCTGCGTGTCCGTGCAGGGCTTGTTCGTGCGATCTCTCGCAGATGGACGCATTGCTGTGAAAGTCGGAGATCGGCTGTTTCACGGGATGCCTGCCTCTTGATCCTCTAGATCAAACCTGAGTCAAAAAGACCCCGAAGCTGCCTTCGGGGTCTTTTTGTGTCTGCTGTGATGCGCTTTAGCTGAGCGTGCGAGTGACTTCCTCACGCTCGAAGATCTCGATCACGTCGCCGTCGCGGATGTCGTCGTAGTTCTCGAACGCCATGCCGCATTCCTGGCCGGATTGCACTTCGGCGACTTCGTCCTTGAAGCGCTTGAGCGTTTTCAGCGTGCCCTCGTGGATCACGACGTTGTCGCGCAGAAGGCGCACGCCAGCCGAGCGACGCGCGACGCCTTCGGTGACAAGACAGCCTGCGACGCGGCCGACGCCGGTGACCTTGAAGGTCTCCTTGATCGTCGCGTAGCCGATGAAGTTCTCCCGGATTTCGGCGCTGAGAAGTCCCGAGGCCGCCGCTTTCACGTCATCGACGAGGTCGTAGATCACGCTGTAGTAGCGGATCTCGAGGCCCTTCTGGTTGGCCGAGTTGCGGGCCGGGGCATTCGCACGCACGTTGAAGCCGATGATCGGCGCGCCGGACGCTTCGGCGAGGCCCACGTCCGTTTCGGTGATCGCACCCACACCCGAGTGCAGCACGCGCACGCGCACCTCCTCGTTGCCGATCTTTTCCATCGCTTGCACGATGGCCTCGGCGGAGCCTTGCACGTCGGCTTTGACGACGATGGGCAGTTCCTTGACGTTCTCGTCTTCCTTGGCCTTGGCCAGAAGCTGATCGAGGGTCGTCGCGGCGCCTGCGGCGGCGCGTTTGTCCTTGGCCGCCTTCTCGCGGTATTCGGCGATCTCGCGCGCCTGCGCTTCGGTTTCCACGACGTTCAGGACGTCGCCCGCTTCGGGGGTGCCGTTGAGGCCGAGGACCTCGACCGGGACCGAGGGCCCGGCTTCCTTGACGCGGTTGCCCTTGTCGTCGACGAGTGCGCGGACCTTACCCCACTGCTCGCCCACGACGAAGATGTCGCCTTGCTTGAGCGTGCCGTTCTGCACGAGGACAGTCGCCACGGGGCCACGGCCCACGTCGAGCTGCGCCTCGATCACGGCACCCGCCGCGGCGCGGTCGGGGTTTGCCTTGAGCTCGAGGATTTCGGACTGGAGCGAGATCGCCTCCAGCAGGTTGTCGAGGCCCTGGCCGGTGATGGCGGAGACTTCGACGTCCTGCACTTCACCCGAGAGCTCTTCGACGATCACCTCGTGCTGCAAGAGGTCGGTGCGCACCTTGGTCGGGTTCGCAGCCGGGCGGTCGATCTTGTTGATCGCCACGATCATCGGCACTTCGGCGGCTTTGGCGTGGTTGATAGCCTCGACCGTCTGCGGCATGACCGCGTCGTCCGCGGCGACCACAAGCACGACGATGTCCGTCACCTGCGCGCCGCGCGAGCGCATCGAGGTAAAGGCAGCGTGGCCGGGCGTGTCGAGGAAGGTCAGAAGGTTCCCGTCCTCGGCCTTCACCTGGTAGGCGCCGATGTGCTGGGTGATCCCGCCAGCCTCGCCCGCGACCACCTTGGCGTTGCGGATCGCGTCGAGGAGCGACGTCTTGCCGTGGTCGACGTGGCCCATGACAGTGATGACCGGGGGACGCGCTTGCAGGTCCTCGTCGCTGTCGTCGACTTGCGCGATGACTTGCTCGACGTCCGAGTCGGAAACTCGGTTCACCTTGTGCCCGAATTCTTCGATGATGAGCTCGGCGGTGTCGGCGTCGATGGTCTGGTTCTGCGTGACCATCATGCCGTTGTTCATCAACGCCTTGACGACGTCGCCCACGCGTTCAGCCATGCGGTTTGCCAGCTCGGCGACCACGATGGCTTCGGGCAGGTTCACGCTGCGCACGACTTTTTCACGCTCGACCGAGCCGCCCATCGCCTTTTGGCGGGCGCGCTCCTGCTTGCGCTTCATGGCGGCCATGGAGCGCTGACGTCCACCCTCGCCGCCTCGCAGGGCCTGGTTCAGCGTCAGCTTGCCCGACCGGCGCCCACCATCGTCCCGGCCTTTGCCGCGGTTCTGGTCGCGTTCGCGGTCTTGCTTCCGCGGGGTCTGCGCGGGCGCTGCGGTTTTGCTTGTGCGCGTGTCCGCCTTTTCGGCGGGCGGGGCGGCGGCGCGCTGGGCGGCGGCCTCGGCCTCGCGCATCTGGCGCTCTTCCTCGTCGGCCTTGGCCTTGAGGGCGGCCTCGCGTTCGCGCTCTTCGCGCTCCTTGGCCTCGGCCTCTTCGCGGCGGCGTTCACGCTCTTCGGCGCGCGCCTTTTCCTCGGCTTCGCGTTTGGCGGCCTCTTCTGCCTCACGTGCCTTGGCGGCTTGCACGGCCTTGAGGCGGCGTTCCATCTCCGCATCGGAGATGCCCGCGGGGCGCTTGCCGCTCGAAGAGGTCGGCGCGCCGGTCGTCGCAGGTTTGTTGGCCGCGCCCGGCTTGGGCACGACGACGCGCTTGCGCTTGGTCTCCACCACGACGTTTTTGGTCCGTCCGTGGCTAAAGCTTTGCTTGACGTTCCCCGACCGGGCGCCGCCGCGCAGACCAAGTGTCTTTTTGCCGTCGTTATCGCTCATCTAGTCCGTCTGTCCTTTCCGGCGGGCGGTCCCGCCGATAGCGCCCTCGGTCACATCGGGGCGCAGTCCTCTGAGGCGTTGCGCCTCGTCTATAACACGTGCGGCCAGTCCACCAGTGCGAATGGCGGCATGTATCACCGCCTGTCGCCCAAAGGCCAGCCCCAGTTCTTCACTTGTCAGCCAGCCCAGCCATTTGCCGTCGCGCGGCGTGTTGAGCTTGCCCTTGCCGCGCTCCGAGCCGTCGGAGGCCTGGATCAGCACTTTAGCCTCGCCCTTCTCGAGCCAGGTCTTGACCTTTTCGTAGCCGGCCACCGCCTCGCCCGACTTGCGCGCAAGGCTGATGAGATCTGTGAGCCGCCGGGTGATCCCGGCTTCGACCATGTCGGGCAGACCGTCCGGCGTCGTCACCTTGGCGCGGGCGGCCTTGGAAAAGAGCCCCTTGGCCACCGCCGTTTCGAGCATGGCGCGGTCGGGTGAGACCCAGATGCCGCGCCCGGGCAATTTTCCAGCGATGTCCGGCACGATCAGATCCTCGGGTGATCTGACGAAACGCACCAGACGCGCTTTGGGTTGCACCGTGCCGGACACGATGCACTTGCGCTCGGGCCCGCTCTCGCGGTCCTTTGTGGCGCCTCCGCGGCTCATGTCGGGTCCTCGCCTCAGACGGTCTCTTCCTCGGTCTCGTCTTCGCCCTCTTCGCCTTCGGCTTCTGCGGCGGCCAGCTCGTCGGGGTCGACCCAGCCGAGGATGATCCGGGCGGTCATCACGAGGTTCTGTGCCTCGGCCAGGTCCACGTCGAATTTCTCGAGAAGGCCGTCGTCCTTGACCCGTTCGCCGTCGACCGTGGTCCAGCCGCCGGCCAACTCCCAGTCGGCGCAGGTGGCAAAGTCCTCGAGCGTCTTGATCCCGTCTTCGGCGAGCGCCTCGACCATTTGGGGTGTGAGCCCGTCGAATTCAATGAGGCTGTCTTCGGCGCCGAGCTCGCGGGCGCGTTCGAGCGCCTTGCGGGCCTGCTCTTCGAGGAATTCGCGGGCGCGGGTCTGCAGCTCTTCGGCGGTGCCTTCGTCGACGCCGTCGATCACCAGAAGCTCGTCGAGCTCGACATAGGCGACCTCCTCGAGGTTGGTGAAGCCTTCGGAGACCAGCAGCTGTGCGAAGAACTCGTCGAGATCGAGCGTGTCCATGAAGAGCTTGGTGCGTTCTTCGAACTCGGCCTGACGGCGCGCCGATTCCTCTTCTTCGGTCATGATGTCGATGTCGAGGGCGGTCAGCTGCGAGGCGAGGCGCACGTTCTGGCCGCGCCGCCCGATGGCGAGCGAGAGCTGCTCTTCGGGCACGACGACCTCGATACGCTCGGCGTCCTCGTCGAGGACCACTTTGGAGACTTCAGCCGGTTGCAAAGCGTTTACGAGGAAGGTCGGCAGATCCTCGTTCCACGGGATGATGTCGATCTTTTCGCCCTGCAGCTCGTTCACGACGGCCTGCACGCGGGAGCCGCGCATCCCGACGCAGGCGCCGACCGGGTCGATGCCACCGTCATAGGAGATGACCGCGATCTTGGCGCGGGAGCCGGGGTCGCGGGCGACCGCCTTGATCTCGATGATGCCGTCGTAGATTTCGGGCACTTCCATCTTGAAAAGCTCGGCCATGAACTCGGGCGCGGTGCGGGACAGGAAGATCTGGGGCCCCCGGACCTCGCGCCGCACGTCCTTGACGTAGCAGCGGATGCGGTCGTTGGGGCGGTAGCTTTCGCGGCCGATCTTTTCGTTGCGCCGCAGGACGGCCTCGCCGGCGCCTACGTCGACGATGACGTTGCCGTATTCCTCTCGCTTGACGAGGCCGTTGATGATGGTGCCGGCGCGGTCCTTGAACTCTTCGTACTGGCGGTCACGCTCGGCCTCGCGGACCTTTTGCAGGATGACCTGCTTGGCCGATTGCGCGGCGATCCGGCCCATGTCCACGGGCGGCACTTCCTCGACGAAGGTGTCACCGATCTGCGGGTCGTCCATGTACTGCTTGGCCTGCGCGACGGTGAACTCGGCCTGGTAGTTCTCGAGCTCTTCTTCCTCCACAACGGTGCGCACGCGGGTGAAGGTGGCGCGGCCGGTCTTGCGGTCGATCGACACGCGGATGTCCATCTCGGCGCCGTAGCGCGACTTGGCGGCGCGGGCGAGGCTCTCCTCCATCGCTTCGATCACGAGCGCGGGGTCGATCATCTTTTCGCGCGCGACGGCCTCGGCGGTTTGGAGCAGCTCAAGCTGGTTGGCGGATGTGATGGCCATGATTGGGTTATCCTTCTTGCAATTCGGCGAGCGCAGCTTCGACGTGGCGGAGGGTGCGTTTGATTTTTGCGTCGTCTTCACGCCCCAGAGAGGCGCGCATTTCTATGAGCGTTTGCCGGGCGTATG
The DNA here is from genome assembly GCF_052825805.1 of Pseudaestuariivita sp. NCBI lineage: Bacteria > Pseudomonadati > Pseudomonadota > Alphaproteobacteria > Rhodobacterales > Paracoccaceae > Pseudaestuariivita > Pseudaestuariivita sp. The sequence continues at coordinate 96,750 of NZ_JBRBVB010000005.1, read as the reverse complement.
CTTCGGGATCGACGAGCTTTCCCGTTGCGCGGCGCCGTGCCTTGGCGAAATCGGCTTCGGTCAATTCCGGGCTTTTAGCGTCAGGTGTGCCGTAGATTTCAGCGTCCATGGCCAACCTCGCTTTGGTCTTTCAACGCGACAGGCGCGGAATCAAGGCCGTAGGCCGCCGCGCGATCGACGTGCCGCCCCCCGGCACGTCGATACGGTAACGCCAGCGCTCCGCTCAGAGGTCGCAAGGACTTGGCGGAGATAAAGGTGCGCAGAATGACGGTCGGATCGACGTACCGCGGCCCGACGATCGCGCAGCTTGCGCTACTCATCGGCGTTGCCCTCCGTCTCGATCGCGTCAAAGTCGCTCTCGTCCAGCGCGCCCTCTTTGCGGGCAGCCTTCTGCTGGCGGAGCATCTCCTTGATCAGCTCGTCGGTCAGGACCAGCTTGGCGTCGGCGAGCCAGTCGAACTGCAAGCCCACCGTGCCGATGTCGAGGTTGATGAGGACCTCGCCGTCCTCGACCCCCGCCAGAACGCCGCGAAAGCGTTTGCGGCCGTCGATCAGCTCGGAGGTCTCGAGCTTGGCCTCATAGCCTTCGTAAAGGTCAAAATCCTTGAGCCGGGTCAGGGGGCGGTCGATGCCGGGGGAGGACACTTCGAGCGTGTAGGCGTCGAGGATCGGGTCCTCCACATCCAGCGTTGCGCTGACAGCGGTCGAGATCTCGGCGCACTCGTCCACTTCTATCCCGCCGCCAGCGCGTTCGGCCATGATCTGCAGCGTGGGCGTGTTGCCACCCATGAGGCGGATGCGCACCAGCTCGAATCCCATGTCCTCGATCACGGGGGTCACGATCTCCGCCAGGCGGCGGTCCATTGCGGATTTGGCGATCAGGTCAGACATGGCGTCTCTGCTAGCATCCTAAGGGTGGCCTGACGTTCAGGCACAAAAAAACGGGCACGCGGCCCGTTACACTTTCCGGTGGAGCCTCTGGGTTTGGACCCCAGCGGCGCCGCTGTTGAGGGCGATATACGAAGAGGGGTCGCCAGATGCAAGGCCCAAGTCAGCCTTGGTCCCTCGCAGAGGAGCATTCCACGATCCGTGTTTGCCAGTCGGCGCACTTTTGAGTGACCTCTGCAGGCAACGGGCCATCCGTGAACATCAGGTCCATATCCGCCAAGGTGGCGATCCGGGCGGGTGCGGCGCGCTGCCATTTCGACTGGTCCGCCACCAGCCACTTATGACGAGCGCGGGAGAGGATGGCCTGGCTGACGCCCACCTCGCTGAGGTCGAAATCGAGGATGTCCCCGTCCGCGTCCAAGGCCGAACAGCCGATCACGGCAATGTCGAACTTGTACTGCGCGATCATGCTTGCCGCTGCCGTGCCGACAAGCCCGCCGTCGCTTCTTCTGAGAACGCCGCCCGTGACCACCACCTCAGCCTCTGGATTGCCGCTGAGGATGTTGGCCACGTTCAGGTTGTTGGTGAAGACCATCAGCCCCTTGTGACCCAGCAACGCGCGGGCGACCGCCTCGGTTGTCGTGCCGATGTTGAGAAACACGGCGGAGCGCTCGGGGATCTCCGCGGCACACCGCGCGGCGATCAAAGTCTTGGCACTTTCGTTCAGGCGCCGCCGCTCTTCGTATTCGATGTTCACCGCGCCGGACGGCAGCACCGCGCCGCCATGCACCCGTTCCAGCTTTCCCGCCTCCGCCAGCTCCGCCAGATCCCGCCGGATCGTCTGAGCCGTCACGCCAAGCTGCGTCGAAAGCGCCTCCACGGAAACCTGACCGGTGGTCTGTGCGATATCCAGGATGGAGGCGTGCCGAACGTTCATGGCTTCTTTTTGAAAGAAGCGCGCGGAGCCTGCAATCCATTTTCGGTTTCGTTCACATTCTGTGACAAACGAACAAAAGCGAATGCGCATGATGGAAGAACGCGGTAAGGGCGCGGTGACACACAGGAGGCGCACATGACGACGGATTATGACCTGATGATCATCGGGGGCGGCATCAACGGGTGCGGCATCGCGCGTGATGCGGCCGGGCGCGGGCTGCGCGTGGCATTGGCGGAAAAGGACGACCTGGCGCAAGCGACCTCCTCGTCTTCGACCAAGCTCTTTCACGGTGGGCTGCGCTATCTGGAGTATTTCGAGTTCCGGCTGGTGCGCGAGGCGCTGATCGAGCGGGAGACGCTTCTGCGCGCGATGCCGCATATCTCGTGGCCGATGCGGTTTGTGCTCCCGTATCACGAGGACATGCGGTTCGAGAACGAAACCCCGACCTCTCGCCTGATGTCCCGCGTCATGCCGTGGATGAAGGGGCGACGCCCCGCGTGGCTGATCCGTCTGGGCCTTTTCATGTACGACCATTTGGGTGGGCGCAAAATCCTGCCGGGAACCAAGACGGTTGATCTGAAGTCAGGCGTCGAGGGTGCGCCGCTCGAGGACAAGTTCGCATTCGCCTACGAATATTCCGACTGTTGGATCGAGGATTCGCGGCTGGTCGCCCTCAACGCCCGCGATGCCGAGGCGCGCGGCGCGACGATCCACACCCGGACGGAGGTGAAGGCCGCCGAGCGGACGGGCGATCACTGGACGGTCACACTGTCGGGGCCCGAGGGCCAGCGGCAGATCACCGCCCGGATGCTGGTGAACACCGGCGGGCCCTGGGTGCGGCAGATCATCGGCGAGGTGGCGCGGGTCAACACCTCCGAGAACATCCGTCTGGTGCGCGGCTCGCACATCGTGACCAAACGGCTTTATGACCATGAAAAGTGCTACTTTTTCCAGGGCACCGACGGGCGTATCATCTTTGCGATCCCCTACGAGACGGACTTCACCCTGATCGGCACCACCGATGCCGAGCACACCGACCCGTCGGTCAAGCCCGAGTGCACCGAGGCCGAGCGCGACTACCTGCTGAACTTTGCCAATGGCTACTTCAAGCAGGAGCTGACGGCGGAGGACGTGGTCTGGACCTACTCCGGCGTGCGTCCGCTCTATGACGACGGGGCCACCTCGGCGACGGCGGCGACGCGCGACTACGTGCTCAAGGTGAACGAGGCCGGCGGGGCGCCGATGCTCAACGTCTTTGGCGGAAAGATCACGACCTACCGCCGTCTCGCCGAAAGCGCGCTGGAAAAGATCGCGCCGTTCTTCGACGACGTGCCGGGACCTTGGACCGCGGGTGTCCCGCTGCCGGGGGGCAACTTTGCCGTGGACGGCGTGCGCGCGCAGATCGATGCGCTCAAAGCGCTCGCGCCGTATCTGGACGACCGCTGGGCGAAACGTCTTGTGCGCGCCTACGGCACAGAAGCGGCAGAGATCGTCGCCGGAACGGCCAGTGCCGAGAACCTCGGCAAGGACTTTGGCGCGACTCTGACGGAGGCCGAAGTGCGCTGGCTGATGACCCGTGAATACGCGACCCGCGCCGCGGACATCGTCTGGCGCCGGTCCAAGCTGGGGCTGCGGATGACGCAGGCCGAGATCGACGCACTCGACATCTGGATGCAGAACGAGGGCGCCTCGGTCGCCGCATAATTTTCGCAGGAAAATTATGCTCAGCACAAAGTTCTTGCGAACTTTGTGCGTGCCACCCGGGCTTGAACCGGGGCGGGATCACCTGCACTTATCCCTAAAGACTTCGGAGGAGCCCCATGACCCACATTCTCGCCATCGACCAGGGCACCACGTCCACCCGCGCCATCGTCTTCAACGGGTCCATGAAGCCCGTCGCGACCGCGCAGGAAGAATTCGCGCAGCACTTCCCGCAGTCGGGCTGGGTGGAGCATGACCCGGAGGATCTGTGGACCACGACGCTGCGCACCTGCACTGGCGCCATCGCAGAGGCCGGGCTAGAGCCGACGGACATCACCGCCATCGGCATCACCAACCAACGCGAGACGACGCTCGTCTGGGACAAGGAAACGGGCGAGCCGGTCTACAACGCCATCGTCTGGCAGGACCGCCGCACCGCCGAGTTTTGCGCCAACCTGAAAGAGGCGGGCCACGAGGCGGCTGTGACCGAGAAGACCGGCCTCCTTTTGGACCCCTACTTTTCCGGCACCAAGCTGGCGTGGATCCTCGACAATGTCGACGGCGCCCGCGCGCGGGCCGAGGCGGGGGAGTTGATGTTCGGCACGGTCGACAGCTTCCTGATCTGGCGCCTTACGGGCAACCACGTGACCGACGCCACGAACGCCGCCCGCACCTTGATGTACGACATTCATGCCGGCAGCTGGTCCTCGACCGTCTGCGACATCCTCAACGTCCCGATGCAGATGCTGCCGAAGGTCCTCGATTGCGCGGCCGAGTTCGGCATGACCCGGTCCGAGCATCTGGGCGCCGCCCTCCCGATCCTCGGCGTCGCGGGCGACCAGCAGGCCGCCACCGTCGGGCAGGCGTGTTTCGAGCCCGGCATGCTCAAGTCGACCTATGGCACGGGCTGCTTTGCGCTGCTCAACACCGGGGACACGGCGGTCACGTCCAAGAACCGTCTCCTGACGACCATCGCATATCAGCTCGATGGCACGCCCACATACGCGCTCGAAGGGTCGATCTTTATCGCCGGCGCGGTGGTGCAGTGGCTGCGCGATGGCCTCCAGATCATCGAGGCCGCGCCGGACACCCAAGCCATGGCCGAAGGCGCGGACGAGACGCAGGACGTGGTGCTGGTCCCGGCCTTCACCGGCCTCGGCGCGCCCTACTGGAAACCAGACAGCCGTGGCGCGGTCTACGGCCTGACCCGCAACTCGGGTCCCAAGGAGATGGCCAAGGCCGCGCTCGAAAGCGTCGGATACCAGACGCGCGACCTGATGGAGGCGATGCAGGCCGACATGGGTAGCGCGAGCGATGCTGTGCTACGCGTCGACGGCGGCATGACCGCGAGCGACTGGACGATGCAGTTTCTCGCCGACGTCCTCGACGCGCCGGTGGACCGCCCCAAAGTGCTCGAAACCACGGCGCTGGGCGCCGCCTGGCTCGCTGGAATGAAGGCGGGCGTCTACCCCGGGATGTCCGAGTTCGCGGAGACCTGGTCGCTCGACCGTCAGTTCACACCCACGATGGACGCCGAGACGCGCGAGACGCGCTACGCCCGCTGGAAGCGCGCGATCGAGGCGACGCAATTGGTGTGACGTCAGACGGCGTGGCAGGCGGCGGCCTGGATCACAAGGCCGTCCGGTCCGAACCAGAGCACCTCTGCGGCGAGGACGCCGGCGTGGTTGCGGTAGGTGAGCGTAACCATCTCGTATCCCGCAAAGACGTCGATCACCTCGAAACGCAGGTCCGGCTGCGCCGCGAGGGCCTTGGCCCAGTAGTCCTGCAAGGCAGGTTTGCCGACAACCTCGCCGGAGCCGACGCGTGCCACGGCCTTGCGCGAGCGGAAGACCACGTCATCGGCGTAGTGTGCGAGGATGCGGGTCAGGTCGCGGCTGTTCCACGCGTCCTGCCAGTCGGCGGCAAAGGCTTTGGCGTCCTCATGTGTCATGCCTTGAGGTGCCAGACGCCCGGCAAGAGGTAAGGGCGCGAGGTAAAGGCATCTGGTCCTCGCCCAGTCGGCACATATGTATTGCGCGGACCCGCGCGCGAGAAAGGGACATCGGCCATGGCGCTCAAACGGTTTGGATGGGTGATCGCGCTGGTGGCGGTGATCTGGCTCGTGCAGGGGGTGAACCTCGTGACGGGCTACGCGCTCAACCCGCGGTTCGGTCTCATCCCGCGCTTTGCTGCGGGCCTCGACGGGGTCCTCTTCATGCCGGTGTTGCACGGGTCGGTGGCGCATGCCGCGTCGAACACCGTGCCGCTGTTGATCCTAGGCGGGTTGACGGCTGCGACGGCGGGCAAGGTCAAGGCGGCGGCGACAGCGATCATCGTGGTGCTTGGCGGGCTCGGCGTCTGGCTCTTTGGTGCCAGCGCGATCCATGTCGGCGCGTCGGGGCTGGTATTCGGCTGGCTCGGCTTTCTGATCGCGCGCGGCTTTGTCGAGCGCAAGCCGATCCCTCTTATCGTCTCGTTGGCCGTCGGCCTTGTCTACGGCACGATGCTTTGGGGTGTGCTGCCCGGCCAGCCCGGCATCAGCTGGGAGGCGCATCTCTTTGGCGCGCTTGCCGGGCTCGTCGCGGCTCTCTTCCTGCGCAGCGACTGAGGCCCACTGCGGAAGGTGCGCGCAAATCGCCCTTTCCCTTGGACCCCCGCTCGGATACATCGCCGCCGATCCTGCGCGATTTTGCGCAGGGCAAGCCGACAAAGCAAAGGACCCTGTCATGGGCTACAAAGTCGTCGTCGTCGGCGCCACGGGCAACGTGGGCCGCGAAATGCTGAACATCCTCGCCGAGCGCGAGTTCCCCATCGACGAGATCGCCGTTCTGGCGTCGCGCCGTTCGCTGGGGACAGAGGTCACATTCGGCGACACGACACTCAAGACCAAGGACCTTGCGACCTTCGACTTCACCGGTTGGGATATTTCCCTCTGGGCGGTTGGCTCGGCGGCTACGAAAGAGCACGCGCCCAAGGCGGCGAAGGCCGGCTGCGTGGTGATCGATAACTCGTCGCTCTACCGCTATGACCCGGACGTCCCGCTGATCGTGCCGGAGGTGAACCCGGAGGCCGTGCACGGCTATTCTAAGAAGAACATCATCGCGAACCCCAACTGCTCGACCGCGCAGATGGTGGTGGCGCTGAAGCCGCTGCATGACCGCGCCCGGATCAAACGTGTTGTTGTCTCGACGTACCAATCGGTTTCGGGCGCAGGCAAGGACGGCATGGACGAGCTCTGGGACCAGACCAAGGCGGTCTACAACCCAACGGACGACAAGCCGGCCAAGAAGTTCACCAAGCAGATCGCCTTCAACGTGATCCCGCATATCGACGTCTTCATGGAGGACGGCTCCACCAAGGAAGAGTGGAAGATGGTCGCCGAGACCAAGAAGATCGTCGACACGTCGATCAAGGTCACGGCGACCTGCGTGCGCGTGCCGGTGTTCGTGGGTCACTCGGAAGCGGTGAACATCGAGACCGAGGATTTCCTCGACGAGGACGAGGCGCGCGACATCCTGCGCGAATCGCCCGGGATCATGGTCATCGACAAGCGCGAGGACGGCGGATACGTCACGCCGGTCGAGTGCGTGGGCGACTTTGCGACCTTCATCAGCCGCATCCGGCAGGACAGCACGATCGACAACGGGCTGAACTTCTGGTGCGTGTCGGACAACCTGCGCAAGGGCGCGGCGCTGAATGCTGTGCAGATCGCCGAGCTTTTGGGGCGGGAGTGCCTCAAGAAGGGTTAGTGCATTTTGGGCTGGTGCAGTGGAGTGCCGGTCCAAACGCCCTTAGTGACCACGCTTTCTGGAAGTCGATACTCTACGCCCAATTCAAAGCGCCTGCCTGACGGCAACGTCAGGCCGCGCCGACCCGCCCCACTGGGGCGGCGCGTGCCCGGGTCTATTGCACATGTAAAACGGCAAGCCTCCTGCCAAAGCCAAACAACTTGGCCTAAATTGCGGCGTCTTTTCCCAAAATGACCCTACGGCAGGTCCAATCCTGCCGGATTCAAAATGCAGCGTGGCATCATCTGTAGGAGGGATGATCCATGTTCATGGGGTCGATTACCAAAGATGAGACCGCCACGGCGGAGTTCGCGACCAACTGGGCGGGCGCCCAGGGCGTCGACACGCAAAGCACCGAAGAAGCCGTCGCGCTGCGTTCGGTCCTGCTGCCGGTCTTTCATGCTGCCAGCGATTGGCCCGAGTTGCAAAAGAAGCTTGCGCAAAAGGGCTTTGGCCTGTCGTTCCAGAAGGGGCGCATGGTGCTGACCGACATCGCAACCGGCATGGCGATTTGCACGGGCCGGTTCCTCGGTACACCGCTCAAAGAGATCTCGGCACGGCTCGGCCGTCCGTCGATCGTGGCCCTGCCGGGCGGCACGCGGGGCGCCTTCTCGCTCTGATGGCCTGACCGGCTGGCCGAGAGACCGCGCGCGGATCAAAAACGCTCGGCGCGCAAGACTTCGCAATCGGTCACGGTGACCACGCCGATATGCGGCTCGACCACGGCAAAGGCCGCCGCCAGCAGCGTGTCCAGCTTGTCCGGGCGGATGATGCAGATGACCTGCACCATGCCCGACGCGCGGCTGATCTGGCCCGACCGGCTCCAGGCGCCCGAGCGCCCCGATCCGCCGAGCACCGGCAGGATCGTGTACCCCGTCACCCCCGCTTCTTCCAAGGCGCGGGTCAGGCGGGCCTGCATCACCAGCTCTATCGTGATTTCAACGCGTTTCGCGGCATGGGTCTGCATCGGCTCAGCCTCCGGTCACATATTGCGCAAGGGTGACATAGATCGGCAGCCCCAAGGTAAGATTAAAAGGAAACGTCACCGCAAGCGAGAGCGTCAGGTAGATGGCCGGGTTGACCTGCGGCAGCGCCACGCGCATCGCCGCCGGCACCGCGATGTAGCTCGCCGACGCCCCCAGCACCATAAAGAGTGCAACGCCGCCCACCGACAGCCCCAGCGCCGCACCCATGGCAAGGCCCGACGCCGCTCCGATCAGCGGCATGACGATTCCGAAGGCCAGCGCGCCCAGCCCCAGCACACCGCGCCCCGCGCGCATGCCACGACCCGCGACCAGCCCCATGTCGAGCAAAAAGAGACACAGCACGCCCTGAAACGGCGCCACGATAAAGCTGTCGATCTGCGCCAGCCCCGCGGGCCCGGTGATCCAGCCAATCGCAAAGGCGCCGATCAGCAGCACGATGGAGCCGTTCAGCAGCACCTCGTGCAGAAGCTCGCCGCGGCTCTGGCTCTGCGCCTGGCTCTTGTCCGCGGCACCCTTGCCCGCGCGCGCCACCAGCCAGAGCGCCGTCAGGATCGCCGGCGCCTCCATCGCGGCGGCCACAGCCACCATGAACCCTTCGGAGGGCAGGCCACGCGCGTCGAGGATCGCGGTCCCCGCCACGAAGGTCACAATCGAGATCGAGCCGTAATGCGCGGCCACCGCCGCCGCCTCCGTCGCGCTCATCCCCGACATCACGCGCAGCAGCGCAAAGGCGATGAGCGGCAGGACCGCCGACAGGAACACTCCTCCGAGCAGCGCCAGCCCGAGCGTGCCGTCCACGCCATGATCGGCCACGCTCACCCCTCCTTTGAACCCGATGGCAAATAGCAGGTAGAGCGACATCGCCTTGGCCACCGCCTCCGGCACGGTCAGGTCCGACCGCGACAAGGCCGCGCCAAGCCCCAGCGCAAAGCTGAGCACGATGGGCGACAAAAGGTTCGCAAGCGCAAGGTCGAGCATGTCAGGTCCCAAACTTCAGTCCGGTGGACGAGATGTCGCAGGCGCGGTCAAAGTCCAGCGCTGGACGCGCCAAAGCGAGCAAAAGCGCCTAGAAAGCCGAAGGAAGGCAGGTCAGACCGGCAGAAATTCCCCCGACGGCGGATCAAACGCATAGAGCGCGCCCTCGCCGATGTCGTTCCAGATGCCGTGCAGCGCCAGATCGCCCGCGTCACGCGCGGCCTTGACAAAGGGGAACGTCAAAAGGTTCTCGAGGCTCACCAGAATGGCCTGCTTTTCGAGCGCCTCGGACTGGGCGGGGCCTTCGGGCATGTCCTTCACCTTGTCGTAGCCGGGACGCAGGATATCCATCCACCGCCCGACAAAGCTGCTCTCGTCTTCGAGCTGCGGCGCCTTGCCCGAACACATGTCGAGACACCCCTGCACGCCGCCGCAATGCGAATGGCCGAGCACGACCACATGCGTCACCTTGAGCGCGGTCACCGCGTATTCGAGCGCCGCCGAGGTGCCGTGCGGCTCCCCGTCAGGCTCGAAGGGCGGCACGAGGTTGGCGATGTTGCGATGGATGAAGAACTCGCCCTGATCGGCGCCAAAGATCTGCGTCGCCTGCACCCGGCTGTCACAGCACGAGATGATCATCGCGCGCGGGCGCTGCCCTTCTTCGGCGAGCCGGCGGTACCACGCCTTGTTCTCGGAATACTGCGTGGCGCGCCACCCGTGGTAGCGCTGGACCATGTACGTCGGCAGCGGCTTGATCTTGTCCATGGCGATATCCCTCGTGTTCCCGCGTGCGGAATAGTCGCAATCCGCTTCAATTTCGAGCGAAAACGCGGGCCGCCGGCAAGGAATTGTGAACGAAGCGCTGTCACACCACACCCCACTGCGGGGGCGCAGAGATTGGGTGAGACTTGGCGGAGATTGCGTCCTTGACGCCGCACGAAACGGTGCGGTTCGACCATGTGCGTCTGCAGGACATGGCGCAACAGCTGGCGCGCGATCAGTACGACGCGGTTGTCTGCGGCGCGCTCGACGATCTGTCTGGCCGGATGGCCTATGTGGCGACGGGCCTGGCACAGGACCGGCTTGCCGAGCTGCGCCGCACGGTGGCCGGCCTCATCACTTTGTCCGAGCAGCTTGGCCTGACGACGCTCGCTTGCGTCTCCCGCGACGTGGTGCACTGCATCGACGTGCAGGACGGCATTTCCCTCACCGCGACCTACGCCCGCCTCGTGCGCGTGGGGGAGCTGTCCGTGACGGTGCTTTGGGACATGGAAGACGCGCGTCCTTAGAGTACGGGACCGTAAACCTAGCGTAAGAAGGCTTAGAACATAGCGCCCGCCTCACAGGCACTGTCAGGCCGCGTCATGCCAAAGGCATGCCTCCGGCATGACCCGCCCCCGTCAAACCAAAGGTTTGCCTACGGCAAAACGGGCGGCGCGAAGCGCCACCCCTCGGGCCGGCGCGTGAACTTCTGTTTCCCATGTCTCGGGTTGATGGTCGCCCCATGTGGTGTCCGGGACTAACTGCGACTTGCAATCAAAACCGACCCCAGCACACGCCCTTGCGGCGCCTCAAAATCGCATTAGGCTGCGTCAGGTCGCAATTCGCCAGAGGCGCCTCCATGTCCATGACCTTCGCCCCCGCCACGCCCGACGCGGTGCCGCTCTTCTGCATCGAGGCGCCAGCGCTGGACGCGGCACTCGCCGTCCTGCCGGACGCCGCGCAAGCCTGGGCCAAGACCACCGGTTTCAAGGCATCCCTCGGTGAGACCCTCGCGATCCCGGGGGTGAACGGCGCCGTGGCCTGCGCCCTCGTCGGTTGCGGCGCGGACAAGGACCGCAGACGCACGCGCTTCGCGCTTGCCGCCGCCCGCGCCCGCCTGCCGCTTGGCACCTACGCACTGGACTTGGCCCACGCGCCCGCCCTCGATGCCGAGGTGGAGGCGCTCGGCTGGCTTCTCGCCGGTTACAGCTTTCGCCATTACCGCAGCAGTGACGCGCCGGAGCGGGCAGGGCTCGTTGTCCCGGAAGGCGTCGACGCCCATCGGCTCGAGGCCATCGCGGCAGGCGAGGCGCTGACGCGCACGCTGATCAACACGCCCTCGAACGACATGGGCCCGGACGAGCTCGAGGCCGCCGCCCGCGCCCTCGCCACCGAGTACGGCGCGACCATCGACGTCACCAAGGGCGACGCCCTGCTCGCAGAGAACTTCCCCCTGATCCACGCTGTCGGACGGGCCTCCACCCGCGCGCCACGGCTCATCGACCTGCAAGCCGGCACGCAAGGCCCCAAGCTCACGCTGGTCGGCAAGGGCGTCTGTTTCGACACAGGCGGCCTTAACCTCAAACCCGGCGGCTCGATGGGCCTGATGAAAAAGGACATGGGCGGCGCGGCGAACGTCCTCGGCCTCGCGCACATGATCCTCGCGTTGAAACTGCCGGTGCAGCTGCGCGTGCTGATCCCTGCGGTCGAAAACAGCGTGAGCGGCAACGCCTTCCGCCCCGGCGACATCCTGACCGCCCGCAACGGCCTGACGGTCGAGATCAACAACACCGACGCCGAAGGCCGGCTGGTGCTGGCCGACGCGCTGGCGCTCGCCTGCGAGGATGCGCCGGACCTCGTGATCTCGATGGCGACCCTCACCGGCGCGGCCCGGGTGGCGGTCGGCCCGGACCTCGCCCCGTTCTACACCGATGCCGAAGCCGATGCCGCCGCCCTTAGCACCGCCGCCAACGCCGTGGCCGACCCCGTCTGGCGCCTGCCGTTCTGGGACCCCTACGAGGCGATGATCGAGCCCGGCATCGCCGACCTCGACAATGCGCCTAAGGGCGGGTTCGCAGGTTCCATCACCGCCGCGCTCTTCCTCCGCCGTTTCGCGCCCGAGGCGCGGTACATGCACTTCGACGTCTACGGATGGCAGCCAAGCGCCGCGCCTGCCCGACCCAAGGGCGGCGTCGGGCAAGGCACCCGCGCGCTCCTGCACGCGCTGCCACAGATGCTGGACCTGTGAGCGACCCGCGCACCACGCCGGCCAACGCGCGCGTGGCGGCGGTCGAGCTGCAAGGCCAGGTCGAAGCGCCGCATTTCCTCGATGGCGAGACCTGTCAGATCACCGCGCCAGTCGCCGACTTGCGCTGCTCCGAAGAGGGGCGCACGCTCGACCGGCAATTGCTGTACGGAGATGCGTTCCGCGTGCTGGAGCGCCGCGAGGGTCGCGCGTTCGGCCAGTCGGACCGGGGCCATTATGTCGGGTACGTCGACGAAAGTGCGCTCGGCGCGGCATTTGCGCCGACCCATGTCGTGCACGTGCGCAGCACGCTGGCCTTCACGCATCCGCATTTCAAGGACCCCGGCCCCGTCCCGCTCTCGATCGGCAGCAAGGTCTGCGTGACAGCCGCTGAAGATCGCTTTGCGACCACGCACGACGGCCGTTTCATCCCCGCCCAGCATCTGCGCGCGCTGGATCAGCCCGAGACCGACCCGGTCGAGGTCGCCACGCGTTTGCTTGGCACGCCGTACCTCTGGGGCGGCAACTCGGCGGCGGGCATCGACTGTTCGGGTCTTATTCAGACGGCGCTGCAGCTGTGCGGCGTGCCGTGTCCTGGAGACAGCGACCAGCAGCGCGCCGCGTTTCCGGGCGTCGAGCGCACCGAACCGGGCGATCTGCTGTTCTGGGATGGCCACGTCGCCATGATCTACGACGCCGAACGCCTCATCCACGCCAACGCGTTTTCCATGGCTGTCACGCTCGAAAACCGCCGCGCATGCATCGCGCGTATCATGGCCAAGGAGCATAAAGACGTGCTGAAAATTGCCCGCCCGATCAAGAGGTTCACATGACCGACCCTTTTTTTAAGCCCGTCTCCGGAATGGACCTGCCGCGCTTTGCCGGGGTGCCGACCTTCATGCGCCTGCCCTACGTGGCGCCAGACGATCCGCGCCGGGCGGAGGTGGACGTGGGGCTGGTCGGCGTGCCGTGGGATGGCGGGACGACCAATCGTCCGGGCCCGCGCCACGGCCCGCGCCAGCTGCGCGATGCGTCGACGATGATCCGCGCGCAAAACGGTATCACGATGGTGCGCCCCTTCGAGACGCTCAAATGTGCCGACCTCGGAGATGTGGGTCCCAACCCGGTCGACCTGCAGGATTCGATGCAGCGGATCACGACGTTTTACGAGGGGCTGGTGGCGCAGAACATCCGGCCGTTGACGGCGGGCGGAGATCACCTGACGTCGCTGCCCGTGCTGCGCGCCCTCGCGGCGAACGGCCCGCTCGGCATGGTGCATTTCGACAGCCACACCGACCTTTGGGACGGCTATTTCGGCGGGCACAAGTACACGCACGGTACGCCCTTCCGACGCGCGGTGGAGGAGGAGCTGCTCGACCCCAAGCGCGTCGTTCAGATCGGCATCCGCGGCACAATGTACGACCTCGAGGACCGCGACTTTGCCAAGGCGGTCGGCATCCGCATCATCCCGATCGAGGAGTTCATGGCCCGCGGTGTGACCGAAGTGATGGCTGAGGCGCGGGAGATTGTGGGGTCCGAGCCTACCTATGTCAGCTACGACATCGACTTTGTCGACCCGACTTTTGCCCCCGGCACAGGAACGCCAGAGGTGGGCGGTCCGAACTCCTTCGAAGCCCTTTGGGTGGTGCGCGAGCTGGCGGGCCTCAACATCGTGGGCGCGGACATGGTCGAAGTCTCCCCGCCCTTCGATGCGTCCGGGAACACCGCCTTTCTGGGCGTTTCGGTGATGTTCGAGCTTTTGTGCGTGATGGCCTGAGCCGTCAGAATTTTCCTGCGAAAATTCTGCAGCGTTAGTCGACGGCGCGGATCAGTTTGCGTTCGAGGACGCGAAGTACGGATTTGAGGTCGTGCCCACGTTTGAGGACCTGACCCTCAGCGCCGATCACGGCGTATTGGCCTTGCTTGGCGCGCAGCTTGGGGCGTTTCTCGATCCGGTAGAGCGGGTTTTCCGCCGTGCGCCGAAAGACCGAGAAGACGGCCACATCGCGCAGCGAGGAAATCCCGTAGTCCCTCCACTCTCCTGCTGCCACGAAGCGGCCGTAGAGCGACAGGATCACTCCCAGCTCGGTACGGTGAAAGGCGACGCGGTCGGGCGCGGGGCGCAGGGGGATCGGCGTGATGCTGTTCATAGGTTCAAGGTTGCGGTGTTTGGGGCCGAAATCAAGTGTGCTGGGTGAACTGGATTGGATAACCTATGGCTTCGTACAGACCGCTTCAATCAAAGCTCCTGCCTGACAGGCACTGTCAGGCCGCGCCGACCCGCCCCGTCAAACCGAAGGTTTGCCTTTGGCAAAACGGGCGGCGCGATGCGCCACCCCGCGGGACGGCGCGTGAACGTCTGTTTTCGATTTGTCGCGTGAGTAGCCTCACGCAAACGCGCCGTGGCAAAACCAGCCCGGCGACATGTCGCGGCCGTGTGCGAAATAGAGCCACAGCCGGTCGCCGGCATCGGTCGTGACCTGCCAGTAATCGCGCACGCCGGTCCGCCAGTCGGGATCGTCGAGCCACCATTCGGGCGCCACCCGCTCGGGGCCATGCGCCGAGGTCACCGACAAGCGCCGGTTGCGCCAGCGAAACTCGGACGGCGGGGCGGGGGTCTCGGGTGCGGTCACAGGCTCGGGCCGCCAGAGGCTGAGGGGACGCGCCGAGGGAGGCTTTGGCCAGGCGCCTGCCGGTTCGGACCAGGCAGCGGCCAGCGTTTGTGACGCCTTTTCAGGCAGATGGGAGGAGGCTGGGTGCCGCCGTGTGATCTGCTCCATCCCGATGCGCGCGCCCAGCCGTCCGATCAGGTCGTCGATGGCGGTGTTCTGTGACAGCCGTTGGGCGACCGCTTGGCCCGCATCGAGGTGGCCCGTCGTCTTGCGGTCGTGCGCGGGCTCGGCCTGCAGCACCTCGAGGCGGATCATGTCGATGCCAAAGCCCGCGTCGATCTCCGGGACCTTCATCGCCAGTAGCGGCTTGAACCGGTCCGGCACATCGGCGGGGCGGGCGAGGGCGACGGACACCGCGCCCATCGTCCCGTCCGTCCGGTGCGCCTCGAGCCGCAGCGCGCGCACCGCCTGGCCCGCGCGGCGCAGCTTGTCGCAGAGCGGCGGGAGCAGGCGGTCGATGGCCGCGAGCACGTCAGTCTCAAGGCCGATGGGCTCGGGCAGGGTCAGGCGTACGGCAAAGCTCACCTCCGGCAACGCAGGCGAGATCGGCTCGGGCGCGGCACCGAACGCCTGATCGAGGCGCAGCACCAGCCCTTTGCCGAACCTCCGGGCGAGCGCGGCGCGCGGCTGACCGGCGAGATCGGAGACTTGCCGCAGGCCCAGCCTTGTGAGGCTGTGCACCACCTCCGCATCGAGGCGCAGCGCGCCGATGGGCAGGGGTCCAAGCGCTGTATGAGTCTTGCCAGGTTCCGCGATGCGGCTTGTGTCCACTAGAGGCGTGGCAGAGGGAGGCGCCGCGCCGCCCTTTTCCCAGTGCTTACGCTTGCCTGCGCGGGAGCGGGTGGCGCGCGCCTCCTGGTCGATGGCGTCCCCGCTGCGGTCGTGGCCCGGCGCGCGCCCCGCATAACGTGCCAGCGCCCAGGCCGCGCCCAGCGTGTCGGCGATGCCGGGGCAGGCGGTCAGGCCCAGATCGCGGCAGTCCCGCACGACTTGCTCCAGCAGCGCCGCCTCCCCGCCAAAGAGATGCGCGCAGCCTGTCAGGTCGATGGTGAGCGCGTCGGGCGGTGCCTCTGCGACCCAGGGGGAGAACTTCCCCGCCCAACGGCGCAGGGTCGTCAGAAAGCCCGCCTCCGCCACCGGGTTCTGCAGCTTCACATGCAGCTCGGGGCACATGGCCTGCGCATCGCGCAGCGGTTGGCCCAGTGTCAGGCCCGCCCGCGAGGCCGCGCCCGACAGCGAGGACAGCACCTGCATCTGCCCAGTGTCCCGCGCCACGGCCAGAGGCTGGCCAGCCAGATGCGGCGCCAGACGGACCAGGCGCTCGGCGCCCAGACGCGGGAACCAAAGGGAGAGGACTCGGGTGTGTGGCATCTATGGCAGCAGATGTTCTTGATACGTTCTCAACGTATGGCGAGTCGCCCCCGCGAGTCGAGTCCCGTCAAGCACTGGTCTCATCGCCTGTGCTCTGGCAAACTCGCCGCAAAAGGGAGCCGACATGAGACGCACCATCTGTATTGCCGCCGTCAGCCTGATCGCCGCCAGTGCACTTGCGCACCAGGGTGTGACCAATCCCACCGTCATGGCGCGGATGGAGCTGATGTCGGGTGTCGCCGCCCAGACCAAGGTGTTGGGCCAGATGGTCAAGGGTCAGACCGCGTTCGATGCCGCCAAGGCGGACGCGGCCAAGATCGCGCTGGTCGCCCATGCGGATGGCACGGCAGGGGCATTTGCCGCGAACGAGAGCGATCCCAAGTCCGAAGCCTTGCCGGTGATCTGGAAAGATCCCGCTGCCTTTGCCGCAGAGGTGGCGAAGTTTCAGGCCGCTGCGCAGAACCTCGACACCAGCTCGAAAGAGGCGCTCAGCGCCACTTTCCGCACGCTCGGCGCCTCCTGCAGCAGCTGCCACAAAGCCTATCGGATGTAGTTACTGAACGAGGTCCGGCGGGGTCTCGCCGTCAAAGAACGCGGTGAGGTTGTCCATGGCGCGGAACCCCATGGCCTCCCGCGCTTCCTGCGTGGCTGAGCCGAGGTGCGGAAGCATCACCAGACGGTCCGAGGCGGCGAGATCCGGGTTGATGCGCGGCTCCCCGTCGAACACATCCAAAGCTGCGCCGCCGATGGTCTCGTACCAGAGCGCCTGGGTGAGCGCGGCCTCGTCGATGACTTCACCGCGGGCAGTGTTGATGAGGAAGGCACCGGGCTTCATCGCGTTGAGTTCTGCGGCACCAATGAGGTTCCGGTTTGCTGCGCCGCCGGGGCAGTGGAGGGAGACGAAGTCCGCAGCCGCAAGCGTCTCGTACAAAGGCGATTGCTCGGCGTTGAACTGGGCCAGCAGGGCCGGGTCGACGGGGCTGCGGGAGGTCACAACGATCTTCATCCCAAAGCCGAAATGCGCACGGCGGGCGACTTCCTGACCGATGCGTCCAAAGCCGACAAGGCCAAGCGTCTTCCCCGCGACCTTTGTGCCGACCAGATGTGTCGGGCGCCAGCCAGTCCAGCGGCCCGCGCGCAGCTCCCGTTCGCCCTCGCCAGCGCGGCGGGCGACCATCAGCATCAGCATGATAGCGAGGTCGGCGGTGCACTCGGACAGCACGTCGGGCGTGTTGGTCACGGTCATGCCGAATGTCTCGGTCCGTGCCAGGTCGATGTGCGAGAACCCGACGCCGTAGTTCGCCAGGATGCGCGTTTGCGGGGTGGAGATGTCGAGCACCTGCGCGTCGAGCTTGTCCGTCACCGTCGGCAGCATCGCGTCGTGGCGCATGAGTGCATCGCGCAGGGCGTGGGCGTCCATCGGCAAGTCGCTGGTGTTGGTGGTGACCTCGAAACGTTCGGCCAGCGCCGCCTCGACCGAGGCCGGCAGGCGGCGGGTCACGGCGAGCGTGGGCTTGGCGTTGGTGGCAACAAAAGGCGTGTCGAGGGACATGTGTCATCTCCAGCGTTGAGGGTAGAGGCCCCGGAGCGCGCCCGGGGCGTCGTTTGGCGTGGAGGCCCCGGTTCAAGCCCGGGACTTTGTTTGGTGTGGAGGCCCCGGTTCAAGCCCGGGGCGGGGCGCGCTTAGGCGGCCAGCACTTGGGCGATGGTGTCGCCGATCTGGCCGGGATGCTCGGCCACCGTCACACCGGCCTGGCTGAGGATCTCGACCTTTTCCGAGGCGCTTTCGCCGAAGGCCGAGATGATCGCTCCGGCATGGCCCATGGTCCGACCTTTCGGGGCGGTCAGACCCGCCACGTAAGCCACCACCGGCTTGGTCATGTGATCGCGGAAGTACGCGGCGGCCTCGGCCTCCTGCGGTCCGCCGATCTCACCGATCATGCACACGACGTCAGTTTCGTCATCCGCCTCAAACCGCTCGAGGATGTCGCGGAACGACGAGCCGTTGATCGGGTCCCCGCCGATGCCGACGGAGGTGCTGACGCCAAGGCCGTGCGCCTTGAGCTGGCTCGCGGCCTCGTAGCCCAAAGTGCCCGAACGACCGACGATGCCGACGTTGCCCTTGAGGTAGATGTGCCCCGGCATGATGCCCAGCATCGCCTTGCCCGGCGAGATGGTGCCGGCGCAATTGGGCCCGGTCAGCACCATGCGGCGCTCTTTGGGGAAGCGGTACATGTAACGCTTCACCGCGATCATGTCCTGCGCCGGGATGCCATCGGTGATCGACACGCAGTAGCGGATGCCAGCGGCTGCGGCCTCCATGATGCTGTCGGCGGCAAAGGGGGGCGGGACAAAGACGAGGCTGGCCTCGGCGCCGGTCTCTGCCACGGCCTCGGCCACGGTGTTGAAGACCGGCACACCTTCGCAGGTCTCGCCGCCTTTGCCCGGCACGACGCCGCCCACGACGTTGGTGCCGTATTGCTGCATTTCCACCGTGTGAAAGCGCGCCATCTTGCCGGTGATGCCCTGCACGATGACAGGCGTGGTTTGATCGATAAAGATGCTCATGACACGGCCCTAACTGTTACGCCCTGAGAGAGGTCGTTTCTCCAAGCCCCCACGACACGTTCGGCGGCTTCGTTCAAAGTGGCGGCCCGGATGATCGGCAGGCCGGAGGCGGCGAGGATCTTCTGTCCCTCCGCCACGTTGGTCCCGGCAAGACGCACGATCACAGGCACGTCGACCGGGTTGTCGCGCAGCGCCTGCACGACGCCCTCGGCCACCCAGTCGCAGCGGTTGATCCCGGCAAAGATGTTGACGAGCACCGCCTGCACATTGGCGTCAGACATCACGAGGCGGAAGGCTTTGGCCACACGCTCGGGCGAGGCGCCGCCGCCGATGTCGAGAAAGTTCGCAGGCTCACCGCCGGCCAGCTTGATCGTGTCCATCGTGGCCATCGCGAGGCCCGCCCCGTTCACGATGCAGCCGATGTTCCCGTCGAGCCCGACGTAAGAGAGCCCCCGATCGGCAGCCCGGCTCTCGCGCGGGTCTTCCTGGCTCTTGTCGCGCAGCTCGGCGATTTGCGGATGCCGGAAGAGCGCGTTGTCGTCGAAGGTCATCTTGGCGTCGAGCGCCAGAATGCGCCCCTCGCGGGTGACCACCAGCGGGTTGATCTCCACCATCGTCGCATCCCGTTCGCGAAAGGCGCGGTAGCAGCCCTGCAGCGTGCGGACAAAGTTCTGCACCTCGGCAGGCGCCAGCCCCAGCTGGAACGCCATCTCGCGGCATTGGAAGTCCTGCAGACCCACCGCAGGCTCGACCGTCGCGCGCACGATGCTGTCCGGGCGCGAGGCGCTGATCTCTTCGATCTCCATACCGCCCTCGGCGGAGGCGACGATCATCACGCGCTGCGCCGAGCGGTCGAGCACGAACCCGATGTAGAGCTCGGAGGCGATGTCGACGCCCTGCTCGATGTAGACGCGGTAGATGCCCTTGCCCTCCGGCCCGGTCTGGTGCGTCACGATCTTCTGGCCGAACATGCCCTCGGCGGCGTCGTAGCACTCGGCGTCCGAGCGGCAGAGTTTGACCCCGCCGGCCTTGCCGCGCCCACCGGCGTGGACCTGCGCCTTGACGACCCAGGTGTCCCCGCCGATCTCGCGCGCCCGGTAGGCGGCTTGTTCGGGGCTGTAGGCGAGCGCGCCTTGCGGCACCTCGACGCCAAAGTCCGCCAGGATTTCCTTGGCCTGGTATTCGTGGATGTCCATGAGGCTCCTCCTTCCTCAGGTGTGGGCAGGGGTAGGGTGGGCAGATGCCCACCCTACGCTCACTCCGCGGCCAGCGCGGTGCCGTAATGCGCGTTCAACGCCGCATCGACGCGGGCCTGATCGACCTCCGCCCCGAGCGCACGCATGGCATCGGCAAAGCGGTTCACGATGTCGGTGATCGCCGCCTGGTTCAGCAGGTTCAGGATGCCGATTCGCACCTGCACCGGCGCCGACAGCGTCGGCCAGATGCCGAAGTTCTGCGCGCGGCAGGCTTGCACCAGCTCCATCTCGCGCCCCGCGAATTCCCCCGGCAGGTTGAGCACGACAAGCGAGGTCATGTTCGACGTGACGTCACAGCCCATCGCAGTAACCGCCGCGCGCAGCGCCGCCTCGTGGAAGGCGTAGTCCGCCGCCCTTTGCGGGACCCCCTGCTCCAGCGTGATGCGCAGCGCCTCGTGGAACGCCGCGACCGCGTAGGCGGAATGCGTGCGGTGGTAGGTGCCCTTCTCGACGTCCTTGCCGTCGACGATCCCCCAGTGCCGCGCCTCGAAGATCGGGTTGTGCACAAAGGTGTAAGCGCCATGCGCCTTGAGCGTCTCGATATACTGATCGCTGAACGACACCGGCGCGTAGGTCAGCGGCAGGCAGCAGATGCCCTTTTGCGGGCAGGACGCCCAGGCATGCACCCCGGGATAGTCGTCGATGCGGAAGTCGCCGACACCCAGCGACGACACCGCGTCTACCAGCCCCATCGCGCCGTGTTTCACGCAAGCATCGGAAAAGCCCTGCACGTCGTTGATCCGGCCGGAGCCTGTTTCCCAATGCGCCATGAAGGCCCACTTGGGTTTGTGCTCGGCCAGCGCCTTTTCGACCATCTCGCCGGTGACAGAGGTACCGTGCGGAACCTCGATCACAGTGACCGACGCAGGCTGCGGGTCGAGGCTGTTGGCCGCCAGTTCTGCGCGCGTAGCCGCCTTGATGCGAAGTGTCAGAGCGTCGATCCCGGAGAACGTCCCGTTCATGAACGCCACGAC
This sequence comes from Pseudaestuariivita sp., assembly GCF_052825805.1. Classification (NCBI taxonomy): domain Bacteria; kingdom Pseudomonadati; phylum Pseudomonadota; class Alphaproteobacteria; order Rhodobacterales; family Paracoccaceae; genus Pseudaestuariivita; species Pseudaestuariivita sp. The sequence continues at coordinate 75,627 of NZ_JBRBVB010000005.1, read as the reverse complement.
CGTGTCGCCCGGCATGACCGCCGACATCATCGCATCGAGGCCGGACCAACCGGTGCCCGCAACGCCAAAGGTGTACGTGTTCTCGGTTCCCCACACCTGGCGCAGCATCTCCTTGCACTCGACCATGCCGCGCAGCACGTCGGCGTGCATGTGATCGGCTAGACCCGCCCCGGCAAAGCTCGCCAAAACCCGCGCGTCGGTGTTGCCCGGCCCCGGACCCGCCGCGATTGTCTCGGGAATTTCGAGTTTGGGGAAAATTGCGTGTACGCTCATGCTGGATGCCTCCCTTGGGTCGCTTGATCGGGTCTCCCACGGACCCTTTTGCGTCTGATGCTGCTAAAAACGGCATGTTGCTCAAACCGGCAACATTCCTTACTCCTGCTTTTGGGGAGCTAAATGGGTAGGTAAATGCCCGCCCTAATTGGTAAGTATGCTGGTGTGTACCGTATCGCGACCCGCTCAAATGGGTAGTAAATTGGAATTAAGCGCGTGAAATCAGATGGTTGATCAAATCTCGGTAGTTTTGGCGGACAGCAACGCGCTGGTCCTGACGGCGCTCAGCGAGGTCTTTGATCGCGATCCGCGATTCTCCCTGGTCGCGACATCGGCCACGGCAGAGGGCTTTCTAGGCACAGCCATGCGCCTTCCCGTGGATGTTGGCGTGATCGACTGGTCGCTGCCCGCGCTGGGCGGTGAAAAGCTGATCGAAGTCATGCGCGACCAGCCCCAGGCACCGCGCCTCGTCGTCTACGGCGATACGACCCGGGACCTCGCCAAGCTCGCCATGGCGGCGGGCGCGGCGGGCTTTGCGGACCGCGCTGCGCCGGTCGAGCACCTGCTTGACGCGTGCAAGGACGTAGCGGCGGGCAAGATGGTCTTCCCCTTCGTCGACGTGCGGGACCTGGCCGCCGACCCGATCACAACCCTCAGCCGCAAGGAGCGCGCGATGCTCGAGGCGCTCTCCAAAGGGCTCACGAACAAGGAGCTGGCGACGGAGCTGGGCGTGTCGATCAACACGGTCAAATTCCACCTGAGCAATCTTTATGACAAGCTGGCGGTGAAGAACCGGGCGCAGGCGATCGCGTTTTACTATGCGAAACAGGCGTCGCGTATGTGAGTAAAGTTGCGCGTATACCTTTGCACACGTAACATTATTGCTTGACGGACGCTCTTTTTGCGGCGTAGCGGGGCGCATCACTCCGCGCAGAAAAGGACCGCGCCCATGTCGTTTTTCCCTGTCGAGCAGGCTCCCGGCCGCCTCAACCGCTCTGAACTTGCCGTGCCGGGCTCTCAACCGCAAATGTTTGAAAAGGCGGCAGCTTCCTACGTCGATGTGATCTTCCTCGACCTCGAAGATGCCGTCGCGCCCGACGAAAAAGAGCAGGCGCGCAAAAACATCATCAAGGCGCTGAACGAGATCGACTGGGGCTCGAAATCCATGTCGGTGCGCATCAACGGCCTCGACACACATTACATGTACCGCGACGTGGTCGACGTGGTGGAGGAGGCGGGCGAGCGGCTCGACCTGATCATGATCCCCAAGGTCGGCACGGCCGCAGACGTCTATGCCGTCGACATGATGGTGACCCAGATCGAGGACGCCAAAGGCTATACCAAGCGCATCGGCTTCGAGCACATCATCGAGACCGCGCTGGGCATGCAGAACGTGTCCGAGATCGCCGCCGCCTCCAAACGCAACGAGTCGCTGCACTTTGGCGTGGCGGATTACGCCGCCTCTACGCGCGCCCGTACGACAATCATCGGGGGTGTGAACCCCGACTATTCGGTTCTGACCGACCCAGCGGCAGATGGCTCGCGCGAAACGCATTGGGGTGACATGTGGCACTACGCCCTGGCGCGCATGGTGGTCGCTGCGCGCGCCAATGGCTTGCGCCCGATCGATGGACCATTCGGCGATTTTCAGGACGCGGATGGGTACAAGGCGGCCGCAAAACGCGCTGCGGTGCTCGGATGTGAAGGCAAGTGGGCGATCCACCCCTCGCAGATCGCTTTGGCGAACGAAGTCATGTCTCCGTCCGAGGCGGAGATCACCAAGGCCAAGCGCATTCTCGAGGCGATGGCCGAGGCCGAGGCAGCTGGCAAAGGGGCTGTGTCGCTCGACGGTCGTCTGATCGACTACGCGTCGATCCGGCAGGCCGAGGTGCTGGTCGAGAAGGCCAAGCAGATCGCGGGGGGCTGAGCGGTAGGGTGGGCTGTAGCCCACCCTACGCCAACTTCCACACAAATCCGCTGGTGCCGAACGCGGGAAACCGTTCCCGCACCAGCGGGTCATGGCCCGGAATGACGAGGCCCGACCCCTTGGCCAGCGACTGGATCAGGGTAAAGCCGCGCCGCATCTCGGCCTGGTCGAAGACGATGGGAAAGAGCTTTCCCGCCTCGAAATTTTCGTAGTAATGCGCCGCATCAGACGCGAGGCAGACTGGCCCTTGTGCCGTCATTACACGCACGGCCTGCAGCCCGCTCGAATGCCCGCCGACACGGTGCACCGTCACCCCCGGCGCGACCTGTGCGTCCCCCTGGTGGAACACCACGCGCCCCGAAAAGACATGCCGGACCATGTCGCAGATATGCTCGGCGGTGTAGGGCGCCTGCTGCGCCGGGTCGCACATGCAGGGGCCCGTGGCAAAGGCCATCTCCTGCGCTTGCATGTGGAACTTGGCGCGCGGATACCGCGTCAGCCCGCCGGCATGATCGTAGTGCAGATGCGTGATGATGACCGTCTCGACCGTTTCCGCATCGAGCGACAGCGCGCTCAGCGCCTGCGCCGGGTCCCGCAGGATTGGCCTGTCGCGGCGCGCGCCTTCGTCAGCGTCATAGCCGGTGTCCACGACAATTTGTTGCGCCCCGTTGTCGAGCACCCAGACGAAGTAATCCATGCCGTGTGGCGCCGCCGGGTGGTCGTCCTTCAGGAAACTGTCAGCCCGCGTGCGCGCGTTCCGCTCCGCGTATTTGAGCGCGTAGATGCTCCAGATGCCGCTGTCTTTCATGGCCGGCCTCGCCGTGTGTGCATTGACGTGTGCATTAATGTATGCGTTATTGCCGCTATGACGCAATGGCGGATTTCTCATGGCTGAGCCGGCGGTGGCGGAGGCGCGGCGATCCCTGACGGGGGATGCTTATGCGCAGCTCAAGGCGCAGATCCTGAGCAATGCGCTGGCGGCGGGTGCGTCATATACCGAGCCGGAGATTGCCGAGCGTCTGCAGATGAGCCGCACGCCGGTGCGGGAGGCGCTGATCCGGTTGCAATCCGAGGGGCTTCTGGACCTGATCCCGCGGCGGGGCGCGCGCATTGCGCCGCTCAAGGTGCAGGACATGCGTGAGATCTACGAGATCCTCACTGCGCTCGAGCCGCATGCCGTTGCTGAAATTGCCGCGAGGCGACCGGAGGCAGAGGACCTAGCGCCGCTGAAGGCCGCGACAGAAGCGATGGAGGCGGCGTTGACGGCGCGTGACCTCGATGCCTGGGCGGCAGCGGACGACGTGTTTCACCGGGCCTTGCTTCGGCTGCACGGCAACGCTCGGCTCTGCGCGATCACATCGACGCTCTTTGACCGGTCGCACCGCGCGCGCATGATGACGCTGCGCCTGCGCGATCTGCCGCACAAATCCACTGCCGAACACCGCGACATCCTCGGCGCCTTGCGCCGGGGGGAGGCGGAGCGGGCGCGGCAGCTTTTCCGCGCGCATCGGGAGAGGTCGGCCAAGGAGTTGCTGACGCTGCTCGACCAGCTTGGCCTGCCGCAATTTTGAAGGAGCAAAGATGACAGAGGCTGCAAGGATCGCCGTGATTCCGGGCGACGGAATCGGTGTGGAGGTGACCGAGGCGACTCTGCACCTGTGCGACCTCGCGCTGGCGCGGGTCGGGCTGCCGGCGCTGAGCCGCGACGTGATCGCCGCGGGCGCGGCGTACTTCCGGGAGACGGGGCAAGACATCCAGCCGGATGGCGAGACACGTGCCGGGCAGGGGGAGGCGATCTTCCTTGGCGCGATCGGCCTGCCGAGTGTGCGGCACAAGGACGGGACGGAGATCAGCCCGCACCTGCGGCTGCGCGATCTCTTTGGCCTTTATGCCGGGGTGCGTCCGGTCAAAGCCTACCCCAACGCGCCGCAACGCTTGGCGGACCCGCGGGCGGCGAGCCTCGATCTGGTGATCTTGCGCGAGTCGACCGAGGGGCTCTTTTACTCGGCGGCTGTCCACGGCCGGGCGGAGGTGTTCGGCGATGACGCGGTGCACGACATCATGCGGATCACGCGCCCGACGACGGAAAAGCTGCACTGGTTCGGGTTCCGGCTGGCTGAAAAGCGCAAGGCGCGCGGCGGCAAGGGGCAGCTGACCTGCGTGGACAAGTCCAACGTCTTTACCAGTCAGGCATTCTTTCGGAAGATCTACGATGAGATCGCGCCGGAGTTTCCGAAGGTGACGAAGGGCTATGCCTATATCGACGCGATGGCGCTTGATCTGGTGCGCAAGCCTTGGGAGGCGGATGTGCTGGTGATGGAGAACATCTTTGGCGACATCCTGTCGGACTTGGCGGGCGGTCTGGTCGGCGGCATGGGCATGGCGGCGTGCGGGGAGTACGGCGATGACCACGCGCTCTTTCAGCCCGCGCATGGATCGGCGCCGGACATCACCGGGCAGGACGCCGCGAACCCGCTGGCGGCGGTGCTGTCGGGGGCGATGATGCTCGACTATATCGCGGACCGTCGGGCGGAGGAGGCGTTTGCCGATGCAGCCGCGCTGATCGAGGCGGCGGTGCAGGCGGGGTTCGAGGCGAACGACCTGCGTCCGATGGAGTTTGGCGGTGACATGGGGTGCCGCGCGATGGTTTCGGCGCTCGAGACGCATCTCGCAGAGGTGTCGCCATGAGCTTGCGCGTCGCGATTGCGGGGTTCGGATATTTCAGCCAGCTGCATCTGGCGGCGTGGCAGTCGGACCCGCGGGTCGAGGTAGTGGGCATCTGTGACCCTGACGCCGGGCAGAGGGCACTGGCGGCTGAGCAAGGGCTTGCCGCTTTCGCGACGGTGGAAGAGCTAATGGCGGGAGGATGTGACGTGCTCGACATCGTCACGCCGCCGCCCACCCATGCCGGGATCATCCGCGCGGCGCTGGGACAGGTGCCATTAATCGTGTGCCAGAAACCCTTTTGCGATGCGATGGAGGTTTCCCGCGCGGTCATTGCCGAAGCCGAGGAGGTTGGCACGACCCTGGTGATCCACGAGAACTTTCGCTTTCAACCGTGGTACCGGCAAATTCGTGACCTGCTGGAGGCCGAGACGCTTGGCACAGTTTATCAGGCGCGCTTTGCCCTGCGTCCAGGCGACGGGCAGGGGGAGCGCGCGTATCTGGACCGCCAGCCGGTGTTTCAAACGATGGAGCGGTTTCTCGTGCAGGAGACCGCGATCCATTTCGTCGACACCTTCCGCTGGCTCTTTGGCGACATCGCATATGTGCATGCGGACCTGCGGCAGCTCAATCCGGTGATTGCGGGGGAGGACGCTGGCGTGCTGACGCTCGATCATGTGAGCGGGGTGCGGTCGGTGTTCGATGGCAATCGGCTGGTCGATCATGTTGCCGAAGATCAGCGGCTGACCATGGGCGAGATGGAGATCGAGGGCTCGGCGGGCGTGCTGCGGCTCGACGGGGCGGGGCGGCTCTGGACGCGGCGGATGGGCGAGATGGCGTTAAAGCCGCTCGAAGACACCTACGCGACGGACCGGACGGTCTTTGGGGGTGGCTGCGTTGCGCATCTGATCCGGCATGTGGCGGATCATGTGCTGGAGGGCGCGCCCATTGAGAACGAGGCGCGGGAGTATATGCACGTGATGCGGGCCTGCGAGTTGGCGTATGTATCGGCGGCAGAGCATCGGCGGATGGATATGGAGACAGGGACATGAGTTATGTCGTGGCGGTGACGTTTACGATCCATGCGGGGCGGATGGCGGAGTTCCTGCCGCTCATGCGCACCAACGCGAACGCGTCGCTGCGCGAGGAGCCGGGCTGCCTGCAATTCGATATCTGCGTGGAGGGGGACGAGGTCTTCCTCTACGAAGTCTATGTCGATGTGGCGGCGTTTGCTGCGCATCGCGAGACGGCGCACTTTCTAACCTTCGATGCGCAGGTGGCCGATCTGGTGGCCGGCAAGTCGGTCAAGACCTACGCGGAGCGTTATCCAGCCGAAGGCTGAGTATCTTGAAACGCTAGGTCTCGCGGGGCGACCCCCGCAGACGATCTGCCGCGCGACTGTGCCGAGCGTCTCGCGCGTGCTGCGGAACTCTCGCGAGACGCGACTCGCACTCCTCCACGATTCCCTTTGAGGTTTAGCGGTAACCCCTTGGCCATAGGCTTGCCTTGAGCCTGCCGCACAAGCGCTGCGATGCCGCCCCCTTCGCACCTGCAGCAATGTGGCGAGAGTGTGGCAATGTGGCGAGAATAAGGCGGCCATAAGCCCGTTTCGCCACAGGAACCCTTGGATTTTACGGGTTTTTTCTCATTTGACCCCGGTTTGATGCGGATATGTCACCACCCCCCTCCCCGGGGGGATTGATTGTTCACGTTCGTGGATCGGTTCGGCGCTGCAGCGTACCTTGTTTCCAATCGGTGGGGGCCGACAGACTCGAAACGCGAGGAAGAGCAAATGGCAAAGATCAGTGTCTTCGGCATTGGATATGTGGGTGTTGTGTCAGCGGCCTGTTTGGCCAAGGACGGTCACGATGTGATCGCCGTGGATGTGGACCCGGGCAAGATCGACGCGATCAACAACGGCCTGTCGCCCATCGTCGAGAATGGGCTGGACGAGCTCATCGCTGAGCAGCACAAGGCGGGCCGCATCTTTGCCACCGACGACGTGCAATATGCAATCGACAATTCCGACGCTTCCTTTGTCGCGGTCGGCACGCCTTCGGCGCCTGACGGGTCGGTCGGTCTCAAGTATGTCGAGATCGTCTGCGAGAACATCGGCAAGGCGCTCGCCAACAAGGACAGCTTCCACTCGGTTGTGATCCGCTCGACCATCGTGCCGGGCTCGACCGAAGGCACCTGCATCCCGGTCCTCGAAAAGACGTCGGGCAAGACCGCCGGCAAGGAGTTCGGCGTGGGCTACTATCCCGAGTTCCTGCGTGAATCGACCGCGATCGAGGATTACTACGATCCGGGCCTGATCGTGTTCGGTGCAATGGACAACGGCACTGCCGACATCCTGACCGAGATCAACCAGGACCTGCCGTGCAAGATCCACGTGGTCGACCTGCGCACCGCCGAGATGGTGAAATACACCTCCAACACCTGGCGCGCGGTCAAAGTCACCTTTGCCAACGAGATCGGCAACATCGCCAAGTCCTGCGGCCTCGACGGTCAGACGGTCATGGAGATCCTGTGCTCGGACGACAAGGTGAACATTTCGAGCTACTTCATGCGCCCCGGCTTTGCCTTTGGCGGCTCCTGCCTGCCGAAAGACGTGCGCGCCCTGCGTCACCTCGCCCGCGAGAAGAACGTGACCGCGCATATGCTCGAGGCGGTGATGGACGCCAACGAGGCGCAGATCGCCCGGGCCGAGGCCATGGTCGAGAATTCCGGCGCCAAGAAGGTCGGCTTTGTCGGCATCTCCTTCAAGCCGGGCACCGATGACCTGCGCGAAAGCCCGCTGGCAGAGCTTGCCGGCCGTCTTATCCGCAATGGCGTCGAGGTCGAAATCTTTGACCCCTACGTGCACGAAGCCTTTGCCAACGAGAACTCGACGGCAGGCCGCGGCAACGACGTGGTGCCGAACCTGGCCGGACGCCTCAACGACGATCTGGCAAAGGTCATCGAGGGCTCGGACACGGTGCTGGTGGGCAACTTCTACAAGGGCACCATCGAGACACTCGGGTCGGTCGATAAACCAATGATCGATTTGACACGAATGGACCGCAAAAAAGTCTCAAATGGCACGTATGAGGGGATCTGCTGGTAACATCCAGCCCCCGACTACGAGCAGAAAACATAGAGCAATAAGCAAAAACAGGCGCGCTCAGACGATGATCTTGACCCTTCAACATATGGCCTATTTCGCGGTGATCGCGATCCTGGCGATGGTTGTGCCGAAGACGTTCCTCGGGGACTTTTCGGGGGCTGAGAACACCATCTTCATTCTGGGCGCGCTTGGCATGTGGCGGTACTCCTGGGCGGCGACGAACTTCATGCGCGCCTACTGGTTCCGCCACGTCGTCTACCCGCTTTCCAAGGCGCGCAGCATCCGCCGCTTTGAAAAGAACGGCACCGTCTCGCACTGCTACATGCTGGTCACCTCGTTCATGGTGCCGCCGGAAGTGACGATGACCGTGTACCGTGCCGCCTTCAACGCGGCCGCCAATGCCCGCGACGGCGCCACTATCGTGGCTTCGGTCGTGGACGGCGCCGACCAGCGGCTGATCCAGCAGATCTACGACACCATGCCGCGCGACATGTCGAGCGTGAAGCTCATCATCGACCGCATCCCGGCGAACGGCAAACGCGACGCGCTGGCGCAAACGCTCAACATCATTCGCGGGCTTTGCCCGACCGAGCGCGACATCCTCGTCTTCGTCGACGGCGACACCGAAGTGCCGGAGAACATCTGGTACGCTTCGGCGCCCGTGTTCACCAACGACAAGGTGGGCGCGCTCACCACCGACGAAGCTTCCCAGATCCCCAAGCAGAGCCTCTTTCACGACTGGTTCGTGCTGCGGTTTATCCAGCGTCAGATGATGATGTGCTCGATGGGTCTCTCCCGCCGCGTGCTGACCCTGACGGGCCGGATGAGTGTGTTCCGCGCGACGCTGGCAACCGATCCGACCTTTATCGAAGGTGTGGACGCGGACTATCTCGACCACTGGCGTCTCGGCCGGGTCAAGTTCCTGACCGGCGACGACAAATCGACCTGGTACTGGCTGCTGACCCGCGGCTACGAGCTGCGCTACCTGCCGGACGTCCAATCGGTCAGCCACGAAGACCAGCCGCGCCCGACGTTCCTCGACAGTGCCCAGACGCTGATGGTCCGCTGGTTCGGCAACATGATGCGCACCAATGGCCGCGCGCTGAAGCACTCGCCGTTCAAGATCGGGTTCTTCACCTGGTGGTCGATCCTCGACCAGCGTGTCTCGGCCTGGACGACCCTTGTCGGCCCGATCACGGTGGTGATCACCGCGGTCAGCGGCACCTGGCAGATCGTCCCGCTCTACATCGCGTGGGTCATGACGACCCGCTACATCTTCTGCGTGATCCTGTTCTCGTTCACAGGCAAGGTTTTCAAGATTACGCACCCGTTCCTGCTCTACTTCGGTCAGATCGCAGGGGCGTCCGTCAAGACCTTCGTGCTCTTCCGGCTCGACAAGCAAAAGTGGACCCGCCAGGGCGCCACGCTCGATCCGGCGGCACTGAAGCTCGCTGCAGAAGAAAAAATCAAAGCGTGGGATTCAACCGCGCACCACGCGATCGCGATTGCGGCACTGACCGCAGCCGTCGCGCTGATCGGCAATTTCTAGAGGTAGGGCTGAACCATGCCGGGCGAACTGAAACTTTCGAGCGATATCAACCGCAAACTTGCCGGTGACGCCGCAGGTGCGCCGCTGGAGCTGTCGACTTCGGACCGCGGGACACGGTCCAAGAAGAAAGCCTCCAAGCGCAGCAAGAAGGCCGCGGCGGTTGCTGCCGCAGCACCCGTGCCGCCGATGCCGACGCCGGGTCTAGAGCCTGTGGCGCAAGCGCCGTACCAGCCGCCGCAGCAGGGCTTTTTCAGCGCTGCGTTGCGTGCGCCCGAGGCGCCCGCGCAGGTGATGCCGCACGCGCAGGTTCAACCTCAGATGCAGCCGCAAGGCATGTACGCGCCTCAGCCGCAAATGCAGCCGCAGATGCCGGCCGAGCACATGCCGCAGCCGCAGGCGCCGCAGCAGGCGCCGATGCACCCGCAAGTGCAGGCGGCCGTGCAAGAGGCGATGCCGCCGATGACCGCGGCCGCCGCGCAAGCCGAGGCGCCTGCCGAGCCGGCGCCCGCACCTGCGCCCGCGCAGCCGATCCCGACGGATTTCGTGACCGAGCGCGAGCACCCGGTCCTGCCTATCCCGTTCACTGTGCAGCTGGGCGACGACCGCTACGAAGGCGCGGGCCTGTCGCTCACGCATGTCTATATCAAGCGGACGCTGGAGACCGAGCTCGAGACCGGAGGCGCAAGCCGTCTGGCGCAGGTCAAGTTCACCTTTGACGGGTTCCAGATCGACCTGACGCCCGAAGTGCGCGTGGTCTCGGGGCGCGAGTCCTCCGAGCTCGGGCTCGAGTTCGCCGACCCGACCGGCACGCACCTGCCGCAGCTGCGCTACATCATCAACAGCTTCATCGCGGGCGACTTCGTGACGCTGGGCGCGTTCCTGAGCTACACCGGCCCGGTCAAGCCGAAGGGCGTCAAGGATGCCGACGTCAAGATCGGCCGCAACTATGTCAAGAGTGCCATCGTCGGCGCCGCCTGTGTGGCCGTGATCGGCCTTGCCGCGTCGCTGCTGATGAACCGCTATGTCTTCTCCTACGAGGCGCGCCCGATCTTTGTCGCGCAGGCGGGTCAGGACATGCGTTCGACCTCTGCGGGTCAGATCACCTATCTGAACCCCTCTGCCGTCCAGGGCGACGTGATCTTTTCGATCAGCGCCAACTCGGGCGACATCCTGAACTTCCAATTGCCCTGCGACTGCGAGGTCCGTCTGGCCGACGGGATCTACGAAGGTGCGACGGTGCTGCCAAGCGATCCGATCCTCACCTTCCACCGCAAGGGCGAGACCGCCGTAACCGTCGAGGCCATGATGAGCGTCGATGGCCTGAGCCGTGCGGTCAACGGGGACAGCGTCTCCATCGTGATGTCCGACGGGCGTAAAATCCCCGTCAAGGTCATCCAGTCGTCGGCCACCAACGCTGCTGCGCAGCAGGGGGACCTGTATCTCCCTGTGACCTTGGAGCCGACCTCCGGCTCCTTGGATGCGGGCGACATCGGCAAACCCGGACGGGTGCGCCTGATGAAGTCCATTTTCCGTCTGCCAAACATCCTGGGGTACTTCAGATCATGACACAGCTCATTCATCCTTTGATCATCTGTGGGGGTAACGGGACACGCCTTTGGCCCGTCTCGCGGACGCAAAGTCCAAAGCAGTTCCAGCGTGTGGGAGGCGTCGACACGCCCACGTTCTTCCAGTCCGCCGTCGAGCGGCACTCGGGCGCCGGCTTTGCCGACCCGGTCATCGTGTCCTCCGCGCGGCACCGCCGCACGCTCAAGGCGCAGCTGGCCGAGATCGAGCGCGGCGCTCAGATCATCCTCGAGCCCATCGGGCGCAACACCGGCCCGGCCGTCCTGGCCGCGGCCATCGTGCTGGCCGAGACCGACCCGGGCGCGATCATGCTTGTGGTGCCGGCCGATCACGTGATCGAGGGCGACATCAACACCACCATCCGCGCGATGCAAAAGCCGGCGGACGCGGGCTATATCATCACCTACGGGATCAAGCCTCGCTATGCCGAGACCGGCTTTGGCTACATCACCGACGGCGGCCCGATCGTGGGTCACAACGGCCTGCACGCGGTCGAGCGGTTCGTCGAAAAGCCGCCCACCCGCAAGGCGCGGCTGCTGGTCGAAAGCGACATCGCCTACTGGGCGTCGGGCATCTCGATGTTCCGCGCCGACACGATCATCGAGGAGTACCGCAAGGTCGACCCCGAGACCGTGGACTGGGTGACCAAGGCCATCGCGCGTGGGCACGAGACCGAGGAGGGGCTCTTCCTCGACGAGGACGCCTTCATCAACTGCAAGGACGAGCCGACCGAGAGCATGGTCTTTGAAAAGACCGACAAGATCGCGCTCGCGCCGCTCGACATCGACTGGTCTGACGTCGGCTCGTGGACGGCGATGTATGGTATCTCGGACGCCGACGCGCAGGGCAACGTGCTGCAGGGCGACGTGATCGCCGTCGAGACGCAGAACACCATGGTGCGCTCGGACAACCGCCTCGTGACCGTGGTAGGCTTGACGGACATCATCATCGTCGACACCGAAGACGCGCTGATGGTCACCCGCGTGGGTCACTGCCAGTCGGTCAAAAAGGTCGCAGAGCACCTCAAGGGCGAGGAGCGCATCGAGGCGCACCAGCACTCGGGGACCGAAAAGCCCTGGGGCAAGGTGCGCCAGATCATCGCCAATGAGGGGCTCAACCTGTCGTCCCTTCGGGTGCGCCCGGGCGCGGATGTGCGCATCGACGCAGGGCCCGGCCAGGAGGTGATCGTCGCCTCCGGCAAGGTGGAGATCGCCGCCGGTGCCGAGACGCCGTTCCTGCTCGAGCAGGGCGCGCGCCATCAGCTGCCGCCGGTGCACGACACCCGCGTCACCAACCGCGGCACGTCGTATGCGGAACTGATCGTCGTGACCCTCCCGGTCACCAGCGAAGAAACTCTCGAGGACCTGGCAAAATATGCGTAAACTGGCGTCTTATCTGTGCTTTGCGGCGAGCTTTTGCATCGTGATCGGACTGGCGGGCGCGGCGGTTGCCGCACCTGACCGGCTGTCGATGCAGCTCTCGCAGGCGCTGATGACGCTGGAGCGCAATCTTGCCGCCGACCCGTGGGCGCCCGTCGTGCTGCCCCACGGGCTCGAGGCGGGACCGGGCGCCGATGACGTGGCCGAGTTGCAGCAGATGACGCTGCTCCGGCCCTCCTCGACAGACGGTGACTCGCCAAGCACGCTTGGCCTCGACTTTCAGGACCTCGACATGCGCCTGCCGCTGGCGATGCTCAGCCAAAGCCACGGTGCGGGTGACATCTTTGACGTGGTGACCGCCCAGGGCGACGCCTCGCCCAAGGCGCTGGTGCTGCGCAAGGGCCGTGCCGGTCTGAGCGAGCTGATCCAGGCGGCCCGCTCGGCCAACGCCGGCGCGGTCGACGCGCGCGGCGTGCTCGTGCTGACCCGCCCTGTGGTGATCTGGGACAATGCCGAGCTGATCCTAAGCCCGGGCCACCATCTCGAATTCGACCGCGAGGCGGGTGCCTTCATGTTGGTGCTAGGTCTGCTGGAGACCACGGGCGCGACGATCAGCGGCACGGGCGGCCCGAACGTGCACGCGCCCGACTTCAAGCCCTTCATCACCGCCGCAAACGGCGGTCGCCTGATCCTGCGCAAGAGCACCTTTTCGCATCTTGGCTTTGGCCGGACGTCCAAGTTCGCCGGCATCTCGATCGCCCGCAACGGCCTGCACATGTCCCGCGGCACTTCCGAGATCAGCGGCAACCTCTTCGACACCATCGGCTCGGTCTGGATCGACACCGACCAGGACGTGCGCGTCGTCGGCAACCGCTTCCGCAACCCGCAGCGCGTGGCGCTCTCCATCGTGAACGCGGGCCGTCCGGTGCTGACCGACAACGTCTTCTTCCAGGGCGGTGCGTTCAACGCCATCCAGGTGGTGCGCGGCTCCTATGACGCCCGGATCGAGCGCAACCTCATTCTCGGCGGCGAGCGCGCCGGCATCGTGCTCAAGTTCGACAGCCAGCGTGCCCGGATCGAGGACAACGTGATCTGGCGTCGCCGCGGCGCGGGCATCATCTTTGCCAAGGCCCATTGCGGCACCATCGCCGGCAACTGGGTGGTCGAGAACCGCCAGAAGGGCATCGAGGTGCGCAGCGCGCGCGGCGTGCAGGTGGTCGGCAATCGCATCACCATGAACCGCAGCGCGGGCCTTTGGGTCAGCGCGCAGGACAACGGTGTGAACGTGCTCGTGAAGGACAACCTCTTTGCTCAGAACCGTGCCGGGCTGACCACGGCGACCGGCGCCGACCTCGTGCTCGAGAACAACGACTTCACCCGGCAATTGCCCAAGTACCTCTCGGGCGACATCTCGCCCCAGAACGCGATCTTTGCTCACAAGATGGAGCCGCGTCCGATGGTGCTCTCCGCCGGCGGGCTGACCTTCGACGCGATCCCGCAGACCGGCTGCAAGCCGCGGCAGGGGGGCTCGTGATGCGCAAGGCTCTGCTCTATGTCCTCTTGACCGGGCTCTTTGCGCTGGGCGTCGTGGCGACAACCGCGCAGGCGACCGAGGCCGAGATCGACTTCCGCCTGCCAAAGGCCACTTCGACCGAGGGCCACGACATCTCCATCGTGGTGGACCGCGGCCTGCGCAAGACCAAGTATCTGCGCTCCCGCGAGCTGCGCCAGGCACGGGTTGCGCTGCTCGACAAACAAGAGCTGCCGCGCGAGACGCTCAAAGCGCTCGCCGACCGGCAGGACACGCTCGCCGCGCTGCGCTATTCGAACCTGCTCTGGCGCGAGGGGCTCGAGGAGAATGCGACGGAGATCGCGCAGTATGCCTCGATTTCCGCAGGCGCCGGGCGCGTGTCGTCGCTCAAGAAGATGATCCGCGCGATGGAATACCTTGACCCCGACACGACATCGCAGGCGCTCAAAAACCAGCTGATGCGCATCCTCTATCCCTATGCGTGGGCGGGCAACCCGCTCGCGATGGATGCGGTCGTGGCCTACAACGGCGAAGGCCGGCTCTTTGGCAAGCTCTCGGCGCGCACCCGCGCGCGGATCGAAGAGCATTCGGCCGGCGGCGATGGCCGCGTCGAGCTGCGCATGGCGCTGGACCTGATCAGAAATACCCCAAGAACGCCCGAGGCGGAGGCGCAGGCACGCCGCTACCTCGAAAGGGCGCAATCATCGAGCAACCTGGCTGTGCGCACCATGGCGCTCAACATGTCGGTCCTCCTTGCGGACCCGGCATCGAGCGGCGTGGCGGACATCCAGACCAATTGAGGCACAAAGGCGAGGCACATCTCATGAGACAGCTTCTGGCAAGCGCGGCCCTGGCCGCCGTGTGCGGTATGTGGTCCACTTCTGAGGCAGAGGCGCAGTCGATGTACGGCTGCACCAACCTCGACGACGGCAGCTTTTCGTCGGCATTCGAAGGCGTCGGCGGCGTGTTCTACTCGATCACGCCCGACCTCGACTCGCACCACAACATCTCGGAGAAATCCGTGGCGCAGGTCGCGCGCCTCGCGGCCGCGCTGCAGGCGCAAGGCACCACGCTGGTCTACGTGCCCGTCCCGACCAAGGCGCTCGGGTGGCCGGACAAGCTGGGCCCGGTCGCGCTCGACTACGGCTTTGACATCGATCTCGCGACCACCGTCTACGACGACGCCGTGCGGCGTCTGCGCGAGGCAGGTGTGGTGACGGTCGATGCCCGCAATGCGCTGGTGACCTCGTCGGTCGAGCGCCCCGCCTACCTGCGCACCGATCCGCGCCTGACGACCGAAGGCGTGCGCCGCGTGGCCGAGGCAACGGCGGCGGCGATCCTCGAGCTGCCCGAATTCCAGAACGTCGCGCGCAGCACGTTCACCTCTGCCTCCGGCACACCGATGATGGTGCAATCCGCGCTGCACGCGCGGCTGCAACAGGCGTGCCTGAGCGACCTGCCGAAACCGCAAATCCTGCCTTATAGCACCGCGATGGCACAGCGCGCGGGCAATGCGCTGGGCGCCAACATCTTTGCCGGGCAGTCGGGGTCGCAGCGGCGGATGCAGATCGCTGCCGTCGGGACGGAGATGACCGGCATGCCCGAGATGAACTTTGCCGGGTTCCTCAGCGAATTCTCCGGGATCGAGACCGTACACTACGCCGTCAACGGCGGCGGCGCCTTTGGTGCGATCTCCAGCTACCTGACCTCGACCCCGTTCCAGACCGGGCGCCCCTCGGTGCTCGTGTGGGAGGTGCCGATCCAGCACAACCTCGGCCAGTACGGCGACCAGCCGATGGCCGAACTGATCGCCGCCGCGCAAGGCCCCTCGGCCTGCCGGACGCCCCTCACGGCCTTTACCATGAGCAACTCGGAGATCCGCGTGGACCTCACGCCGCTCGATCCGGGTGCACGCTACACGCTCTTCCTCGACGCGGGCGAAGTGCCCGCCACCGAGGCGCGGTTTGTCTTCACCAACCGCCAGGGCCTGACCCGCACCCGCGCCGTCGTGCGCAACAAGGGCCAGGTGGCAACGGGAAGGTTCTTTGTCCCGACCAGCGGGCTCTGGAGAGACGGGGCGGTGCACCTCGACATCGCGCTCGACGCCAATTTTGGACCGCAGCCGCGCGTTGTGGCCTGCCTCGAACAGGAGGGCATGTGAGATGAACTTGCGTAAACTTCTTTTGACCGGCGCAGCCGCGCTGATCCTCCCGCATATCGGGACCGCGCAACAGGCGCGCACGCTGGACCTGGTGTTCATGCCGCCCGCCTTCGAGCCGCGCAACGTCTGCAACCCGCGCACCCAGGACGTCTCGATCGACGTGGACGAAGAGGGCGAGGAAGAGTTCCTCGAGGACGTGCACCGCATCCTCTACATCGACCGCCATGTGCGGCAGCTGATCAACGAGGACCCGGTCCAGTTCTTCGAATTCATCAGCGACCTGATCTCGTGGCGCGAGCGGATCGACGCGCGGTTTGCCGGGCCCGAGGCGGACTTTGCCCGGATCGACCTCTACATCGCCGCCGGCAAGTTCGACGAGCTGGCCGCGACGGGCGTCTTCCAGCGCCTGCGCGCCGAAGCCGACGCCTTGTCGAACAACCAAAAGATGAAGCTGGCCCGCCACTTTCGCGACGGGATCGCCGTGGCCGAGGACCTGCCCTATGCCCGCGAGCTGGTGCGGCAGGCGGCCTATGCGGGCCACGCCAACGCGCTGCTCGACATCGCGCGGATGCAGCTCAAGGGCGAGCCGATGCCCGACTGGGATGCGCCGCTCGATCTGACCGTGACGATGGCGTTTGGCGGTTTTCTCGGCCAGCTGGACGAGGGCGTTTGCCGCCGGGCCGAGCGCCTCGCGCAGGAGTACCTCGAAGGCAACGTCGTCTCGCGCAACCCCGATGTGGCGCGCGCCTGGCTGCGGTTTTCGGCCGACCTCGGTTCGCGCTCGGGCGCGTGGCGGATGGTGGAATTTCACCTCAAGGCCGACGCTGCCGAGAAAGACAACGTCGAGATGCTGCACTACCTGAAAAAGGCGGTTGAGCGCGGCATGGTGCCGGACGAGGCGCAGATCGCCGAGCTCGAAGCCTCCGGTGCGCGGCTCGAGATCGTGCGCGAAATCCTCGGCTTCAACCATTCCGAGGATCGCAGTCGCCGGGCGCAGATGTCCAAGCTGCTGGAGCTGCGGGTCAATGTCGACGCGCAGGAGGCGGACGAGGACGGGCTCTTCTTCCAGTACCTGCAAGAAGTGGTGATGCTGCCTTCGGCGCCGGGCCGGGCCTACACCCGCCTTGCACGTGAGACCCGTGTGCGCTTTGGCCGCTGGGGCGGGGAGGACCGCGCGCGCGAATACCTCGAGAAGGCGACCGAGCTGGGCGATGCCGAAGGGCAGTACGAGCTGGCCGCGCTGCTTGTGCGCTATCGCGATGATCCGGCGATACTGAACCGCGCCGTCGACCTCTGGACCGACAGCGTCAGCCGTCACGGGATGGAGGCGGCGATGCACGAGCTCGACAGCCTCTACCGCTGCAAGGCGCCCGACGCGCCGCGCCTCTGGGAGGCGCAGCCCTGGGCGGATGCCTATGCCGCGAGCGAGCACAAGACGGTGCCGATCTCAGCCACCGACCTGATCGCGCTCGACCGCTACAAGGAGCCGTGGACCATCGCGCGCATCCAGAGCCAGGCGCTGAACGGGCGCATCGACAGCCTCGCGCGCCACGCGCAGCGGGTGCAGATCGATCCGTTCATGTCCGAACGCGCGCAGCGCATCTGGGCGAAACGGCTCAACCGTTCGGACAAGGCGATGGAGCTCTTTGCCGAGCTGGAATTCGAGCTGGCGACGAACCCCGCCGAGCGCACGCGCGCGATCGAGTTCTTCCGCCGCGTCTACCTCAACAACGGTGTGACGACCGCGCTCGACCTTGCCATCGCACTGGTCGAGGACAACGGCCGTGTGCCGGAGATCGCGGATGAAATCCTGCGTCTGCTCGACCAGGCCGCGCACCGGGGCGAGGGGGCGGCGATCCGTCTGATCTCGCGCCTGCAGTCCGACGTGCGCACCGAACGCTCGGTCTACGAGCAATACGCCGACGAGATCGAAAAGCGGGGCGATTTCCTCGCGATGATGTTCTCCCTTCCGCATGTCAGCCCTGACAAACGGGCCGACTACTTCGACCGCGCGGTCCAGCAGATGAACTGCTCGACCAAGGACGTCGAAGAGATGGCGGACGCCTATACCATCCTTGGCGACATGACCCAGGCCTTCCGGTGGAAGCAGATCGGTCTGACGCTCGAGGGCAAACATGTGTTGTCGAAACTGCGGCTCAGCGATGTTCAGCTGGGCGCCTTCGACACCGGGGCCGCGCCCAACGCTGCAGGGGTGCAGCAGCGGGCGCTCGAAGATGGCGATTTGGCCGCTCGCCGTGTTCTGTACCAGTTGACCAGTGATCCGAACCTCGAGAACTATGATCCTGACGTTGCAGCTGGCCACTTGCTCGCTCTGGCTGCCGATGGGACCGCACAGGACCAGGCGTGGGTGCTTGGACAATTCCGCCGCGCCGGTGGGCCTGTGCAGGACGCGGTTCTTGCGCAGTACGACATCTCCGCGCTCTTCCGCCGTCTCGGCGAGGGCAGCGACGTGTCGACGCGCGCCGAGTTCGGTTTGCTCCTCCGCGACCGCGCCAGCTCGCGCGCCCACCTCGCCGAAGCGGCTCAGTGGCTGAAGTCAGCCGCCGAAGCCGGCAACATCGAGGGCATGGCCGCCTATGGCGACATGCTGGGCCGCGGGCTGGGCGTCGTGCGAGACGTCCCCGAAGCGCTTGCCTGGCTCGACCAGGCGGCGCGGGCGGGCCACCCCGAGGCCGAGCGCACGGCACGCCTTTTGCGCCTGAGCGGCTCATGAGGGCGCTTTTGGCAGGGGCCGTGGTTCTGTGCTGCGGCGCGACTCCGGTGGCGGCGGAATGCGTCCCTCCGGAGCCGGTACACGGTCTGTCCTTTGGCTCGCGCTACGTGGAAGGCACGGGCTCGACCGTGATAGACGACGAAGCAGAGGCCGAGGCTGTCGAACAGCTTAAACCTGTGGACGACCTGATCCGCGATCTGGCGCGCGCCGCCGATGACGTGCTTGATGGTGACGTGGGGGCCGCCGATTGCGTGATCGAAACGCTTTACACGTGGGCGGAGGCCGGCGCGCTGGGCGCGCTCAAGAGCGACACGTCACGGCTCACGATCGCCTCGCGCATCGCCGGGCTCGCGCTCGTCGCGCGCAAAATCCAGACCGTGGATCGCGGCGATCCGCGGTGGTTCACGATCCACGACTGGCTGGGTGGTCTGATGCAGGCGCAGCGCATCTACTGGGAGGCCGAAGCGCCGAACGGCGCCAAGCGCGGCAACCTGCGTGGCTGGGCGGCGCTGGCCGGTGCCTCGGTCGCGGAGCTCACCGAAGACCCGGTGCTACGCGCCTGGGCGGTGTGGTCGGCGTCGTACGTGATGTGTACCGCCAGCGAGGACGGCAGCCTGCCGCAGGAGATGGGCCGGGGCAAACACGCTTTGCACTACCAGCTGCACGCGGTTGCACCGCTGACGGTGACGGCCAAGCTGGTCGCGCCGCATGGCTATGACCTGATGGCTGAATGTGACCGCGCGCTGCCACGCGCGGCACGGTTCGCGGTCGAGGACTTGCAGAGCGGCGCGGCGTCGGCGCGGCACTCGGGCGAGGTGCAGAGCTTTTTCGACGGCTCGCGCGATCTGGGCGGGTTTCAGCTGGCCTGGCTCGAGGCGTATCTGGCGATGCGCGCCGATCCGCAGATTGCGGCGATGGCAGAGACCTGGCGGCCGCTCTCGAACTCCAAGCTCGGCGGGCGGCAGACGGGGGTGTGGGAGCCCTAGGGGTCTGAACCTCGCCCTTTGACACTTGCGCCCTCTTTCGCCATCCCTGTTCGGGTTGGCGGCAGGGGAGCAGGGCATGCAGATATCAGGGCAAAGCGCGATCATCACGGGCGGCGCAAGCGGGCTTGGTGCGGCAACGGCGCGGCATTTGGCGGGGCTGGGCGCGCGGGTGGGTCTTTTGGACCATGACCTTGCCGGTGCCGAGGCGTTGGCCGCCGAGTTGGGCGGTGCCGCGGCGCAGGTCGATGTACGCGACGCGGACGCCGTGGGTGCTGCCATGGACGCCGTGGTGGCCGAGATCGGCGCGCCGCGCCTTGCGGTCAATTGCGCGGGCATCGCCGATGCGGGGCGGATCCTCGGCCGGGAGGGCGCGCTGTCGACGGAGCTCTTTGCGCGGGTGATCGGCGTGAACCTCATCGGGACCTTCAACGTCATGTCCCACGCGGCGCGTCACATGGCGACGCTGGAGCCGCTCGAAGGCGGAGAGCGCGGCGTGATCGTGAACACCTCCTCCATCGCGATGGAAGAGGGGCAGTTCGGCCAGTGCGGCTATGCCGCGTCCAAGGGCGGGGTGGCCTCGATGTCGCTGCCCGCCGCGCGTGAGTTGACGGGTCTGGGTATCCGGGTGGTGGCGATTGCGCCGGGCCTTTTCAACACGCCGATGATGGAAGGGTTGCCGGAAGACGTGACGGCCAAGATCGTGTCGAACATCGTGGGTCCGAAGCGTTTGGGGAACCCGTCGGAGTTCGCACTGATGGTGGCGCAGATTGCCGAGAACCCCTATTTGAACGGGACGAC
Organism: Pseudaestuariivita sp.; assembly: GCF_052825805.1. NCBI lineage: Bacteria > Pseudomonadati > Pseudomonadota > Alphaproteobacteria > Rhodobacterales > Paracoccaceae > Pseudaestuariivita > Pseudaestuariivita sp. Next base: position 54,935 of record NZ_JBRBVB010000005.1, on the reverse strand, counting down.
CATTCGTTTGGACGGGGCGACGCGATTGCCGCCGCGGTGATCAAAATGAGGCTTCGCCGCTTTATTTTTTGGTTGATGGGGGCTCTGCCCCCCACGGTGAAAATCCAGGGATTTTCACCGATCCCCCCGAGGTATTTTTGAACCAGAGAACATGGGAGTCTCGCGATGAGCTATCTGTTTGAGCCGGCGCCGGTGTTTGCGCTGGAGGTTGAGGGCGAGACGGCGCGCTATCCGGTGTCGCGTATCTTTTGCGTGGGGCGCAACTATGCGGCGCATGCGGCCGAGATGGGCAATGAAGTGGACCGGGAGGCGCCGTTTTACTTTACCAAGTCGCCGGCCAATGCGGTGCACTCGGGGGCCGTGTTGCCCTATCCGCCGGGCACGGAAGATTATCATCACGAGATGGAGTTGACGTTTGTGCTGGGGGCGGAGCTCTTTCGGTGCAGCGCGGACGAGGCCGAGGCGGCGGTTTACGCCTACGGGACGGGGCTCGACATGACGCGGCGTGATCTGCAGGGGCAGGCCAAGGACAAGCGCCGTCCCTGGGACATCGGCAAGGATGGCGAGGGGCAGGCGGTGCTGTCTTCTCTGGCAAAAGTAGGAGCGTTGGGTGACCGGCGCATCTGGCTGGAGGTGAACGGCCAGGTGCGGCAGGATGCGCGGCTGTCGGAGATGATCCATGACGTGCCGGCGATCCTCGTGCATCTGTCGACGCTCTATCACCTGCGGCCGGGCGATCTGGTGATGACCGGCACGCCTGCGGGCGTCGGAGCGGTCGTGGCAGGCGACACGTTGGAGGGCCATGTGGTCGGGCTGCCGTCCGTTGCGCTGACTCTGACGGAAGCGGAGTAGACGACCCCAGCGGCGAATTTGCTGGTAAGCCCCGCGGGACAGTTACAAATTGTGCCCATACATCGGTCGAATCGCGGTGCGTCTTATGCGGCGCGCGGCAGTCAAATGGGAGGATGACATGTTCAATCGACGCAATTTCCTGGGGGCGGCGGCCCTGGCGCTGGGCCTGACGGGCACGGCGCAGGCGGCGGATTTCGAGTTCAACCTGCACGGCTTTCTGCCGGCGCCGGCGCTGATCCCCTCGCAGATCATCGACCCCTGGGCGGACAGCATCGAGGCGGCCTCGGACGGCGCGGTCAAGATCAACCGCTTTCCAGCGATGCAGCTGGGCGGGCGCCCGCCCGAGCTGATGGACCAGGCGATCGACGGGATCGTGGACATCTCGTGGACGGTGATCGGGTATACGCCGGGCCGCTTCCCCTCGACCGAAGTCTTTGAGCTGCCCTTCATGGTGAGCGACGCGGGCGCGGCCTCGTCCGCCTATTGGCGCATGATGGTCGAGCACATGGAGGACAGCGAGTTCAAGGACGTCAAGGTCCTGGGGACCTGGGTGCACGGACCCGGCGTCATTCACGCCAGCAAGGAGGTCGCGGCGCCGTCGGACCTCGAAGGGCTCAAGGTGCGCGGTCCCTCGCGCCAGATCAACGCGCTCTTGAAAGAGCTTGGGGCGACGCCGGTCGGCATGCCGGTGCCTGCGGTGCCGGAGGCGCTCTCGAAAGGTGTCATCGACGGGACGGTGATCCCGTGGGAGGTGACCGGTTCGCTCAAGACGTCGGAGCTGGTGAAGAACCACACCGAGTTCGAGGGCGATTATTTCTACACCGTGACCTTTGCGCTGGTGATGAACCGCCAGTCCTGGGACAGCCTCTCGCCGGAGCTGCAGCGGGTCTTTGACGAGAACTCGGGTGAAGGGTTCTCGGTCAACGCGGCCAACGTGATGGTGGGCGGTGACGCGGCCTCGCGCGCCACGGCTGTCGAGATGGGCAACAACATCGTGACGGTGTCGGACACGAGTGCATGGGAGGCGGCTTCTGCTCCGCTTTATGACGCGTGGGTGGCCGAGATGGCCGAGCGCGGCATCGACGGGCAGGCGCTGATCGACCAGGCCAAAGAGTTGATGGCGGCGCACGGCAGCTGACCGCCGCTACAATCGAACGCCGCGCGACTGGTTTGCGCGGCGTTTTTGATGGGACACGGAGCGCGCCAGCGGGAGGGCAGGTGCAATGCACAAGGCGATGATGACGCTGGCGCAGGTCATGGCGATCCTTGGCGGGCTCTTGCTGACCGCGTTGATCCTGCTCGTGTGCCTGTCGATCCTCGGACGCGAGATGAACGGTGTGCTGCACTGGTTCGAGGCGGGCTGGTCCGAGCGCTTACTGGAGCTGGGTGTGGGCCCGATCAACGGTGACTTCGAGCTGGTGGAATCGGGCGTGGCGTTTGCGATCTTTGCTTTTCTGCCGCTCTGCCAGATCACCGGAGGGCACGCGACGGTGGATGTGTTCACCTCCAGGCTGCCGGCGCCTGTGCTGCGTTGGCTCAAGGCGGTGATCGAGGTTGTCTTTGCCGCCGTGCTTATCGTGATCGCCTGGCGGCTGAGCGACGGGATGATGTCCAAGCGGCAGTACGGGGAGACGACGTTCCTGCTGCAATTCCCGATCTGGTGGGCTTACGCCGCCTCCCTTGCGGGCGCGAGTGCGGCGGCTTTGGTGGGGACCTACATGGCGGCCGTGCGGCTGGCCGAAGCCGCCACGGGCCGCGACATCGTCCCCGAAGAGGGGTCGGAGGCATGAGCAACCTCGAGATTGGCCTGACGTCCTTTCCGGCGCTTTTGCTGCTGATTTTCCTGCGTGTGCCGATCGGGCTGGCGATGTTCCTGACGGGGCTCGTGGGGCTCTACCTTGTCACCGGGAACATCAACCTGCCGCTCAACCGGCTGAAGTCCGAGACGTTTACCACCTTCTCCAGCTACTCACTGTCGATCGTGCCAATGTTCCTGCTCATGGGGCATTTCGCGACGCTGGGCGGGATGAGCCAGGCGCTGTTCCGGGCCGCCGAAGGGTTTCTCGGTCACCGCAAGGGCGGGGTGGCGATGGCCTCCATCGGGGCCTGTGCGGGGTTCGGCGCGATCTGCGGATCGTCGCTGGCGACGGCGGCGACCATGTCCCGCGTCGCGCTGCCGGAGCTGCGCCGCTATGGCTACGACGGCGGGTTCTCGACGGCGACCTTGGCGGCGGGCGGCACGCTGGGCATCCTGATCCCGCCCTCGGTGGTGCTGGTGATCTATGCGATCCTGACCGAGCAGAACATCGCGAAGCTCTTTCTTGCGGCCTTCATCCCCGGGCTTTTGGCGGCGCTGGGGTACGTGATCGCGGTGTCGATCTACGTGCGGCTTTACCCGAACTCGGCCGGCACGCGGCCTGCGATCCCGATGAGCGAGCGGTTTGCACGTCTCATTGCGGTTTGGCCGGTGCTGCTCGTTTTCGGCCTCGTGGTCGGCGGCATTTATGCCGGGTGGTTTACGCCGACCGAAGGCGCCGCCGTGGGCGCCTTTGGCACCGGGCTGATCGCGTTGGTGAATGGTGGGCTCAATTGGAAGACCCTGCTCGAGAGCTTTTCGGTTACCGCGAAATCCACCGCGATGATCTTCTTTATCATCCTCGGCGCGGCCTTTTACAACGGGTTCCTCGCGCTCACGCGGGTGCCGCAGGAGATGTCGTCCTTTGTCGTCGATCAGGGGTTCAGCCCTTGGGTGGTGCTGGCGCTGATCCTGGTGTTCTACCTGATCCTCGGCTGCCTGATGGACTCGCTGTCGATGATCCTCCTGACGATCCCGATCTTCTTTCCGGTGATCCAGGGGCTCGATTTTGGCATGACGCCCGAGCAGGTCGCGATCTGGTTCGGGATTCTTGTGCTGATCGTGGTCGAGGTGGGGCTCATCACGCCGCCCGTGGGGATGAACCTCTTTGTGATCAACGCGATGGACAAGTCCACGCCGATGACCGCAACCTACAAGGCGGTGCTGTTCTACGTCGGGTCGGACATCGTGCGGGTGGTGATCCTGGCGGCGTTTCCGGCGATTACGCTGTTTTTGATTTGAGCGGCTAACCCTAAACTCGGCATCTGTACGCCCAAGATAGAGCGCCCGCCTGACGGGCACCGTCAGGCCGCGTCATGCCTCTGGCATGCCTCTAGCATGACCCGCCCCCGTCACACGGAAGGTTTGCCTTCGGCAAAACGTGCGGCGCGATTGCGCCACCCCGCGGAACAGCGCGTGAACTTCTGTTGACGCAACCTAGCGGATTAGGGCTTTCCCACGCAGGTCCCGCCCCTCAGCGCCAACTACGCCCGCGCGGGGTCTCCACGTATTCCGGCCAATCGAGATCCAGCGGCGGATCGTAGTCGCAGAGCGGCTCGATCTTGTTCTGGCTGGTGCGGCGGATGAATTCCCTTTTGGCGGTGTCCCGCAACTCCCTGTCCTGCATCAGCCGCAGCGCCGTGGCCGAGAGCGTGCGGGCGGCGGTCTCCACCATCGGGTCGATGCAGGCCGGGATGCCGCCAAGCGCATTGAGCACCCAGCCGGGGTAGGGACCGCCGCTGAGGGCTGGCCGCCCGACGTAGAGCCGCGCAGTAGGCGCATGCCAGCACATCTCGGTATAATCGTCCGACGTGCTGTTCAGCTGCGATGGAGGCATGTCGCGCCGTAGGAGCGCTTCTGCCTCCTGCGGCGCGATGAGCGTGCCGATGGCGGGAAGCCACGGGCTCGGGCTGGGCGTATGTCCCGCGACCTTCTGGATGTCCTGGGCGATCTGGGTGGCCTCCGCGCTCCATACGGGCGCCCCCGCCTGCTCCAAAGCCTCCCACGTTGCTTGCGCAAGCGTGTGGTTGGCCAGGCCCGGGCGCGACTTGGACACCCAGATGCGCTCCCACGTGCAGCCTGTCGCGGCGGCTGCGGCCTCGGCATTTCGGTCGAGGGCAAGCGTCACGCGCTCGGCGTCCTCGACCGTCGGCACGCGGATCATGTACTGCAGGTCGCACTGGCGCGCGGGGAGGTTGTCTGCGGTGGCTTGCCCACCCGACAGGATCGCCTCCGAGATCGACCAGCCGCCCCGATGCGGCAGCATCGCGTCCCGGGTCATCCGCGAGAGGTGATACATCTGCACAAGCGCATCCTGCGCCCCGGGCGCCCGCACGTCGGAATGGGCCTGCGGGATCGGCGGGGCAGATGGGTGAGGACCCCCCATCCTACGCGCGCCGTCGTCCGTAGGATGGGTGGTCGCCACCCATCCCCAGCGCTCCGGTTCAGGGCAGCTAAACCGGTAGACCATCGCGTAGGCCGCGCCGCAGTGGGTGTCCCAGCGCACGGTGTTGCAGAGCGGGTCCATGTAGTACGGATGGAACGACAGCGCCGCGTCGAGCCCGTCGTAATACCCGCGCGCCGCGTGGATGGGTTTCGAGCCGCGCACCTTCTCCGCCGGCTCACCCATAAAGCGCAGCGTGCCGGAAATTCCGTGCTTTTGCATCGCGGCTTTGGTGGCCAGGAGCCCGCCGAGCGCGCCGATCCCCAGCCCCGAATGCGGGTCCGTGTGTCCGCCCGCGCGGTAGGGCAGCCCCTCACGCGGTGCCTCATAAGGCACAGCCGCCTGGCACTGGCCGGGGATGCCGTCGTACTCGGCGTACATCATCACCTTGCCGCCCGGGCCATTGGTCCAGTGCGCGCAAAAGGCGGTTGGCATGCCGCCCGAGCCCTCCTCGACGTCAAAGCCCTCGGCGCGCAGCTTGTCCACGTACCACGCCGCCGAGCGGTACTCGCGCCAGGCGGTCTCGCCGTAGTCAAAGATCGTGGCGGTCGCCGTGCTGAGGTCCGCTTTGTGCGCCTCGATCCAGGACGATGCCGCCTTGGTGGCTTTGTCGGGTTTGCTCATGGCCTCGAGCTTACTGTGCGAGATCCCGGTGCACCATCTCGATCGCGCGGCCAAGCCGGTCCACGATCGTATCGACATCCGCGCGCGTGATGATCAGCGGCGGCGACATGATGTTGAGCGGCCCGATGGGGCGCACGATCAGGCCCAGCTCCTCGGCCTTGTCCGAGATGCGCTTGCCGATGTTCACCTCGTCCGGGTGCAACGTGCGGGAGGCTTTGTCGGCCACATTCTCGATACACATCATCAGCTTGCGTCCGCGCACCTCGCCTACCGTCGGCAGGTCTGCGAGGGTGGCGAGTTGCGCCTCGAAATAGGGCCCGACCTCGTTCACGTGGGTCAGCAGGTCCTCGCGCTCCATGATCTCGATGTTCTTGAGCGCGGCGGCGCAGCAGACCGGGTGGCCGGAGTAGGTGAAGCCGGACGTGTACCAGCGCGACGTATCGGCGCTGATCGCGTCGTGGATGCGGTCCGAGTAGATCATCGCGCCGATGGGCAAATACCCGGAGCTGAGCCCCTTGGCCGAGCAGATGATGTCTGGTTGGACGCCGAATTCATCGAGGGACGCAAACCAGTGGCCGAGCCGTCCCCAGGCTGTCACGACCTCGTCCGCGACAAAGAGGATGTCGTGCCGCTGGCAGACCTCCCACATCGCCTTGAGGTAGCCCTCGGGCGGGACGATGACGCCGCCCGCGCCCATGATTGGCTCGGCAAAGAAGGCGCCGACTTTGTCTGCGCCGACCTCGGCGATCTTGGCCTCGAACTCGTCCACGAGCCACTGGGTAAAGGCCGCTTCGTCCATACCTGCGCCCACCCGGTAGGGGTAGGGAGCGGAGATGTGGTGGATCGTTTCGCTGAGGTAGTGGAACTCCGGCGCGCGGTCGCCTGGCTTGTTCCCGATGGACATGCTGGCAAAGGTGGAGCCGTGATAGCCGTTGTCGCGCGCGATGACGTGGCACTTTTCCGGGCGTCCCATCGAGGACTGGTAGAACTGCACCATGCGGTAGGCGCTGTCGACCGCCGTCGAGCCGCCCGTGGTGAAGTGCACGCGGTTGAGGTCCCCCGGCGCCTTTTCCGCGATCTTGGCCGCGAGCAGCGCGGCGGGTGTGTTGGTCATGTCCACAAATGTCGAGGAGAACGCCAGCTGCCGCACCTGGTCGGCGATGGCGTCGGCCATCTCCTCGCGCCCGAGGCCGATGTTGGTGCACCAGAGCCCGCCAACCGCATCCAGATAGCTTTTCCCCTCGATGTCCTCGAGCCACGCGCCTTCGCCTTGGGTGATGACCAGTTGCGGATCGGCCTCGAAGGCTTCGAAGTTGGTCCAGGGCCGCAAGGCGTGGCGTTTATCGTGGGCGGCGATGGTGGTGGCAAGGTTCGACATGGGGGCTCTCCTTTCCGCGAGTTTGTAATCGTCTCCAAACTTGAAATCAATTCCAATATGTGTGACCGTGCGAGCCATGGGACTGAGGGAGCAGCAAAAGACAGACCGGCAGGCGCGCATTCTTGCCGCGGCGTCTGACCTCTATGCCGATCGTGGGTTTGACCCCGTCCGCGCCGAGGAGATCGCTGAAGCCGCACAGGTCTCGACCGCGACGCTCTACAATTATTTCGGTGGTAAGGGTGACATCCTGATGACGCTCGTCCTGCGCGAGGCGGAGATGATCCGGGACCGGACGGCGCCGCTGATCGCGGACCCGCCCCGTGGGGCGCTTACCGCTTATCACGCCTACTTTGCGGCCTGGTTCGAGCCGAAGACCGTCCTGCGCAACCGCGACCTTTGGCGGCGCGGGATTGCCCTGTCGTTCACCGAAGACGGAACGGCGGCGAGCGCGCGCCTGCGGGACGTGGACGCCCAGCTTTTGGCGCAGGTCATGCAGCTGACCAAGACGCTCCGCGCAAGGGGCGAGCTCAAGATGACGCTGGATTGCGAGGCGTTTGGCGAGGGGCTTTTCAATGCGGTCAATATGCTCTTTTTCGAGCACGCACGGGCGGAGCGGCAAAGCCTCGACGCGCTGCGCACGCAGGTTGCAAAGACGGTCGAGACGCTGGCCCGCCTCGCCCTGCGCTAGGCCCCGCTTGCCATTGGCGCGGCGCGCGGCCTAGTCTCACGCATGCACGGCCCTCCACGAGATCTCCAATGCTGCCCGGCCTGACGACGTCCACGATCTATGGCCCGCTCTATGGCGATGCGGAGGTGGCGCGCTGCCTCGATGACGCGGCGCTTGTGGTGGCCATGATCGCGGTAGAGCGGGCCTATGCGCAGGCGCAGGGCGTGGTTGGCATGATCCCGCAGGAGGCCGCGGGACAGCTGGCAGATGTACTAGGCACCATGCGCCTCGCCCCGCAGGATTTGGCGGCCGGGACCTCAAGTGCCGGCGTTCCGGTGCCCGCTTTGGTCGCTGCCTTGCGCAAGGAGTTGCCCGAAGATCTGGGCCAGTGGCTGCACTATGGCGCAACGTCGCAGGACATCATCGACACGGCGCAGGTGCTAATGTGCCGTGAGGCGCTGCACGTGATTTTGCCCCGTCTGCATGGGCTGATCGACCGGCTCGAGGCGCTTGCGCGGGACCACCGCGATACGCTGATGGCTGGCCGGACGCGTGCGCAAGTGTCGACGCCGATCACCTTTGGCCTGAGGGCGGCGCGCTGGGCGCAGCCCCTGATCGCGGCAGAGGCGGACGCGGAGCGCATGCTTGGCGCGCTCAGCCGGGTGCAATGCGGCGGCGCGTCGGGGGCGAACTCGGCGATTGCGCCACATGGGCGCGTAGTCTCTGCCGCGATGGCCGAGGTCCTGGGTCTGAACGAAGGTCCCTCGTGGCACACCGATCGCACGCCGTTTCTGACGCTTGGCAGCTGGGTGCGGCAGGTGCTTGCCGGGCTCGAGAAGATGGCCAAGGACGTGATTACGCTTCAACGCAGCGAGCTGGCGGAGGTGTCGGGCGGCGGTGCCGGCGGGTCCTCGACCATGCCGCACAAGGCCAACCCGGTGCAGGCCGAGGCGATCCTTGTCCTTAGTCAGCTGGGCGCGCAGGCGGATGCGTTGCTGGGCGCGGCGGCGAGCCCGATGGAGGAGCGCGACGGTGCGCTCTGGCCGCTTGAGTGGAGCGCGCTGCCGCAGTTGCTCGTCGCGCTCGGAAGCGCCGTGCGGCATGCTGGCGAGATCTCGGCGAACCTCGTGCCCGACGCGGCTGTGATGCGGGCGCGGATCGACGCCTCGCCGGGGATCATGGCGGAGGCGGCGAGCTTTGCCCTTGCGCCGCACATGTCCCGCGAGGCGGCGAAGGCGCGTGTGCAGGAGGCGCTGGCAATCGGCCGTCCGCTGGCGGAGGTGTGCGCCGAGGCGGATCCCGCGCTGCTCGATCCCGCTGCGGTTTTGCCTGCGTGCCATGCCGAGGCGGAGGCGGTACTGGCCGCGCGCACCTCCTGGAGGAGCGCATGATCTCCGCGCCTCAAGAGCTGCTCGACCGGATCGCGCGCCTGCGACCTGACCCGCGTGTGCTGATCGGCATCGCCGGCGCGCCGGGTGCGGGCAAGTCGACCCTGGCGGAGGCGGTCGCCAAGCATCTCAACACGGGGACGCCGGGGCAGGCGGCCGTGCTCGGCATGGACGGGTTTCATTTTGACGACCGGGTGCTCGCGGCACGCGGCGACCTGCCGCGCAAGGGTGCTCCGCACACCTTTGACGTCGGCGGGCTAGCGGCCATGCTGGGGCGGCTGCGCACGGGAGACGAGGACGTGGCCGTGCCGGTGTTCGACCGGTCGATCGAGATCGCCCGCGCGGGGGCGGAGATCATCCCGGCCTCCGTGCCGATCGTCCTGGTGGAGGGAAACTACATCCTCACCGATCAGGGCGATTGGGCGGCGCTGCGGGAAGCTTTCGACCTGCGCGTGCTCGTGGACGTGGAGGCGGGTGAGCTGGAGCGCCGCCTGAGGGAGCGTTGGCAGGGACTGGGACTCGGGCCGGCAGCGCTCGAGGACAAACTGCGTGGCAACGATCTGCCGAACGGTGCCTTTGTCCTCGCACACTCGGTGGGCGTCGATGTCGTCGTGCGGGAGGAGGCGCTGTGAAGCTGGCACTGATCGGGACGGGCATGGTGGCGGGCACCTATGCGGATGCCTTGCGCGCGCTGCCGGAACTGCTGCTCACGCGCGTGTCAGCCCGCCGCATGGAGAGCGCAGTTGCCTTTGCTGCGGAGCATGCAGACCTCGGTGCACAGGCATCCACCGTAGAAGAGATCGCGTCAGATGCCGAGATCGGAGCGGTGCTGCTGACCACCCCGCCAGACGCGCGGCTGGGCATCGTCACGCTTCTGGCCAAAGCGGAAAAACCGATCCTGATGGAAAAGCCTGTCGAGCGCAGCCTGGAGGCGGCATCCGAGCTGGTGGCGCTGTGTGAGGCCGCCGGCGTGCCGCTTGGGATCACCTTTCAGCACCGCGCGCGGCAGGTGGTGCAGGATCTCCGCGCCCGGCTGACGGCGCTTGGCCCGCTGCGCGCGGTCGAAGTGGCGGTGCCCTGGTGGCGTCCGCAAAGCTATTACGACGCGCCCGGGCGCGGGACCTATGCGCGCGACGGGGGCGGGGTGCTGATCACGCAGGCCATTCACCAGCTCGACCTGATGCTGTCGCTGACCGGCCCTGTGGCGGCGGTGCAGGCGCTGTCGGCCACCACCGGGTTTCACGCGATGGAGGCGGAGGACTTCGTCGCCGCAGGTTTGGTATTCGAAAGCGGCGCTGTTGGTCACTTGTTTGCGAGCACCGCGTCCTTTCCGGGACGCGGGGAGACGTTGACGCTGCACGGCGCGCACGGCTCGGCGCATCTGGCGGCGGGGACGCTGCAGATCGACTGGCAGGACGGCCGGTCCGAGACGGTTGGCCAGCAGACAGCCTCCGGCGCGGGGGCGGACCCGATGGCCTTTACCAGCGACTGGCATGGCGCGATGATCGCGGACTTTGCCGCAAGCCTGCGGGACGGGCGTCCGCCGATGGTGCCGGGGCGCGAGGCGCTCAAGGTGCACGCGTTGATCGACGCGCTCGAGACGTCGGCGCGGACCGGGCAGCGCGCGGACGTGTCAAAGGTCTGAGGGAGAGGACATGCCGCTCAAGCTGGGAATACTCGGGATCGACCATGGCCACATCTTCGGGATGCTGGGTCACATGCTGTCGCGCGGCTGTACCTGCGACGGGTACTGGACCGACGGCCCTGCAGTGACCGAAGCCAAGTTCCGCGAGGTGCATCCGGCGCTGGAAATGTACGAGACGGCGGACCGTGTTCTGGACGACCCGGAGGTCGCACTGGTGCTGATCTCCGCGGTGCCGGAGGACCGGGCCGCTTTGGCGATCCGCGCGATGGAGGCCGGCAAGGACGTGATGGTCGACAAGCCGGGCTGCACGACGCATGCGCAACTGCACGCGCTGATGGCCTGCCAAGAGCAAACCGGGCGCATCTGGTCGGTGAACTTTTCCGAGCGGTTTCAAGTGCCTGCCGTGACCCGCGCGAGCGAGCTGGTTGCGCAGGGCGTGATTGGCGAGGTCATCCAGACGCTCGGGATCGGGCCGCACAAGCAAAACCTCAAGACGCGGCCAGACTGGTTTTTCGAGCGGGCGCGGTACGGTGGTATCCTCTGCGACATCGCCTCGCACCAGGTCGATCAGTTTCTGCATTTCACCGGGAGCACCGACGCAGAGGTCACTCATGCCAGCGTGCAGAACGCGACGCGCCCGGACCTGCCGGGCTTTCAGGACTATGGCGAGATGGCGCTGCGTTCGGGCAAGGCGCATGGCTTTGTGCGGGTCGATTGGTTTACGCCGGATGGGCTTCCGACCTGGGGCGACGGGCGGCTCTTTATCCAGGGGACCGAGGGCTTCATCGAGCTGCGCAAGTACACCGACATTGGCCAGCCGCACCGGACGGACAGCCTCTATCTGGTCAACAGGGAGGAGAATGTGCGGATCGACTGTGCGGACGAACCCTTGCCCTATTTCGACCGCCTGATCGCGGATGTAGAGGACCGGACGGAGACGGCGATGCCGCAGGCGCATGCGTTCAAGGTGATGGAGTTGGCGCTCAACGCGCAGTCGATGGCGGAGGCGCGATGAAGCGCGTTGCGATCATCGGCGCAGGGATTGGCGCGCAGCATGCCGAGGGGCTTTCCTCCGTCGAGGACCGTCTTGCGTTGGCCGCGATCTGTGACCTTGATTTCGTGCGCGGACAGGCGTTGTCTGAGACGCACGGCACAGAATTTGCGCCTGACTATGCCGAAGTGCTTGCTGATCCGTCGATAGACGTTGTCGACATCTGCTTGCCGCCGCATCTGCACCTCGAGACGAGCGTCGCGGCATTGCGGGCAGGCAAGGCGGTGATCTGCGAGAAGCCGTTGGTGGCGTCGCTGGCTGAGTGTGACGCGCTGGAGGCTGCGAGCCGGGAGACTGGCCTGCCTGTCTTTCCGGTCTTCCAGTACCGCTTTGGTCAGGGCACGGCGCAGCTTGCAGCGCTGAGGGATGCGGGGCTGCTTGGCGCGCCAAGGGTGGCGTCTCTGGAGACACATTGGAATCGGGATGCCGATTACTATGCCGTGCCGTGGCGCGGGACTTGGGCGGGGGAGCGGGGTGGCGCGGTGCTGGGCCATGCGATCCACATCCACGATCTGGTGTCCTGGGCGATGGGTCCCATCACCCGTGTTCAGGCGCAACTGGCGACCCGCGTGAACCCGATCGAGACGGAGGATTGCGGCGCGCTGACGTTCGAGACCGAGGCGGGGGCTTTGGTCACGTCGTCGATCACACTGGGCGGGGCGTATGATCACTCGCGCCTGCGTTTGGTGTATGAGGGGGTGACGGTGACTTCCGACACCTCGCCTTACGCGCCCGCGTCTGCGCCCTGGAGCTTTGTGGCCAGAGCGCCTGTTACTCAGGCGGATGTGGACGAGGTTCTGGCTTCCGTACTTCCGGCCAAGTCCGGGTACGCGGGGCTCTTTGCGGCCATTGCAGATGCGTTGGATGGGGAGCCGTCAGATGTTGTGACGCTGGCGGACGGTCGGCGGTCGTTGGACCTTGTAACTGGTATCTACCATGCGGCGCGCACTGGGCAGATGGTCTCTTTGCCGCTTGCTTCCGATCACCCGCTTTATAGTGGCTGGCCGCCTCAATGAGTTTCAACCTGAATAGCGCTCAAATCAAAGCACCCGCCTGACAGGCACTGTCAGGCCGCGCCGACCCGCCCCCGTCAAACCCAAGGTTTGCCTCCGGCAAAACGAGCGGCGCGATTGCGCCACCCCGCGGGACGGCGCGTGAATGCCTGTTTCTCACCCCCCGTCAAATGGCCCCACAACAAAATGACCCCCGCGCCTTGGGGAAAGCGCGGGGGTCGCAGGACGTCATGTGACCTGACGGGGGAGAGCCATCATCCGCACTGAGGGAGATGTGCGGGGTCCATGACGCTTGAGGTGGTAGGGGCCAGGAGCTCCCACACGTATTGATCGACCGCAGCGGCAGACATCACGCCAAAGCCGGGCGGGACCTCGCTCGCAGAAACGCCCTCGACTGGCGCTGCGGTTGTCGTGCGGAAGTCGAGCCCCCAAGAGTTGCGGAAGACGAAGTATCCTCCGCCCGGCGCGCCGCTCACTGGCACGTAGCCGGTGATGCAAACCGCATGCCCCGAAGCGACCGGGAGCGCGGCGTCGTAGACCACGTCCGTGCCGGGGTAGGGGACGAACCCGAACCGCATGGTGGCTGGCGCCGTCCAGTTCATCCGCGCATCGGGGAGTTGGTAAACCGGCACGCCCACCGCCACAGCCGAGCCTTGCGACAGGAGCGCGTGGATCGCATCGCTCGCGGTCACCTCTCCCGAGCCGTTCGGCGCGGGGAAGGTCTGGTCCGGGTCGATGTTGCCGTCTTTGTCCACCTCGACCTTGGCGTAGTAAAAGTCGCTGTGCGTGCGCGTTCCGGCATCCGTCGTCTGCGCCTCCGTCGGATCCGCACCATCGATGTTGAACGGGGGCGTCGTCTGCTGGTAGGGGCGTAGCGCCTCCGTGCAGACGCCGATCCCTTTGAACACGCAATAGGCTTGGGAGAGCAGCGTCGCGCCGAGGTCATAGTCCGGCAGGACCTTGGCGACCTTCTTGATGAACTTCTTTTTCAGCCCGCGCCGCATGCGGTTGTAGAGGAAATCTTCGGATAGCGGCGTAGGCGTGCCTTGGCTGGCGTAGTAGACCTCCATCGCGGCGGCGGCGGCAAAGGCCACGCAAGTGTTGCGGTAGCGCTGGTCGGTGATTGGCCAGACGCCCGAAGGAAGGACCGAGACCGCGCCGCTCAGCGCGGAGCTGGGCGTGGCCGCCTTGATCTTTCCCTTGGACTGGAAGCCGAGCTGCGAGAAGGCGGCTGCGGTCTGGGCGCAGGGTGCGGTGCCTCCGAACAGTCCGCTCATCAGGCACCCCCTTTCTTGTCACTGTCCTGTCCCGGCAAGGCGCCGAGCGCCGCCAGCGCATCGCGCAGACGTTCGGTGTATCCGTGCCGTCCGGGGATGCCGTTGACCGAGCCGAGGTGCATCGTCGCTGTCGCAGGAGGCTCAGGCCACTCCAGCCCGGCTTCGGTGATCAGCGCCATCAGCTGCGGGGTCTTTGCGTCCGAAATCCACTCGTCCAGCAGCCAGCGGGCGATCTTTTCGCCTGCCGCCGAGTCCGCCGGGTAGTGCAGCCCGCCGATCTCGCGGTTCTCGGCGATGCGTGCGGCCAGCGCGTCGATCTGCGCGCCATAGCAGGCGGTCACATTGGCGGGCATCGCCTTTTTCAGAAGGCCCGCGATCAGGTAGCTCTGCAGCGCGTGGTTCGAGGGGAAGGACGCGTGCCGCGGCGTCGGGATCGAGGTCATCAGCGCCGGCATCAGCGCCGAGGGGCGCGCGACGGCGAACATGTCCTTGAACACCATGCCGACCATCTGGCCGATGGTGTAGGCGGTCACGATCAGCGCGGTTGTCTTGGGCTTGCCCTCCGGCGTCAGCGCCAGGAGCGTCGCCCAATAGGCAAAGCTGTTCTGGTCCTGGATCGTGATCTCGGAAGTGCGCGAATTGCGCTGCTCGTTGCGGGCGCGCACGAGGTTGCGCAGCTGGGGCGCGATCCCTTCGGCAGTCGTCAGCTCGCTGCAGTCCAGATCGAGGCTGCCCTTCTTGTAGCGCGTGGCGGTCTGGACCTCGGGGTCGGCAAACCAGCCGGTTGCGGCGAACTCGGCCAGCAGGATTTGCGCGCGCAGATCCGCCGGCAGCGTCTCGCGCGGGAACTTGAGCCCGACCGGGACGGTGAGGCCCGCCGTTTCGATCCAGTCCTGCACCTCGAGGATGCCGTCGACCGGTAGGGTCGCCTGTCCAAAGCTGGTGACCGTGGCGCTGCCGCCGTTCGACCCGCCGTTGGACCCTCCGTTGGAGCCGCCATTCGAGCCGCCGTTGGAGCCTCCATTCGAGCCTCCGTTCGATCCGCCATTGGATCCCCCGTTCGAGCCGCCATTGGCGAACCCGGTGAACATCTCTGTCATGCGTTGCCCCCTGTTGCGTCGCATTGAGACACAATTATCCCGTACTCACGGCACCCAATTGCCATGCGTTCCGTTAGGTTAACGTGATGCCGGGGTGAGGCGCTATGCGGGTAAACCCGCCTTTGTCAGGAGCGCGCCGAACTCCGTGCGCCGCTCGGGCGTGGCGAACGCCTGCCATTCGACAAAGTCGCGCACGCGGAAATCGGGGTTGATGGACCGGTGCAGGCTGCGCAGGGGCGTGATCTCGTCATGCCGGTCCAGCGCCGCAAGCGCGCCCATCGTGACGCGCAGGTTCGAGGTGTAACGCGGATTGCGCTGGGTGGAGGCGAGCCCGTAATGCGCCGCCTCCTCGTACTGTCCGGCGGCAAAGTGTGAGATCGCTGCAAAGTGCTCGTAGCGGAACATCATCGGGTCCTCGGGCGAGAGGCTGATCGCTTTTTCGGCATTCTTGATCGCGCTTGCCGCCGCTTCGGAATAGGCGAGCACCGGGGCCGACCAGACCAGCGTCTCCGCGTCGTTCGGCAGGGCCTCGATCGCCCGGTCAAAGACCTTCGTCGCCTGATCGTAGGCGCGCTCGTAGATGCCGATGTTGTGCCCGCGCATGGCCATGGCGCGCGCGTCGCGCGGGTTGAGCCGCAGCGCCTCGTCGAGCGATGCCTTGATCCCTGCGAGATCGCCCTGCGCGTCGGTCGACCAGCTTTGCCCGATTCGGATCGAGTGGGTCTCGGCGCGGGCCACATGCGCCTGAACGAATCCGGGGTTGGCCTCGGTGCAGGCGCTGAGGAGCGCGTCCGCCTCATCGAGCGCGTCGCGGTCCAGCTTGTAGGTCAGGTGCCGCGCCTTGAGCAGCATCTGGTAGGCGCTGAGGTCAGCCATGTCGTGGCGCACGACGGCGTCAAACTCGTTGGCGTGAATCTTGGGGACCAGCGCGGCGACGACCTTGCTCGCGATCTCGGCCTGAAGGCCCATGAGCGCGGCGTCGTCGGTGTCGAAGGTGTTGCCCCAGACCGCGAGCCCGCTTTCACTGCCGACCAGCTGCGTCGTGACCCGGCACTTGCCCGCCGCCCGGCGCAGGGTCGTGCGCAGCACGTAACTCACGCCGTAGCGGTCCCGCAGCAGCGGGAGCGTGTCGTCCGTCTCGGCCATGTTGCGGGTGGACGCGTTCGAGAGCGTCGGCAGGTCCCGGCACGAGGCGAGCGAGCAGACGACGTCCTCGACGAACATCTCGCCCAGCTGCCGCGTTTCGACGTCCTGTCCAAAGGTGGTCATCGGCAGCACCGCCAGCACGGGCTGGCCATAGGCACCGATCGAGCGTGCGGGCGCTGTGGCGACGGGGAAATCCCCGCTCGACTGGCTCTGCTTGATCGCTACGGCAAGGTCCTGCGTCTCGTCCGAGGGCTCCATCCCGAGCGTTTCGTCCATCAGCCGGTAGACCCGGCCATAAAGCTCGAGCGCCTGCGCGATGTCGCCCTGCTCGGCCAGCGTGTGCATCCCCACCCGCGCCGCGCGCTCGTTCATCGGGCTCAGCCGCAGGCACGCCTCGGCCAAGGCCCGCCGCTGGTCGCGGGTGATGTCGGGCAGGTCGAACGCCTGCTCGAGCGTCGCCGTCAGGCGCGTGACGATATCGGCGCGGGTGTCGGTCAGCCACTCGGCAAATCCGTCCCCGAGGTCTTCGAACCCGTAGAGGAACTGTGTGCCGAGGTTGGCGGGGATCAGGCGCAGGCCGGCGATGTCGGCGCTTTCGGCAGCAGCAAAGAAGCGGAGCACGTCGCAGTTGACACGGCCCGTGTCCATGCCGATGGCATGTCGGGTTGCCGCAAGCACGGCGAGCACGCTCGGGTTGATCGACTTGATCTCGGCCAGCGTCTGCCGGAGCGAGGCGCGGGCGCGGGTGTCGTCCACGCCCGACCAGATCGTCGCGGCGACAAGCTCGCGCGGGACCGGCTGCCCGCCGCCGACGGCGATCATCGCGAGCACGGCCAGCGCCCGGCGCGCGGTCACGTCCCGCCCGCCGTCGGTTTCGGCGCGCGCGGCACCGATCAAGCTGAGTGTCACGGACGAAGCCATGCCGTCTGGCGTCCCTGCAGTTCCGCGCGGCAGAGTGGCAGCTTCCCTTGCGTCGGGCAAGCCAAAGCCCCGGTCACCGGGCGCGGTGCGGGGGCAGGGCCCGTCTTTGCGGGCGGGAGTGGCAACGCGGGCGCTAAAGCGCGGGTAGCGCGGCCTCTTTGTGCATCACGGCCTGCGCCAGAGCCTCGAATCGGTCGATGGCGGTGCCGCAGGGCAGCGGCGTGCAGCGGGGCGACCAGGGCCGTCCGCTCGCGGTGCGCGTGGTGACGTAAGTGTCTGGCGCGGTGTGGACAGCTGTCACCAGCGTCGCGGCGATATGCGCGCGGGCGGCGGGAAACGCATCGAGCTTGCCGGGCAGCGGCGCGGTGCGCGCATCGAACGTGCCGCCGAGGTTGAACCGCGGGCCGGTGTCCGCGCGCCAGAACGCCTCGGGCGAGGTGGGTGCGGCCGCACGCGGCTCGGCAAAGAGTGGGACAACAGCCTCATCCGTTCCCGAAGGCGCCCCGCCCGGAATGCTCGCCGCAAAGTGCGCAAGGTCCACTCCGATCTCGTGCAGCGCTGCGTCCTTGGCAGGCTCGTGCAGCAGCGGCACCAGATCGTTCAGCACCAACCATTGCCATGTCCAGAGTGTCGCCTGATGCGCGGCTTGAAAGCTGACTCTTTGCGCATGGCGCGCGCGCAGCCGGGCAAAGGTCTGGGCGATGGGCGATCCGGGGTGCGAGGTGAGCGGTGCAAGGGTCAGCGTTCCGCTGCTTTGCATCACATCGTCTCTGGCGAACCGCAAAAGCTCTCCCACGATGTCGCCGCCCGCAAGCCCCGGCTGGACCAGCGCGAACGCGGCCACCTGCGGCCTGGCCGGCGCGCGGCCTTGCGGCGCCGATGCACGGGTGGACGAACCTGCGGCCATGGGAGCCTCCCCCTCCAGAGTGACATCCGAAACGTGAACGCAGACGCACCACACGCCTGCCTTGCCGATGCACCCTAGGCCCCGACCGTCAGCGCAGCGTTAGGTCACCGTTAACGGATCATTGCCGCACCACGGCGCTCCGCCAGTTGCGCAGGAACGTCTCCCGCTTGAGCCGGTCGAGAAAGACCAGAAGGCCCGGGCCAAGCCGCACGGGGCGCAGCGCCGGGTTGGCCTGCAGCGCGGCGGCGTCGATGGGCGGAAGGCCGGCGCGGGCGGTGACCTCGGGCCGGTCCTTGAGCGTGACGAGAAAGTCGATCATCGCCCGGGCTGCGTCGGGGTTCTCGGCGCCCACGGGGATGAGCGCGGTGCGCAGCATGACGTTGACGTGGTCCGAGAACTCGACGATCTCGACCGCCGGATCGCCGGCGATCTGGCTGCGTGCGTAGCTGCCGAGCACGTTGTAGGCGAGCGCCAGATGCCCGCTCGAGACGTCGCGGATCATGTCGCCCGAGCCGCGGTAGAGGCGGGCGTCGAGGCTGCCCATGACCTCGGCCAGGCGCCAGAAGCTGTCGCTGTTGCGACTGTCTTGCGTCGCCATCAGGTAGCCGTAGCCCGATTGCGCCACGTCGTAGGTGCCGACCCGCCCGGCAAAGGTCTCGGGCGCCGCGCGCAGCGTCGCGATCAGCGCCTCGCGCGTGTCCGGCACGGCGGCAAAGGCATCCCGGCGCAGCACCAGCACGGCGCGCTCCTGCGTGAAGGCAAAGACCTGGTCCCGCCACTGCGCCCAGGGCGGCAGCGCCTCGGTCGCGGGGGATGTGTAGGTCTGCGCAAAACCGTCGTTCGCCAGCTTGGTCTGCAGGTCCATCGCCGAGGAAATTGCCAGATCGTAGGGCCCACGACCGTCGTGGATCGCGGTCATCAGGTCGGTCGTGTTGGTGATCGTGTAGTCGATGGCGATGCCGGGGTTGGCCGCTTGGAAGGCGGTCAGGATCGGCTCGAATGCGGGGCGGTCGGCGGTCGACAGGATGCTCAGCCGCTGCGCCTCGGTGCCGCGTGCGGGGTAGGTGATCTGGTCCTCGATCTCGAAGGCAGCGGTGGCCGCCGCGCCGAGGATCAGCCAGAGGGCAAGAGCAAGGCCACGCATGCGCCGGTTCCTTCGCTGTTTTCGGCAATCTCGAGCCGTCCGCCGTGGGCCCGCGCGACTTCGTCCGCGATGGTGAGGCCGAGGCCGGACCCGACGATGTCACCCACGTTGGACCCGCGTGCAAAGCGGGGTGTGAGTGCAGCGCCTTCGGTGCCGGCAAAGCCGCGCCCGGCGTCGGTGATTGCGATGCGGTGCTCGCCTCCGGTTTCGAAGATGACGGACACGTCGCTGTCGGCGGGTGAATACTTGATCGCGTTGTCGAGGATGTTTCGGAGTGCCGACTGCAGAAGGACGCGGTCGCCTTCGAACGGAATAGCCTCCTCAGGTAGCCTGCGCAGGATGCGGATGTCCTTGAGGTCGGCGGTGGGGGCGAGCCGTTCGCAGGTCTCCTCTACCAAGTCGCGCAAATCGAGCGTCGCAGTCTCGAGGCTGTCGGTGCGGAAGGTGACCATGGCGTGGTCGAGCATCTGCCCGGCGGAGCGGGAGCTTTCGTCGACGGCGCGGATCATGCCGCGGATGGCGGCCTTGTGCTCGGGCTTGTTGAGCTTGCGGTGCGTGATCTCGGCCTGCGTGCGGACGGTGGCGAGCGGCGTGCGGACGCGGTGGGCGGCTTCGGCGATGAACTCCTCGGACCGGCGGAGCGAGGTGCCGAGCCGCGCCATGAACCCGTTGATGGCGCCTGCGAGAGGGACGAGCTCGGACGGAAGGTCGGTCTCGATCGGGCGCAGGTCGGAGGGACCGCGCCGGGTCACGGACTGCGTCATGCGCGTAAAGGGCGCAAAGGCGGAGCGGGTGGCGAGCAGGCTCAGCCCCGCCGCCAGCACGAAGAAGGCGATGGCCACGCCAGTCGCCGTGCCAGTGATGCGCGAGGAGATCGCCGCCATCCCGCGCCGTGTCTGCGCCACCGCCACGCGGACGTTTTGCGGTGCGCTGCCGGTCCAGACTGGGCGGTCGACGTAGGCTGCGCGCACGGTCTCGCCGCGAAAGGGGAAGGTGGCGAATGCTCCGCCCTCGATGGGCAGGTCATCGTATCCGGTGAGTGTCTCGGAGCCGACGAGGATGCGGTAGAACACGCGGTCCTCGTTCAGAGTGCCGAGCATCGAGAGGGCGGAGTAGGGCAGGTCGAGCGTCACCGCGCCGGCCTCGGCACGCAGGGCGTCGGCGATGGCGGTGGCGGAGGCGGCGAGGATGTCGTCCTGGGTTTTCTCGGCGGCGTTCTCGGCCACCGAGCGCACGACAAAGAAGAACACCACGGCCAGCAGCGCGGCCACGCCCGAGAGCTGCAGCACCAGCCGCCGCCGGATCGAGCCGCGCAGCGCCAGCGCGCTCATGTGTCGTCGACCAGCCGGTAGCCCATCCCGCGCACCGTCTCGATCCTTGCAGCGCTCGCGGCGAGGCGTTTGCGCAAGCGGGCGACGTAGACCTCGATGGCGTTCTCGCTCACGTCCTCGGCAAAGGAAAAGAGCCGGTCCATCAGGTGCGCCTTGGAAAAGACTTGGCCGGGTGCGTCGAAAAATACCTCGAGGAGGCGGAGCTCGCGGTTGCGCAGGACTTCAGACTCTTTCCCTACCGTGAGCGCACCGGAGGCGGCGTCGAGCGTGGCGTCGGCAAAGGTCTTGCGATTGGCAGCAGCGCCCCCTTTGCGGCGGAGGACGGCGCGGCAGCGCGCCTCCAACTCGGAAAAGTCGAAGGGCTTTGTCAGGTAGTCGTCCGCCCCGAGGTCCAAGAGTGAGACCCGGTCGGAGACTTCCGAGCGCGCGGTGATGACGATCACCGGCGTCGCCATCTGCGCCTCTCTTTGCTCGGCAAGAAACCGGCGCCCGTCACCGTCGGGCAGCATAATGTCGAGCAAGATCAGATCGTACCGCGTCACCGCCACGCAATCGCGCCCCGCCTCCAAAGTGCTCGCATGATCGACCGCGTGGCCATCGAGCTGCAGCCGTTCGACCACGGCGGAGGCGAGGGTGTCGCTGTCTTCGATCAGCAGAAAACGCATGGGCGGGGGCAAAGGCTCGTTGCGTGACAGGTTCGTGTCAGGTTGCGGTGTTTGGCTGACGCCATGATCGGGCAGAATGACCCGACTCACATGGGAGGACAACATGACGTTTCGTTTCAAGGCGCTGGGTCTCGGCGCCGCTTTTGCCGTGCTGGGCACTGCCTCGATGGCGGCCGAGTGCGTGGCACCGGCCAACCCCGGCGGTGGCTGGGACTTTACCTGCCGTCAGATCGGCAAGATCATGTACGACATTGGCGCGGTCGACAAACCCGTGCAGGTCACCAACATGCCCGGTGGCGGTGGCGGTCTGGCCTACAACACCGTGGTCAACGAGCGCAATGACGATGCGGACCTGATCGTGGCGGCCTCGTCCGCGACGACGACGCGTCTGGCACAGAACGCCTACGCGGGCCGGACGGCGTCCGAGGTCCGCTTTGTCGGGGCCATTGGAGCGGACCCGGGCGTGATTGCGGTCGCGGCGGACAGCGAGTTGCAGTCGCTCACCGATCTCGTCGAGGCGATTAAGGCCGACCCGGGCTCGGTGGCCTTTGCCGGCGGCTCTGCCGTGGGCGGGTTCGACCATCTCAAGCCGCTGATGGTGCTGCGCGAGGCGGGCTTCACCGACATCACAAAGGTCAAGTACATCGGCGTCGACGGCGGCGCGGATGCGATCACCCAGACGGTTGGCGGATTCACGCAGGCGATGACGGGCGACATGTCCGAGGTCGTCTCGTTCCTCGCGAACGGCGACATTCGCGTGATCGCGGTCTTGACCGAAGAGCGCGTGCCGGGCTTCGAGGACATCCCGACCGCCAAGGAGCAGGGCTACGACGTGGTCGCGGTCAACTGGCGCGGTCTCTACGTGCCGAAGGGCATCAGCGACGAGCGCTTCAACGAGTGGGCCGACAAGCTGCAGCAGGTTGCCGACAGCGACGCCTGGGCGCAGGCGATGGCGGACAATGGCCTGGCGCCGTTCACCAAAGTCGGCGGTGACTTCCAGTCGTATGTCGATGGTCTCGTCGAGGACATCAACGCCATGTCCAAAGAGATCGGGGTCATCAACTGATGGCGGCTGACCGGATCTTTGGTCTGGTCTGCCTGATCACGGCGGTCGCGTATATCGCGGCCGCCTCGCAGATCCAGACGAACATGTTCTCGGGTGAATTTCTGCCCAAGCTCTTTCCCTACCTGATTGGCGGGGTGGCGGCGATCTGTTCGTTGACGATCATGCTGCGCCCGGACCCGGACCCCGAGTGGCCGGTGGCGGGCACCTGGCTCAAGATGGCGGGCGCCGTGGTGGTGCTGGCGGTCTATGCGGTGCTCCTGACGCCGCTGGGCTTTATCCTGCCGACGGCGATTGCCGCGGGCATCCTGAGCTACCAGATTTCGCCGCGCGCGCTGCCTGCCGTCCTGTCGGGCCTGGGTCTGTCGCTGGGCCTCTTCGTGCTCTTCAAGTTCGGGCTGAGCCTCGGCAACATCGTCGCCTACCGCATCCCGACCTGGGAAAAGCTGTGGAAGGCGCTGTCGATCCTCATTCCCTTTGTCGGGGGGCACTGACCGGTGGATATCCTTGCCAATCTCGCGCTCGGTTTTTCCGTGGCGCTCTCGCCTTACACGCTGTTTCTGGCGGTGTGCGGCTGTTTTCTGGGGACCATCATCGGTGCGCTGCCGGGCCTTGGCCCGTCGAACGGCGTGGCGATCCTGATCCCGATCACCTTTACGCTGGGGCTCGATGCGACTTCGGCCTTGGTGCTGATGACCTCCGTTTACTACGGCGCGATGTACGGCGGGCGGATTTCGTCGATCCTGCTGAACATCCCCGGAGACGAGCCGGCGCTGATGACGACGCTCGACGGCTATCCAATGGCCAAGGCCGGACGGGCGGGGGACGCGTTGGTCCTGTCGGGCGTGGCGTCCTTCGTGGGCGCGTTTCTGGCCACCGTAGGTCTGATGCTCCTCGCGCCCACACTGGCGCGCGTCGCCTTCTATTTCGGCCCAGCGGAGTACTTTGCCCTCTATCTCCTTGCCTTTTGCACTCTCGGAGGGATGGCGTCGAACAACCAGGCGAAGGCGGCCTTGGCGGCCTGCATCGGCCTTGGCATCGCGATGATCGGAGTGGATTCGTCGTCGGGCCTGCCGCGGCTGACGGGCGACAACCTGCACCTTTATGACGGGGTCGACTTCCTTGTTGCCATCGTCGGCCTCTTTGCGATTGCCGAGATCTTCTTCTTTATCGAGAGCCATGGGCTGGGGTCCTCGATCGGGGTCAAGCTCGACAAGGTGAAGGTCCCGTGGCGCGACATCGTGAAGACGCGCTGGACGATGCTGCGCGCCTCGCTCGTGGGCTTTATCGCGGGCGTCTTGCCGGGGGCGGGTGCCTCGCTCGGCTCCTTCCTCGCCTACATGTCGGAAAAGTCCATCGCGGGTGACAAAGGCGGGTTCGGGACTGGCGTGGCCAAGGGGGTCGCTGCACCCGAGGCGGGCAACAACGCGGCGGCGGGCGGCGCGCTGGTGCCGATGCTGACGCTGGGTGTGCCGGGGTCTGGGACGACGGCTGTGCTGCTGGCGCTCTTGATGACGCTCAACATCACGCCCGGTCCGACGCTCTTTACCGAGCGGGCGGACGTGGTGTGGGGGCTGATCGCGTCGCTGCTGATCGCCAACGTCGTGCTGCTGTTGATGAACGTGCCGATGGTGAAGATATTCGTGAAGGTCCTCACCGTCCCCGCCTGGGTGCTGCTCCCGGGTGTCACGATGATCTCGTTTGTCGGGATTTATTCGCTGACGGGCAGCTACTTTGACCTGTTGATGATGGTCGGGTTCGGGGTGCTGGGGTACTTTCTGCGCAAGCTCGACGTGCCGACGGTGCCGGTGATCCTCGGGATTTTGCTCGGCGGGAAGATGGAGGACGCGCTCCGCCGCGCGATGACGCTGTCGGACGGGGATGCGATGTATCTCTTTTCGTCGCCCATCGCTGTCGGCCTGTGGGTGGCGGCGATCGTTGGGTTTGTCGCGCCGCTGTTTTTGCGGAGCGTTTTGAAGAAGCCTCAAAGAGTGACGGACTAAGTGCCCGTGCGGAATCAATGCGAAGCCGCCGCACATCGCCGGGCCCTAACCCGGCCCGGCGATATGGCTAAGGATGGCGCGCCGCTCGGGTGTCTTCCGGACTTGGCCAGCATAAAGGTACTTAGAAACACCGTTGGATCGCCGGTCCCGGGCCCGACGTTGTGCTTTGACCCGTGACCAAGGTCCTCATCCCCTCCGGCGCCCTTGGCCTTGGCTATGACAAGGACGCTCTCGCGCGGGGCATCGCCGCCAAGCCCGACATCATCGCCATCGACGGAGGCTCCACTGACAGCGGACCGCATTACCTCGGGACCGGCACGTCCAAGTACTCCCGCGCCTCGACCAAGATCGAATGGGCAGGGCTCATGGCGGCGCGCGCGGAGGCGGGCTGCCCGCTGGTGATTGGCACCGCCGGGACCTGCGGGGCGGACAGCGCGGTCGACTGGCTCGTGGACATCACGCGCGAGATCGCGGCGGAGCGGAGCGAGACGCTCAAGATCGCGGTGCTCAAGTCCGGGCAAAGTGCGGAGCACATCACGGAGCAGTTCGAGGCGGGCGCCATCACGCCCCTCGAAGTCGCGCCCGAGATCGACCGCGCGCTGATCGAAAGCTGCACCAACATCGTCGCGCTTGCAGGCGCCGAGCAGGTGCAGGCGGCGCTGAACACAGGCGCGGACATCGTCATCGCGGGGCGCACGACGGACACGGCCATCATCTCCGCGCTGCCTTTGCAGAACGGAGATCACGCGGGCGGCGCCTGGCACGGAGCCAAGATCGGCGAGTGCGGCGCGCTCTGCACGACCAACCCGCAGTCGGGCGTGATCCTGATCGCGTTTGATGCCAATGGGTTTACCATAGAACCACTGGCCGAGAGCGCACACGCCACGCCGCACACGGTCTCAGCGCATATGCTTTACGAGAACGCGGACCCGTTCATCCTTTACGAGCCCGGCGGGCATCTTGACGTGACCTGCGCGCGCTACAAAGCGCTCGATGACACCCGCGTGCGGGTCGAGGGGTCCGTCTGGCACCCGTCTGATCGCTACACGGTCAAGCTCGAAGGGGCGCGGGCGGCGGGCTTTCAGGTCGTGTCCCTCGTGCTGGTGCGGGACACACATTACGTTGCGCAGATCGAGGACTGGACCGCCGACATCGCGGCCAAGTGTCGGGCCAAGGCGGAGGCGCGGCTTGGGACTTCTGACTTCGAGATCGAGCTGCGGCTGATCGGGAAGAACGCGGCGCTTGGCGATTTGGAGACCGCGAACGCAACGCCGGCGGAGGTCGGGGTGCTCGCCATCGTGACGGCGCCGGAGCAGGCCATGGCGGGCGAGATCGCCAAGATGCTCAACCCTTACCTGCTGCACCATGCGTTGACGGTGGAGGAGGAGATGCCGACCTTTGCCTTCCCCTTTTCCCCGCCGGAGATGTCGCGGGGGGCGGTTTATGAGTTCTGCCTGAACCACGTGATGACGCTGGAGGATCCGATGGCGGCGTTCCGGCTTGAGGTGATCGAGGTGGGCGCATGACGCGGCTTGCGGAGGTGGCGGTCAAAGTCCGGTCCAAGAATGCCGGGCCTTTCTGGGTCACCGCCGACGTCTTTTGCGGCGATGCCGAGACCTTTGCGCGAGTGTGCGATGCGGTGACGGTAGACGTGGCGGCGGAGCTTTGTCAGACGCCTCGGCAGACGGTGAAGCGGTTTGAGATTCCCGATTTGAAGGTGCTCAAGATCAGCTTGCCGCGCCCGGCGGTGCAAGGCACGCGCGCGGATCGGGATATGCACGGGGCTGCTTTGGCGTGTCTGTTCGCGGAGTTGGAGGTTTAGGGCCGCCGTTTACGACCAAGCCAATCTCTTGATGAGGTCCCGGCTCGATGCCGGGACGGGGGTATACCGCGATGGACCGCGGCCGCTAATGAGACTTCGCCATGTTCAAAACACCCGCCTGACGGGTACCGTCAGGCCGCGCCGACCCGCCCCCATGGGGCGGCGCGATTGCGCCACCCCCGGGACGGCGCGTGAATGACCGTTTTTATCCAGAGGCGAGAGCCACCCCGTGCCATTTCTTAGAGTAGGCGTAGTGCACCCCGGCCTTGAGCCGGGGCCTCGTCATGCTCAGTAGCTATACTCGCCATAAACGCGGCTAAGGTCGCCGTTCCAGTCGCCGTGGTACTTGGCGAGGAGCTCGTCGGCCGGGACCTGGCCGCTGTCGAGGCTTTCTTTGACGGCGTTGAGGAAGTGGGTCTCGTCCGGGATCAGCCCGCCGGCGCCCTCGCGGGCGCGGGCGGCGAGGCCGGCTTCGGAGAGGGCGACGACTTCGCGGGCGAGCTCGTGCATGTGGATGTCCCCGACGCGGGCGCCAAGACCGTCGACGGAGGCGGCGACGCGCAGAGCCTCGCGTGTCTCCTGGTGCCAGCCTTTGACGAGGTCCCACGCGCCATCGAGCGCGGATTGGTCGTACATCAGGCCCACCCAGAACGCCGGCAGGGCGCAAAGCCGACGCCAGGGACCGCCATCGGCACCGCGCATCTCGATGAACTTCTTGATCCGCGCCTCGGGGAAGAGCGTCGTCAGGTGGTCGGCCCAGTCGCTGAGCGTGGGGGTCTCACCCGGCAGGGCCGGCAGCTTGCCCTCCATGAAGTCGCGGAAGGATTGCCCGAGCGCGTTGTGATAGGTCCCGTCGCGGTAGACAAAGTACATCGGCACATCGAGCGCATAGTCCACCCAGCGCTCGAAGCCAAAGCCGTCCTCGAACACAAAGGGCAGCATGCCCGTGCGGTCCGCATCGAGGTCGCGCCAGACGCGGGAGCGCCAGGACTTGTGCCCGTTGAGCTTGCCTTCGAAGAACGGCGAGTTGGCAAAAAGCGCGGTCGCCACCGGCTGCAGCGCAAAGGCGACGCGCAGTTTCTGCACCATGTCCGCTTCGGAGCCGAAGTCGAGGTTGACCTGCACCGTGCACGTCCGGCGCATCATCACGCGCCCCATCGTGCCGACCTTTTGCATGTAGCCGTCCATGAGCTTGTACCGGCCCTTCGGCATCATCGGCATTTCGTCATGGGTCCACTCGGGCGCCGCGCCCAGCCCGATGAAACCGACGCCGATCTCGTCGGCGATGTCCTTCACCTGCTTGAGGTGGTCGTTCACCTCGTCGCAGGTCTGGTGGATCGTCTCGAGCGGCGCGCCCGACAGCTCCAGCTGGCCGCCCGGCTCGAGGGAGATGTTGGCGCCGTCCTTTTCCAGCCCGATGAGCTTGCCGCCCTCGGCCAAAGGCTTCCAGTCGTGGCGGTCGCGCAGCCCTTCGAGGATCGCGAGGATGGAGCGCGCGCCTTCGTAGGGGAGCGGCTGGTGAGTGTCCTTGCAGTAGCCGAACTTCTCGTGCTCGGTCCCGATCCGCCAGTCTGCCTTGGGTTTGCACCCGTCGGCGAGATAGCCCGCCAGCTGGTCGCGGTGTTCGATGGGTCCGCCGCCGGACTGGGGAATGGACATGGGCGCGCTCCAAAGGATCGGTCGAGTTGGCAGGGTTGGGGTGATTTGGCGGGGGTGTCAATCGCCCCGGAACCCGAGTTGATGTGCGGTTCGGCACAGGCGAGCCGCAGGCCGCGCGTGTTGACGTGCCAAGGTGGTGCTAGTGCAGGCGCACGGGGGCCTCGTGCCAGATCACCACGGGCTCGCGCGGCAGGTGCT
This sequence comes from Pseudaestuariivita sp., assembly GCF_052825805.1. NCBI lineage: Bacteria > Pseudomonadati > Pseudomonadota > Alphaproteobacteria > Rhodobacterales > Paracoccaceae > Pseudaestuariivita > Pseudaestuariivita sp. Next base: position 26,783 of record NZ_JBRBVB010000005.1, on the reverse strand, counting down.
CGATCTGGCGCAGCATGTGTCCCGTCTTGAGGCCTGGCAGCTGCGCGAAGGCGTCAAAGAGCTGGTCCGCCCCGTCCGCGTCGAGCGGGATCACCAGATCGGGCAGACCCTTGGCCTGCAGCACCCAGGAGGCCGGGTGCTGGCCAGGGTCGAGGATCACCGCCTTGAGATCGCGCAGGGCGCGCACGCCTCCCGTGAGTGGGCCAAAGTAGCTCACTTGCCCCTCGGCCACCTCGACCGTGCCGGGGCCATCATGGCCCACGCGAAACCGGCCGCGCTGCACGCCGAGCCAGACCACGGCCAGCGCCAGAGGCGCCATCGCCGCGCCGACGTAAGGCAGGAGGCCCTGACCGGCAAAGAGCCAGTAAAGCGCGATGAGCAGCAGCGTGCCACCGGCAATCACCTCAAGCCAGCGGGTGACGAAGGCACGCGCTTCGGGACGGATAAAGCTCATGTGCGGAAGTCTCCGGCATGGGTTTGCCACAGCGTCAGCGCGGCCACGGTGGCGGTGTCGGCGCGCAGGATGCGCGGGCCAAGCGGGAGGATCGTGCTTTGCCGCATGGCGGTGAGGCGCGCGCGCTCGGCGTCTGAAAACCCGCCCTCGGGTCCGATAAAGAGCGCGGCGGGCGCGCGAAGGGCCGAAAGCGCATCGCCCAGCGTCCCCGCCTGCATCTCGTCGCAAAAGACGATCTGACGGTCCTCGGGCCAGCTCGAGAGGAGCGCGTCGAACTTGGCCAGTTCCGCGACCTCGGCAATGCAGGTGTTCCCGCATTGCTCGGCGGCCTCAACCACATGCGCCTGTAGGCGATCACGGCGGATGCGCTCGGAATTGGTGAACGCGGTCTGCACCGGCTGGATGCGCGCCACGCCCATCTCGGCGGCCTTCTCGACGATGAAATCGGTGCGCGCCTTCTTGATCGGAGCGAAGACCAGCCAAAGGTCCGGCACCGTGTCCTGCGCTTTGCTCTGTCGTTCGCAGGCGAGCACACCGCCCCGTTTGCTGGCCTCGACCACCGCGCAGGCCCACTCCCCGTCCGCACCGTTGAAGAGCGCGACCTCCGCGCCGACCCCGAGCCGCATCACGCCAAAGAGGTAATGCGCCTGCTCTCGCGACAGCGGCACCGATTGCCCCGCCCCGAGCGGGTGGTCTACATAAAGGCGAACCTTGGGGCGCATGGTGTGTCTCGCTTGAGGGCGCATGTCGGAGACTGACATATGCAAGACAACACTCCAGCACCAGATGTGACGGTTGCAGATGCAGAGGCGGACAATTGGGTCGACCGATCCGCGCCCCTATGGGCAAAGCCGTACTTGCGCCTGAGCCGTCTGGATCGCCCGACACCATTCCTGTTTTTGCTCTTTCCGTGCTGGTGGGGTCTTGCTTTGGCGATCTTTCATACTGGCGCGCCACGTTGGGAAGACGCGTGGATCGCTTTGGCTTGCGCTATCGGAGCGCTTCTGATGCGCGGGGCGGGCTGCACGTGGAACGACATCACCGACCGCGACTTTGACGCCCAAGTGGCGCGCACGCGCTCGCGCCCGATCCCGTCGGGCCAGGTCACCGTGACCGGCGCGCTTGTCTGGCTCTGCCTGCAGGCGCTGATCGCGTTCGGCATCCTGCTGACTTTCAACACCGCGGCGATCTGGCTCGGCATCCTCGCGCTGGTGCCTGTCGCGGTCTACCCCTTTGCCAAGAGGTTCACGTGGTGGCCGCAGGTCTTTCTCGGGCTGGCGTTCAACTGGGGTGCACTGCTGGCCTGGACGGCGCATACCGGCAGCCTCGGCTGGCCTCCGGTGGTGCTGTACCTTGGCGGGATCGCCTGGACGCTCTTTTACGACACGATCTACGCGCACCAGGACACCGAAGACGACGCGCTGATCGGCGTGAAATCGACCGCGCGCCTCTTTGGAGAGAACAGCCCGCGCTGGCTGGCGTGGTTTCTGGTGGCGACGGTCAGCCTCCTTGGCCTTGCCGTGATCCTGGCTGCGCCGCGCGGCGATATTCTGGCGCTGGTGATCGCAATCGGAGGACCCTGGGCGATGGGCTGGCATATGGCCTGGCAGCTGCGGCAGCTCGACGTGAACAATCCAGACCTCTGCCTGCGTCTGTTTCGCGCCAACCGCGACACGGGCCTGATCGCCGTGCTGTTTTTCGCCGTTGCCGCGCTCCTGTGATTGATCCCCTGAAACCCGCCGCGTATCACTCCCGGGGTTAGGTCCACGCGCAGGCACCATTGGGGAGGGAAAAGCGCCAAGATGCGGTTGTCGTCCGTTGTTCTGACATTCGGGTTCTTTGTGGTGGCCGCCGGGCTCTGCGCCCTTGCGGCGTTCTTTGCGGTGCGGGTGGTTGAGGACAATTCCCGCGACGCCGTGCTCCTTGCGCTCGAAGAGCAGAGCATCGGCTGGACCGAGATCGAGACAAACGGGTTGCAGGTGATCTTGGCCGGAGAGGCGCCGGACGAGGCGTCCCGGTTTCGCGCCGTCTCGATTGCCGGCTCGGTTGTGGACGCCGCGCGCGTCATCGACGACCTCGCGATCGAAGAGGCCGAAGACATCGCGCCGCCGCGCTTTTCCATCGAAATCCTGCGCAACGAGGCAGGCATCTCCCTCTTTGGCCTGGTGCCGGCCACCACCGACCAGGACGCGCTCCTGTCCCGCCTGACTCGCATGGCGCGGGGCGCTGAGGTGTCCGACCTTCTGGAAACGGCGGATTTTCCCGAGCCGGACGGCTGGTCGTCAGCGGTCGATTACGCCGTCGTCGCGTTGCAACTGATGCCGCGGTCCAAGATTTCGGTCGAGGCCGGGCGGGTCGCCGTGACGGCGATGACCGACAGCGAGGAGGCCCGCGTGACGCTCGGCAGCGAGCTTGAGCGCAAGCAGCCGGGCGACGTCGCACTCTCGCTCGAGCTGTCTGCGCCGCGCCCGGTCATCACACCCTTTGCGCTGCGGTTCATCAAGGACGCCGAGGGCCCTCGGTTCGACGCCTGCAGCGCCGACGACGACGCGGCGCAGGCGCGCATCGTGGCGGCGGCAGAGCGTGCCGGGATGGCGGGCGAGATCGACTGCACAATCGGCCTCGGCGTGCCGACGGCGCGCTGGTCCGAGGCGTCCGTCAAATCCATCAACGCGGTCGACGCGCTCGGCGGCGGCACGCTGACCATCGTCGACGCCGACATCGCGCTGGTCGCGCCCGAAGGCACGCCGCAAGCCACTTTCGACGAGGTTGTGGGCGAGCTGGAAAACAGCCTGCCCGACGTCTTTGCCCTCACCGCCGTTCTGCCGAAACCGAAGGTGGTCACGGACGAGGGCCCGCCCGAGTTCGTCGCCACGCTCAGCCCCGAAGGCGGCGTGCAACTGCGCGGGCGCGTGGCGGGCGAACTGGCGCGACAGACCGTCGACAGCTTTGCCAAGGCGCGGTTCGGCTCGGACAAGGTCCGCACCGCCGCCCGGGTCGATGCCGAACTGCCCGCCACATGGTCCGTGCGCGTGCTCGCCAGCCTCGAGGTGCTCACCCACCTTGAAAGCGGCGCGGTAACCGTCACCCCCGACAGCGTCGACGTGACCGGGTTGACCGGCAGCCAGACCGCCCGCGCCGACATCAGCAGCCTCCTTGCAGAAAAGCTGGGCGAGGCGGCGGAATACGACATCGGCGTGCGCTACGACAAAAAGCTCGACCCGGTCCTGGGCCTGCCGACGCCGCAGGAATGCGAGACGATGATCGCGCAGATCATGACCGCGACCAAGATCCGGTTCGAGCCGGGCGCCGCGACCATCGACAACGCCTCCGAAAAGGTGATGGATTCCATCGCGACCGTCCTGCGCCGCTGCGAGGACATCGCGTTCGAGATTAGCGGACACACCGACAGCCAGGGCCGGGAGGTGATGAACCTCCAGCTGAGCCAGGAGCGGGCGCAATCGGTGCTCGACGAACTGCGCGAGCGGCGCATCCCGACGGGCATCTTCACCGCCAAGGGCTACGGCGAGGAAAAGCCCATCGCCGACAACGGCACCGAAGAAGGCCGCGAGCAGAACCGCCGGATCGAATTCAAGCTGGCCGCCGATGTGACGACCGAGTCTGCCGAGACAGACCCGGGCGCCGAAACCGCGCCCCAAGAGGACACCTCAGATGAACAGAACTGAGTTCATTGTCGCCACGGCGATCATCCTGTTCGTGGCCTTCTGCATGGGCTGGTTCGCCAACTGGCTCCTCCACCGGTTCACCCGGGTGTCCAAATCCGACGTCTCCGAGCTCGAACGCATGAGCCAGGAGTTGCACGACGCCGAAGAGACGCGCGATCAGGCAATCACTTACCTGCAACAGCGCGAGGCGGAGCTGACCAACCAGCTGACGCAAACCGAGGCGGAGCTCTCAGCCGCCATGGAGGGCCTCCGCGACGCCCGCCAGGACGCCGAAGAGATGCGCGCCTACGTCGAGCGGATGCGGGGCGCTTAAGCTATTATTGCTGTCAATGGATGGCTGATGTCGTAGGGGGGGCCAGCCCCCCTCTGCCTTTGGCATTCACCCCCCGAGGTATTTCTCAACCGAAGAAGCACGGGGACGGTCCTGAAATTCTCTGGTTCGAAAATACCTCGGGGGAGGCGTTGAAAATCCCTGGATTTTCGACGTCGGGGGCAGAGCCCCCAAACGGCGAGACACCTACCAGCGGCGCAGCGCGTCCTCGTCACTGTCCTTGGCGGCAACCCATTCGGCACCCTCGGTGGTGTGCTCTTTCTTCCAGAAGGGCGCGCGGGACTTGAGGTAGTCCATAAGGAAATCGGCGGCCTCGAACGCGGCTTGACGGTGCGCTGCGGCGGTCGCGACCATCATGATGCGCTCACCCGGAGTCAGAGTGCCGTAGCGGTGGATCACCAGCACGTCGGCGAGGTCCCAGCGCGCGGCAGCCTCTTCGGCGATCTTGCGCAGCGCGGCCTCGGTCATGGCCGGGTAGTGCTCGATCTCCATGCGTGAGATCGGATCCGCGGCGAGGCTGCGCACTTGCCCGGCAAAGGTCACGACGGCGCCCACGTCCTCGCGCCCGGCGGCAAAGGCCGCGCTTTCGGCGCCAAAGTCGAACGGCGCTTCCTGAACGACGACGCGCATCAGCCGCCCGTCATCGGCGGGAAGAAGGCCACTTCGCGCGCGCCCGCAAGCGGGTGGTCAAAGCCGGTCAGCTCCTGGTCGACTGCCACGCGGATCGCCGACAGGTCGGCAAAGGCGGCTGCGTAGCGCTCTTCTCGCGCGGCCAACTCGGCCACGAGGTCCGACACGGTCGCGGCCTCGGTGCTCACCTGCTCCTTCGGCAAGCCGATGCGCTCGCGCACCCAGGCGAAATAGACGACGTCGATCACGGGTGTTCCCTCACGTGTGGCCAAGCCTTGCGCAGGTAATCAAACCCGCTGATCGCGGTCAACGCCGCGGCGATCCACAGCAGCACCAGCCCCACATCGCCGGCGTATTGCATGCCGGCCACTTTCCAGCGCAGGCCCAGCACATCGTCGGTCTTGCCGTCGAGGATGTCCTCGACCATCGCGCTGTCCATGCCGAACACGCTCATCCCCACGTAGTGCTCGAAGACGCCCTGCAGGAACAGAACGGCGATGGCGACCATCTGCACGGTGGTCTTCCACTTGGCGATCTTGGTGACCTTCAGCGTGCCGGCCACGTCGCCGAGATACTCCCGTAGGCCCGACACGAACACCTCGCGGAAGAGGATCACCGTGGCCGGCAGGACCAGCCAGGGCGAGTAGGACGAGTAGCCGACGATCACCATCAGCGCGATCACCACCATCGCCTTGTCGGCGATCGGGTCAAGCATCGCGCCGAGCTTGGTCTCCTGCTTCCACGAGCGGGCGAGGTAACCGTCGAGCCAGTCGGTCAGCGCCGCGCCGACAAAGAGGATCAGCGCGCACCAATCCGCGATCGGCCGCGCGAAATAGAGGAACATGATCGCAACACCCGGCGCTGCCAGCAGGCGCAGCAGGGTCAGGGTGTTCGGCAGGGTCCAGGTCATGGCGCAGACCTATCGCGGAATGCAGAGCGGTGAAAGGGGCGTGCCGCGCTCACGCATCGTCAATCCGCCGGGCAAAGGCGCTCACGAACCGCGCGCGCGCCTCCGGCAGGGGGCGGGTGCCAAGCGCAGGCGCCAGCGTCTCCTTGAGAAAGTGCCCGGTCACCTGCAGACCCTGCAGGATCTCCACGTCGCCTGCATCGCCCTCGCGGCGCAGAACCGGCGGCAACGGCAAAAGCTTGGGCGCCCAGTTGCCCGCCCCCTCCATCGAGACCGCGCGCCCGGTCCGCGGGGAGACATAGGTCAGCCCCTCCTTACGCCCGGTCACCGCACACGCGGCAAGGTCCAGCCCGTAGCCGGTCTCCTCGAGCAGCTGCATCTCCCACTGCAGGTAGGCCAACGGCCAGATGTCGGCGCGGTCCAGGAGGTCGAGCAGGCGCTCGGTGGCGAGGTAAAGCTGCGGATGCGCTTCGCGCTCGGGCAGGGCAAAGCTGAGAAGCGCGGTAACCGCATTGAGCCCGGCGAGCGCCAGGCGCCCCGACATGGCAAGCGCCGCGCGGGAGCGCACGGGCTCCACCGTGAACGTGCCGATGTGGTCCTCCAGACGCGCGCGCCAGGCGACGTCAAGCTGTGCGCCGGGCTGCAGCGTGGGCGCCACCTTGCGGCTGGTCGCGCCGCGCAGCACGCCGGCGTGGCGCCCGCGCGACGGGGTAAAGACATCGAGGATCGCGGAGCTCTCTCCGTGTCGCCGAAGCCCCAGAAGGATGCCCTCATCACGCCAGTCCATGCGCTTTGATGGCCCGGCCTGCACGGTCGCGCAAGCCGGAGTGCGCTAGAACCGCTCGACCGCGTCAGCCATGAACGACGGCGGCAGGGCCGCATCGACGGGTGGCTGCGGGGCCTGTGGCGCAGGTGTCGCCGGCAGGGGCGATGGGCGCAGCTTGCGCGGTGCCTTGAGCTGCGAAGGCGCGTAGCCAAAGAGGCGCCGGAAGGCGCGCGAGAAGGCGGCGGCGTTTGAGTAGCCGTGCGTACGTGCGCAATCCTCGATGCTCGCGGTGCGCGCGGCAACCTGGCGCCCGGCCTGCGCGAGGCGGCACCGGTTGAGAAACGCCATCGGTGTCTCGCCTGCGGCCTCGGCAAAGCGGCGCGAGAAGGCAGCCCGCGACAGGCCGGTGGTCGCCGCGAGGATCGTGACCGACCATTGCGCGCCGGGCGCCTCGAACATGCGCGCGAGCGCCTTGCAGAGGACCGGATCGTGCACCACCCGCAGCCAGGAGGGTGCGGGATCGGTGTCGGCGAGCGTCAGCCAGGCGGCAATGGCCTGCGCCAAAAGCGGCTCCATCACGCGGGAGAGCAACTGGCGGTCCGCGCTCGAGGCAAGTTCGGACTGGATCAGCCGCACCAGAAGCGACAGCGCGTCCGGCAGGTCCGGGTCGCCCGTCGGCAGGATCAGGAGCTCTGGCATCCCGGCAAAAAGCGCGGGATCGGCGGGCGCGGCCTGGGTGTAGTGCAGGCTCGCAAGACCAGTCGCGTGACCGCGATGGGTCTGCAAGAGCGCCGCGTTGCGGTCGAGCGCGCGCGGCAGCGGCAGCGCCCGGCCCTCGGGGTGGTTCGACAGAATGTGCGGCACGTCGCCAGGTACGACCACCACGTCGCCGGCCTCGAGCGTTTCGGCATGGTGGCCGCCTGCGCGCAGGTAGCACACGCCCTCGGTCACAAGATGCAGATATGTCGAGCCAGCGTCGACGGCGGGTTGATCGGACATGTCCTCGGACGCCTCGGCGCCAAAGATCACACCCCATGGGTCGGCAAAGCGGGTCACCCCCAGCACTTTGCCCGAGACCCCGGCGGCAGACAGACCGCGGGTTACGGTTTCGTACACGAATCACCTATGAGCAGCAGCAGATGCGAGAGTATCGGCACAACTTCTGTCCAAATTAAGGGCAGATCGTCTCAAATGCGGGTTTTCCGTGCCTCACGGCGGTTTGGGAGGTGCCGGTGGGGCAACTTCGGCTTCAGCTTTGTGCAGTGCGCGCGTTCAGATTGAAGCGCCCGCCTGACCGGCACGGTCAGGCCGCGTCATGCCAGAGGCATGCCTCCGGCATGACCCGCCCCCGTCAAACCGAAGGTTTGCCTTCGGCAAAACGGGCGGCGCGATTGCGCCACCCCTCGGGACGGCGCGTGAACAACTGTAACTCGTTTGTCATGCTTGGGGCTGCGAGATTAGATCCGAACTTTTAACGGCACCGGCTCAGCCAAGTCCCTCCGAATCCAGAAGATGCCGTCCCGCGCGGTCCTCTACCTCGATCACCCACAGGTCGGGATCCATGCCGCGCTGGCGGGTGATGCTGGCGTCGACATCGGCCTCGGCCCCAGCGGCAAGCTCGGTCCAGGCGCGTTCCCCGGTGGCGAGATCGAACATGCGGGTATAGGCGCGGGCCTCACCGTCAAGCGTGTTCAGCTTGACCAGCACGCTGCCCGCCGTGTCGTCGCCGTGCGCGGTCACGAAGGCCGAGATGTACGAGAGGCGCAGACGCGCGAGGTAGGCGTCGACCCAGAAGCGGGCGGTGAGCCGCGGGGCCACGGCTAGCGCCCGTCGTTGAAATCGAGCCCCATCTCCGAATAGCGCGCGGCTTCCTCGAGCCAACCGCTACGGACCTTGACCTGCAAGAAGAGGTGAACCTTGCGCCCCAGGAACTCCGCCAGCTCTTCGCGCGCGGCGCGGGAGACCGCCTTGATCGTCTCCCCCTTGTGGCCGAGCACGATGCCCTTGTGTCCGTCGCGTGTGACATAGACGACCTGGTCGACGCGGGCGCTGCCGTCCTCGCGCTCTTCCCAGCTCTCGGTCTCGACGGTCAGCTGGTAGGGCAGCTCCTGGTGCAGGCGCAGCGTCAGCTTCTCGCGCGTCATCTCGGCGGCGATCATGCGCAGCGGCAGATCGGCGATCTGGTCCTCGGGGTAGAGCCAGGGGCTTTCAGGCATCTTGCCGGCCAGCCAGGTCTTGAGGTCGGCGCAGCCGTGACCCTTTTCGGCGGAGATCATGAAGGTTTCGGCAAAGTCGAACGCGGCGTTCATCTGACCCGTCAGGGCGAGCAGCTTTTCGGCGGGGAGGCGGTCGATCTTGTTGATGGCAAGCGCGATGGTTCGGGAGCCTGCGGTCTCCTTCAGCCGGTCGAGGATGCGCTGCACGCCCTTGGTGAGGCCCCGGTGCGCCTCGATCAGCAGCACGACGACGTCGGCATCCGCCGCCCCGCCCCAGGCCGCCGCGACCATGGCACGGTCGAGGTGCCGGCGGGGTTCGAACAGGCCGGGCGTGTCGACGAAGACGATCTGCGCGTCGCCTTCGAGCGCCACCCCGCGGATGCGCGCGCGCGTCGTCTGCACCTTGTGCGTGACGATGGAGACCTTGGCGCCGACCATCCAGTTGGTTAGCGTCGACTTGCCCGCGTTGGGCTCTCCGATCAGGGCGACGAATCCGGCACGGGTGGACATCAGCGGGCCTCTTGCAAGCGATGCGGTGGCCTACAGGATAGGCCGGGGATTGAAAAGCCAAGACGGGAGATGGGTGCGAGCACCCATCCTACGGGGTTTGCGCTGGCTGCGTAGGATGGGTGACTTCACCCATCCACCTCGGTCAGGAGGGCGCGGGCGGCCGATTGTTGTGCCTCGCGTTTGGACGTCGCAGTCCCGCGCGCGGTCTGACCTGTCTCGAGCCGCGCCTCGATGGTGAAGGTCGGCGCGTGGTCCGGGCCGGACCGGGCGGTCTCGGTGTAGGTCGGGGGCGGCAGCTTGCGCGCCTGCGCCCATTCCTGCAGCGCGGTCTTGGCGTCGCGGGCGTCTTCCTCGACCTGGTGAATGCGCGCACCCCAGAGGCGGCGCACCAGCTTTTGCGCCGTGGCAAAGCCCGCGTCGCGGTAGACGGCGGCGATCACCGCCTCCATCGCGTCGCCGAGGAGCGCCTGCTTGCGGCGTCCGCCGGTCACCATCTCGGACCGTCCAAGCTTGAGCGCGGCGCCGAGGTCGATCTGCCGGGCGACGTCCGCGCAGGTCTCCTTGCGCACGAGCGCGTTGAAGCGGGGGGCAAGCTGGCCTTCGGAAGCGGCGCGGTCTTCTTCGAGCAGCGCCTCGGCCATCACCAGACCCAGCACGCGGTCGCCGAGAAACTCGAGCCGTTGGTAGTCGCCGCGCGTGGGCGAGCCGACCGAGGCGTGGGTGAGCGCCTGCACCAGCAGTTCGGGATTGGCGAAGGTGTGGCCGAGCCGCTCCTGGAACGCGCAGAGCTCGGCGGAGAGCTTCATCAGTCGATGGCCTTGAAGAACCGATCCCCGCGCCAGGTCCAGAAGAACAGCATCGAGCGGCCTGCCGAGGAGAACATCACGCGGTCCGCGCGGCCGACGAGATCCTCGTATGGAACAAACCCGACGCCGCCGACGGATTGCGGCACGCGGCTGTCGGAGGAGTTGTCGCGGTTGTCACCCATGAAGAAGTACATGCCCTCGGGCACCGTATAGATAGGGGTGTTGTCCGAGCCCTGGTTGCCGATGTTCAGGATCGAGTGGCTGGCGCCATTCGGCAGGGTCTCGACGAACTTTTCCTTGATGCAGGAGGCGCCGTCGCCGACCGGGCCGTTGGCGCAGCGCGGGCGCAGCTGGTGGGGGCCCTGCGGGCCGGCGGCCTCGATGAACTCGCCGTCAGGCGTGACCTCGACGGCGGTGCCGTTCAGGAACACCACGCCGTCATTGATCTGCACCGTGTCGCCGGGCAGGCCGATCACGCGCTTGATGAAGTCGCGCCCTGTGACGGGGTGGCGGAAGACGGCCACGTCGCCGCGCTCGGGCTCGCCGCCCCAGTAGCGCCCGCCGTCGTCCTTTTTGAGAAAGCCGCAGATGTCGCCGGCGTCGATGTTCACGCCGAAGCGCGGGATGATGACCGAAGGGCAGGAGGCATAGGAATAGCCGTAGGCCATCTTGTTCACAAAGAGGAAGTCGCCGATCAGCAGCGTGTCCTTCATCGAGCCCGACGGGATCCAGAACGGCTGGAAGAAGAGCGACCGGAAGACGCCCGCGATGAGCAGCGCGTAGACGACCGTCTTGATCGTCTCGACGATCGGATTGCCCTTTTCGCGTTTTGCCCGTGCCATCTCGCGCCCTCTCTGGCGTGGTTTTTTGCTACATCGCCGTGCGGGGTCGGGGTGTCAACAGCTACACCCGCCTGACCGCGTCAGAGGCCAGAAATTCAACCAGATCGGGTGGAATGGTCAGCCCGCTCGCCACTTTGGCGTCAAGCGCTGTCTCGAGGGCGATCACCTCCTCGAGGCGCGCGGCGACGGTGTCCGCTTGGGCAAGTGGCACGACGACGACGCCGTCCCTGTCGGCGACGATGATGTCGCCCGCGTCGATGGCCTGACTGGCCATGACCATGGGCAGGCCGGCGCGTCCGGGGCCGTTGTCGTGCGGCGTGTTGGGGACAAGGCCGGTCGCCCAGACCGGCATGCCGGTGCCTTCGATCCCCACCGCGTCGCGCACCGGGCCATCGGTGACCATGCCGACCACGCCGGAGTTGCGCAGCATCCCGGCGACACGGTCGCCAAAGGCGGAGGCGCCCTGGAAGCCCGACACCGACACGACGGCCAGATCGCCCGGCTGCGCGAGTTCGAGCAGCGCCAGCGTGGCGATGATCGCGCCGGGGCCATTGTCAGCGGGCAGCGCCGCGCCGACCACATGCGACGGCAGCGACGGATCGGTGAGCACGGGAGAGATCGCGACGTCCAGCGCGCCCCGCCCGTCCATCGCGTCCGAGATCATGCTGGTCGGCACGTCTTTGAAGGCGGCCAGCTGCGCCGCCGTGGGGCGCTTCCAGGTCGTGCGCATGGTCAGGAGGGGCGGTTTTTCGATCATGACGTTGGGTCCTCGGGGCTTTGAGTCGGGGTGATGGGGCGGGCTTCGATCACCACAAACGCCTGCGCCCAGGGGTGGTCGTCGGTCAGCGTGACGTGGATGATCGCCTCGTGCCCTGCAGGTGTCATGGAGGCGAGCCGTTCGGCCGCCCATCCGGTGACGTGCATGACGGGCTGGCCGGTGCGCAGGTTGCTCACCGCCATGTCCTTCCACGCGATGCCCATGCGCAGGCCGGTGCCGAGCGCCTTGGAGCACGCTTCCTTGGCCGCCCAGCGTTTGGCGTAAGTGCCGGGCGTGTCGGCGCGGCGCTCGGCCTTGCGCTGCTCGGTCTCGGTGAAGACGCGGTTGCGGAAGCGGTCGCCAAAGCGGTCGAGCGTGCCGGCGATGCGCTCGATGTTGGCCAGATCCGTGCCGATGCCGAGGATCATGCCTCCGTCAGTCCGCCGGGTTGAAGACGGCGTCGATTGCGCCGGTGGACTGGTTGAGCGTGAAGGAGAGCATCGCGTTCGAGATGTCGCCGCGTGCCGCGTCGAACACCGCGACGGGCAGGTCAAAGAGGAGGCCGACGGAGGGATCGTAAGCCGCGCTTAGGCCACCCCAGAAGACGTCGGCAAAGCCGTGGCTGTCGGAGACGGTGATCTGACGGCACTGGCGTCCGCCGAGCTCGTCGTAGGGTGGCGAGAGCACCAGCAGGCGGAGGGGTCCCGTGCCGGGGGCGAGGACATCGACCAGCGCGAGGCGCGTCTTGCCATTGGCGAAGGTGCGGGAGTTCTCTTCCCACGGCTCGATCAGCGTGGTGGCAGACGCGGCCCAGTCGCAGTCGGAGACGGTCTGCGCCTCAGCTGCGGTCGTCAGCGTGGCCGCGAAGGCCAGTGTCAGGGAGGCGGGGAGAGAGAAACAGGTCGGCATAACGCCACCGTCGCAAGTTTTGCTCGGGGCGTCGAGGGTCGGATGCCGTGCTGAGGCGGAAAGGTCCGGGACGAAGCGGCTGGGCCGGGGTCTTGCCCCGGCCCTGCGCGCGTCAGAGCACGAATTGCACGATGGCCAGGACGATGACGACGAGGCCGACGAGGTAGATGATGTTGTGCATGACAGGTCCTTTCTGTTGGACCTGCAACGTGCTGCGCGCCGCTGTGGTTCCGTGCAGTCAGCCCGCCGCGCGGGCGGCATCCAGAACGCGTCGCATCTCTTGGATGGCCGGGCCGAGGCCGCGGAAGATCGCCTCGCCGATGATGAAATGGCCGATGTTGACCTCCATCACCTGCGGGATTTGCGCGATGGGCGTGACGTCGTCGTAGGTGAGGCCATGGCCAGCGTGCACCTCGAGGCCGATGTCATGCGCGAGTGCCGCCATCTCGCGGATCGCGTTCAGCTCTTTGTCGGCGGTGGCGGTGTCGCCTTCGGCAAAGGCTTCGCAATAGGCGCCGGTGTGCAGCTCGATCACCTCGGCACCGATGCGCTGGGAGGCGCGGACTTGCGCCTCGTCGGCGGCGATGAACATCGACACGCGGCTGCCGGCCTCGCGCAGGGGCGCGATGAAGCGCGCCAGCCGGTTGTCGTCCCGCGCCACGTCGAGCCCGCCTTCGGTCGTGCGCTCCTCGCGCCGTTCGGGCACGAGGCACACGGCGTGCGGTTTGTGGCGCAGCGCGATGGCGTGCATCTCGTCGGTGGCGGCCATCTCGAAGTTGAGCGGCACGGTCAGCCCGTCCATCAGCGCGTCGATGTCGGCGTCGCGGATGTGGCGGCGGTCCTCGCGCAGGTGCGCCGTGATCCCGTCTGCGCCGGCCTCTTCGGCGATCTTGGCGGCGCGCAGCGGATCAGGCACGGCGCCGCCGCGCGCGTTGCGCACGGTGGCCACGTGGTCGATGTTGACGCCAAGGCGCAGCGGGCCGAGAGGGGACATGGCGGGTCTCCGATGTTGTTTGCGCGAGGGTAGGGCGGGAGTGGTGCGCCTTCAATGGCTCACGCTGCATGTGTGTCTGAGTGCGGGATCGAGGGGCCAGCCCCTCCCGTCGAAAATGAGATTTTCGACGTCCTCCCCGAGGTATTTCTGAACCAGAGAACTGGGGACCTAGAGCGTTTGGTGGGGTCAGGTTTCGGACTTGTCTGTGCCGGGTTTGGGCAGGCGTTTGGCGCGGAGGGCCTCGAACTTTTCCTTGAGGATGCCGGTGCGGCGCGTCTTGTAGGCGCGGATCACCGGGATCGAGAGGTAAAAGCAGATCGTCGCGCAGATGACGCCGGGCAGGATGCCGCCCACGAGGTAGGGAAAGAAAACCTCGCTGTAGAAGACCGACAGGTGCGACCAGTCGGCTTTGACGCCCGTGAAGGGCGCGTTGATGTTGGTCCAGAGGTCGTTGCCGGCCTCGACGAACTTGTAGCCGAGCGAGCCTTCGATCCGGTCCTCGGGCCGGATGCCGAGCAGCCAGTAGCCGGTCTGGAGGGCGACGACGCCGATGGGCACATAGGTCAGCGGGTTGCCGAAGAAGGTCGCGAGCAGTGAGGCGAGCACGTTGCCGCGCATGACAAGTGCTAGGAGCGCAGCCACGACGAAGTGCAGGCCGTAGAACGGGGTGAAGGCGGTGAAGACTCCCGCCCAGATGCCGCGGCTGATGCGCTCGGGGCTGTCCGGCAGGCGGCGCAGGCGGTGCTGGACGTATTGCGCGGCGCGCCCCCAGCCGCCCTTCGGCCAGATGAGCTCCAGAAGCCAGCGCCCCCAGCTTTTCTTGTCGCGGCGTTTGAAGACCATCCCGCGCGCCGCCCTATGCCGCGCCAGAGAGGACGCGTTCGGGGTCGCGCAGGCGGCTGACCTCGGCCACATGGTCCTCGGCCTCGAGGGCGGAGACGATCCCGTGCAGGTGCGCGGCGTCGCGAAGCTCGACACTCATCATCAGGCGAAAGAAATCCGGTTTGCGATCAACAAATTGCAGGTCCGAGATATTCGCCTTCCGCTCGCCGATCAACGTGCAAACACGTCCCAGCACGCCGGCGTCGTTTCCGATCACGATGTTGAGCGTCACGGCGTAGGTCGCCGGGTGCCGGCCGTCCTGCCAGTGCAGGTCGAGCCAGCGGGAGGGCTGGTCGTCGTAGCGCTCGAGCGTCTCGCAGTCGATCGCGTGCACCACGGCGCCACGCCCGCGCACGGCGATGCCGACGATGCGCTCGCCGGGCAGGGGCTGGCAGCAGGCGGCGCGCTCGAACGCCTGGCCGGGGTCGAGGCCGATCACAGCGCGCTTGGTCTCGATCTCGTCGCGAGCGTCGGGCGCGAGGTCGGGGTAGACGGCACGCACCACTTCGGAGGCCGGCATCTCGCCTGAGCCGACGCGGCCGAGCACGGCCTCGGCGTCCTTGAGCCTGAGCGTGCGGGCGGCGGAGTTCAGGACCTTGTCGGTGGGTTTCTTGCCGAGCGGCTCGAACGCGGCGCGCAGCACCTCGCGGCCGAGCTTGGCGAACTTCTCGGCGTCGACCTCGCGCAGGGCCTTGCGGATGGCTGCCTTGGCCTTGCCGGTGGTGGCGATGTCGAGCCAGGTGGCCTGGGGGACTTGCCCGTCGGCGGTGATGACCTGCACCGATTGCCCGTTCTTGATCCGGGTCCAGAGCGGCACGCGGATGCCGTCGACCTTGGCGCCGACGCAGGCTGCGCCGATGCGCGTGTGGATGGCGTAGGCAAAGTCGAGGGGGGTCGCTCCGCGCGGCAGTTTCACCACATCGCCCTTGGGCGTGAAGCAGAAGACCTGATCCGAGTACATCTCGAGCTTGACCGCTTCGAGGAATTCCTCGTGGTCCTCCTCGGCGTCAAAGCTCTCGGTGAGTTGCGCGATCCAGCGCACGGGGTCCACGGCAAACGGGTTTTCCGAGCGCACGCCGTCGCGGTAGGACCAGTGCGCGGCCACACCGGACTCGGCGACGTCGTGCATCTGGCTGGTGCGGATCTGCACCTCGACGCGCTTGCCGTCGCGCCCGGACACGGTGGTGTGGATCGAACGGTAGCCGTTGGATTTCGGCTGGCTGATGTAATCCTTGAACCGGCCGGGCACCGCCGCCCAGCGCCGGTGGATCACGCCGAGCGCCTGGTAGCAGTCGCGCTCGCTGCGGGTGATCACGCGGAAGCCGTAGATGTCGCTGAGGCGGGAGAAGGCGAGGCCCTTCTCCTCCATCTTGCGCCAGATCGAGTAGGGCTTTTTCGCGCGTCCGAACACCTCGGCCTCGATGCCGGCGGTCTCGAGCTCGGCGCGCATGTCGCCGGTGATCTTTTGCATCACGTCGCCGGTGTCGCGCTGCAGGTTGATGAACCGGCGGATGATCGAGTTGCGCGCCTCGGGGTTCAGGACGCGGAAGGAGAGGTCCTCCAGCTCCTCGCGCATCCACTGCATCCCCATGCGGCCGGCGAGTGGCGCGTAGATTTCCATCGTCTCGCGCGCCTTCTGCGCCTGCTTTTCGCTGCGCATGGCGCGGATGGTGCGCATGTTGTGCAGGCGGTCGGCGAGCTTGACGAGGATCACGCGCATGTCGCGGGACATGGCAAAGAAGAGCTTGCGAAAGTTCTCGGCCTGCTTGGTCTCGGACGAGCTGAGCTGCAGGTTCGTCAGCTTGGTCACGCCATCGACAAGCTCGGCGATCTCCGCGCCGAACTCTTGCGCCACCTCGCCGTAGGTCGAGCGCGTGTCCTCGATTGTGTCGTGGAGCAGCGCCGTCACCAGCGTCGCGTCGTCGAGGTGCTGCTGGGTGAGGATCGCGGCGACGGCGACGGGGTGGGTAAAATACGGCTCCCCCGACTGGCGCATCTGGCCGTCGTGCATCGCCTCGCCATAGGCGTAGGCCTTGCGGATCAGCGCGTCGTTCGTGCGGGGGTTGTAGGTGCGCACAAGGGCCAGCAGGTCATCGACCGAGATCATCGTGGCTGGCCCTCTGCATCAGTGCAGGGCGGGGAGCAGTGACCGCTCCCGTTACCCGCGCTCCTGCGCCTGCATCAGCTGCCGCAGCAGGTTCTCTTCGGTCATGTCGTCCTCGGCGGGCTTGTCCGGCTCGGACCCCATCAAAAGCGCCATGGCGTCCTCTTCGGGCTCGTCGACCTCGATCTGCGTCTGGTTCGATTCGATCAGCCGCTCGCGCAGGTCTTCGACCTGCTGCGTCTCGTCGGCGATCTCGCGCAGGGACACGACGGGGTTCTTGTCGTTGTCGCGGTCCACGGTGATCGGCGCGCCTGCGGAGATCTCGCGCGCACGGTGCGCGGCGAGCATCACCAGCTCGAACCGGTTGGGAACCTTGTCGACACAGTCTTCGACCGTCACACGGGCCATCTGCAGCCTCCTGAAGCGCATATCGGGTAGAGCGTGTCAGATAGCCATCCTTGGCTTAAAGCGCAAGCGGTTACGGGGCGTCTTTGGGTGATGCCGCCCCGGGAGGTCAGAGCGCTTGGATGCCATCCATCGCCTCTGGCGGCAGGGCGTCCAGCATCTCCGTCACGGTTTGCCCTAGCAAAGGGTGGCGCCAGTGTGGGGCGATGTCCCGGAGCGGCGCCAGGACAAAGGCGCGGTCCTGCAGGCGGGGATGTGGCAAGAGCAGCGTGTCGGGCGTCTGGGTGCGCTGATCCTCCAGCGGCAAGTCAATCCAGTCGCGGACAACCGCCTCACTTGGCATCACTTTGTTGTCAAACGCCAACAAATCGAGATCGAGCGTGCGGGCACCCCAGCGCCGGGTGCGCGTGCGTGCGGCACTTTGTTCTATGTCGTGGAGCATCGCCAAAAGGGCGTCCGGGCTGCCGTCCCACGACAGGCTACACGCGGCGTTCACAAAGTCCGGTCCCGCGTCGGTGGGATAGGCGGGCGTGCTATAGAACCGACTGACCGCTAGGAGGCGCGCCCCTTGGTGTGTCATGCGACATAGCGCACTTGCGCACAGCTCAACTGACGCGCGATCTTGCGAAGGTAAGTTCGACCCAAGCGCGACATAGCAGACTTGATCCAACGCCCGTCCTCTCGTAGCCTAAAGTCTCAGAACCCCTTGCGAGACTGCATTCTTACACCTAGTTTCCCGCCACCGCGATGCCATTACCTCGCACCACCACTCACACCGATGGCGCCGCGATTTCGGAAGGACATTTTAATGTTTTACAAAGACGAACGGCTCGCGCTGTTCATCGACGGATCGAACCTGTACGCCGCGGCCAAGGCGTTGGGGTTCGATATCGACTACAAGCTCTTGCGCCAGGAATTTGTGCGGCGCGGCAAGATGCTGCGTGCGTTCTACTATACGGCGCTCCTGGAAAATGACGAGTATTCGCCCATCCGTCCGCTGGTCGATTGGCTGCACTACAACGGCTTCACCATGGTGACCAAGCCGGCCAAGGAATACACCGACAGCCAGGGGCGGCGAAAGGTCAAAGGCAACATGGACATCGAGCTTTGCGTCGATGCGATGGAGCTGGCGCCGCGCGTCGATCACATCGTGCTCTTTTCCGGCGACGGCGATTTCCGCCCGCTGGTCGAGAGCCTGCAGCGTCAGGGCGTGCGCGTCTCGGTGGTTTCGACCATCCGCAGCCAGCCGCCGATGATCGCCGACGAGCTGCGCCGCCAGGCTGACAATTTCATCGAACTCGATGAGCTCAAGGACGTGATCGGGCGCCCGCCGCGCGAAACCTTTGCGCGGAACGACGCGGCACCGGCGGCGGAAAGCGCGTAAAGCGAGGCAAGCGTGCGCAGCGTCTGGAATTGACAGGCCAGTGCGTCTAGTCTGCTGGACAAGCAAGTGTCTGTCCCGTCGGAGTGTGTCCATTGTCGAAGCCAGCCCTGACCCTTTATCTCGCCGCGCCGCGCGGGTTCTGTGCAGGCGTGGACCGGGCGATCAAGATCGTCGAGATGGCGCTCGAGAAGTGGGGCGCGCCCGTCTACGTGCGGCACGAGATCGTGCACAACAAGTTCGTCGTTGACGGCCTCCGGGACAAGGGCGCCGTTTTCGTCGAAGAGCTGGACCAGTGCCCGCCCGACCGCCCGGTGATCTTTTCCGCGCATGGCGTGCCGAAATCCGTGCCTGCCGCGGCTGAGGCGCGCGAGATGGTCTATGTCGATGCGACCTGCCCGCTGGTCTCCAAGGTGCATATCGAGGCGCAACGCCACGCCGACAACGGCCTGCAGATGGTGATGATCGGCCACGCCGGCCACCCGGAGACGGTCGGCACCATGGGGCAGCTGCCCGAGGGTGAGGTGCTGCTGGTCGAAACGGTCGAGGACGTCGCGACGCTCGCCGTGCGCGACCCCGAACAGCTCGCCTATGTCACGCAGACCACGCTCAGCGTGGACGATACCGCGGACATCGTGGCCGCCCTGCAGACC
Source organism: Pseudaestuariivita sp. (assembly GCF_052825805.1). Lineage (NCBI taxonomy): Bacteria > Pseudomonadati > Pseudomonadota > Alphaproteobacteria > Rhodobacterales > Paracoccaceae > Pseudaestuariivita > Pseudaestuariivita sp. Next base: position 7,550 of record NZ_JBRBVB010000005.1, on the reverse strand, counting down.
CGGTTCCCGGCCATCGTCGGCCCGCACAAGGAAGACATCTGCTACGCCACCACCAACCGGCAGGAATCGGTCAAGGCGATCGCACCCAAGTGCGACGCGATGCTGGTGGTCGGGGCGCCGAATTCGTCGAACTCCAAACGTCTGGTCGAGGTCGGCGCGCGCGCGGGCTGCGACTACGCCCAGCTGGTGCAGCGCGCGGGCGACATCGACTGGCGCGCCTTGGAGGGCATCCGCTCGCTCGGCATCACCGCAGGCGCCAGCGCGCCCGAGGTGCTAGTGAATGAAGTCATCGACGCCTTTCGGGACCGCTATGACGTGACGGTCGAGATCGTCGAGACGGCCAAGGAAAACGTCGAATTCAAAGTCCCGCGCGTCTTGCGCATGGCCCCCGCATGATCTCGCTCCAGTTCTTGATCACAGCGTTCGTCGTCGTGATCGCGCCCGGCACCGGGGTCATCTACACCCTCGCGCTGGGTCTCGGGCAGGGACGCCGCGCCGCCATCGCCGCCGCGTTCGGCTGCACCTTCGGGATCGTACCGCACCTTGCTGCGGCCTGCCTCGGCCTCGCGGCGCTTTTGCACACCTCTGCGGTTCTCTTCACCGTCGTGAAACTGGCGGGCGTGGCCTACCTTTTGTACCTCGCCTGGGGCGCGCTCAAGGAGACCGGCGGCATGGCCATCTCCCCGCGCAAGACCTCCGACGGCCTCGCCCGGATCGCCCTGCGTGGCGCGCTCATCAATGTGCTGAACCCCAAACTCTCGATCTTTTTCCTCGCGCTCCTGCCGCCGTTCCTGAGCGGCGCCGCGGACCGCGTATTGATCGAGATGACGTTGCTCGGCGCCGTCTTCATGGCGATGACCTTTGCGGTGTTCGTGGTCTACGGCCTCTTTGCCGCCGGGATGCGCCGTTGGCTCTTGGGGTCCGAGCGGGTCATGCGCTGGCTCAACCGGTCCTTCGCCGCGGTCTTTGCCGCGCTGGCCGGGCGACTGGCCTTCGAACGCGCGTGAGCCTTGTCCGCAGCTCCGCCCGCGCCACATCCCGGGCATGAGCGACTACGTCACCTTCGAGACCGCCATCGAGCCGATGCGCTGGGGCGAGACGACCTACACGGTCCTGCGCCTGCCGCCCGAGGTCGTGGCCGCGCTAGGGCCCGCCAAGCGGGTCGAGGGCGAGGTGGGTGAGCACCCGGTCAATCTTGCCGTGACCAAGGCACCGGTGATCGACGATCCCTTCCTCTACACCGGCAAATCCTTTCTGAGCGAGACGGGCATCGCGCCCGGTGACAAGCTCGAGGTCCGTCTGCGCGCGGTCGATCCCAACATCGTCGAGGTCCCCCGCGACGTGATGCTCGCCCTGCGCAGCTCCGGCAGGCTCGACGAGTGGGAAGCGCTCAGTCCCGGCAAACGCCGCAGCTTGCTTCAGCCCGTGCGAACCGCCAAAAGGGCGCAGACACGGGCCAAGCGCATCACCGCGCTGCTCGCCGCCGTGACCACGGGCTGATCCAAGGGGGAGACGATGCCGCACCCGCGCCTTGCCTTTGCGCTGACCTGGCTCGGCATGTTGCCGTTCCTGGCCGCCACCGGTCTTGCCCTTCTGCCCGAGCCTGCGTCGCCCGGCTATCTCGGTCTGCTCTACCCGTCCGACAGCTTTGCGATCCTGGCAGGCTACGGCGTTGTGATCTTTGCCTTTATGTCGGGTGTGCTGTGGGGTCTGGCGGCATCGCCGTCGGGCACAGAAGAGGCGCCTCAGATAGCCTACCTCCTCGCGGTCCTGCCGGCCCTTGCTGCGTTCTTCCTCGCCACGACGCACATCCTCGGGTCGCCCTCCGACCGCGCTTCGCTCGTTTGGCTGATGCTCGGGTTTCCTGCGCTGCTCCTCCTCGATGCGCTCTTCCTGCGGTGGGGACTGGCGCCCGCCTGGTGGCTCAAGCTGCGCCTGCCGCCGACGCTTGTTGCGACCCTCGCCTGCGCCATCGGAGCCTACATATGAGCGACGCCGAGACCATTGCCGTCTACGACGCCCGCGCCGCCGAGTACGCCGACCGCTTCATGTCGGACAAACCCGGCGCGCAACTTCTCGCTTTCATCGCGCTCTTGCCCCCGGGTGGACGCGTGCTCGACCTCGGCTGCGGACCCGGCACCTCTGCCGTCCACATGGCGCGCGCTGGCTTCACCGTCGACGCCACCGACGCCTCCGCCAAGATGGTGCGCATGGCCTCCGCGCAGCAGGGCGTGACCGCCTGGCAAGCTGGGTTCTCAGACCTCGACGCCGACGCGCTCTATGATGGGGTCTGGGCGAACTTCGCGCTCCTCCACGCGCCCCGTGTCGACATGGACACGCACCTCGCCGCCATCCGCCGCGCGCTCAAACCCGGCGGCGTCCTTCACATCGGGATGAAGACCGGGGACGGCACCGCCCGCGACGCCATCGGCCGCCAATACACCTACTACACCGCCGAAGACCTCACCGCCCGGCTCGGGCGCGCCGGGTTCTCGATCCTCGACCAAGCTACCGGCCACGAGGTCGGCCTCTCCGGCAGCGACGACCCGTGGGTCATCTTGAGGGCGCGAGCCATTGGCTGAGTTGATCGCTTATACCGACGGCGCCTGCTCCGGCAATCCCGGCCCGGGCGGCTGGGGGGTGCTGATGCGCGCGATGGATGGCGACACGGTCGTCAAGGAGCGCGAACTCTCCGGCGGCGCCGCGCGCACGACGAACAACCAGATGGAGCTCATGGCCGCCATCACCGCGCTCGAGACGCTCTCACGCGCCGCGCAAGTGACGATCGTGACCGACAGCACCTACGTGAAGAATGGTGTGACGGGCTGGATGCACGGCTGGAAACGTAACGGCTGGAAAACCGCCGCCAAAAAGCCGGTCAAGAATGTCGAGCTCTGGCAACGACTTGACGCCGCCGCCGCCCGCCACGACGTGACGTGGGAATGGGTCAAGGGCCACGCTGGCCACCCGGAAAACGAACGCGCCGACGCCCTTGCGCGCGCCGGCATGGCCCCGTTCAAGGACCGCGCCTGATCGGGTGCGAAAGCCTCTGGACACCGACAGGACCCTCGCCTAAAACGCGCCCACCCAACGCCTTTGGCGTTCCCGTGCCCGGGTAGCTCAGGGGTAGAGCAGTGGATTGAAAATCCTCGTGTCGGTGGTTCGATTCCGCCCCCGGGCACCACTTAACAAGCTGATATGTATGTATTTTCTGCTCATGACTGATCCTCGTTTCGGTCAGGTTTGACGCTTTTCTTCGAAGGTTTGACACTTTCGGCCCGCCTTCGGTTCTCTTCTTCCAGTGTCGCCATGGTCTCGCGGTTCTTGTCGGCAAGGTTCGCAGACCGCGAATAGTGCCGCGCCATGGACGGTGTTTTCTGGCCCAGAAGGTCCGCGATGCGGCGTTCATCGAGGCCTGCTTCGCGCAAAGTCGTGGCGACCGTGTGCCGCAAGCCCTTGAGGGTCAGGCCTTTTTCGATAAGGCCTTCATTCTCAAGGGCGGTCTTAAAGCGGTGCCAAACAGTCGAGAAGCCGTTGTAAGTCCATGCCTCTCCTCTGAAATTGGAAAGCACCGTCTCGGCGTCGTGGTCGGGCATACGGTCGAGCGCAGCCTGGAGCGTTGGACTAACCGGAATCGCGACCTCTTCGCCCGTTTTACCGCGCACGCCCCAGATAGTGCCACCATCAACCTGATCCTTGCGCAGTCGCAAGGCGTCGGACGGATCGAGGCCCGTGTTCATCATCAAGGCGAGGTCCACGCGGACGTGGGGCTTGGCTTTCCCCAAAACAGTGTCGCGTTCTTCGATGGTCCAAGGACGGTTTGCATAGGCGCGGTCGCGCGGGCGGCGCTTGGGAATGACATCCTTTGCGAAGTTTGCGGAGATGAGCCCTTTCGGGATGTTGTAGCGAAAGACCTCGCTCAAAAGCGTGCGGACCATGTTCGCTCGCCGCCAGCCAATCTTCTTGGCAGCCTTGTCGTGGATGCCCGAGATCAAGGGCGTGTCGATCACATGGATCGGTGTGTCGCGGATCGGCTCTAGGAAGTCGGCGCACTTGCGATAATCGCGCCGCGTGGCTTCGGCCAGGTTTTGATAGTGCTCGGTTTCAAAATATGACTGGATCAACCCTCCAAGCGTCCCGGCCTTTGGTGCCTTCGCCCGCTGAGCCTCGGCGATGGCACGGATCGTCTCACATTCGGCAAAGAACTCGACGGAGCCGATGGGCGCTTGGTTCAGGTCTACCTTGTGGCCGGTCTCGCGGTGATAGCATCGCTGCTTGCCGTGCCGGTCCTTGAAAATCTTGAACCCCTTAACCCGCACCTGTGTCATCAAAGGCGGTCCAGAATGGTTTCGCGGGTGACCGTCACGGTCCCTGACTTCACATCGTCAATCCAGAGATCGAGTTCAAGGCGATCCCAACGAAGTGCACCTTGCATCAACTCCACAGGGCGCACCGGACACGCAGCTTTGAAATGCTTCACCGGCAACCCGGCATAGCTGGCGGCTTCGGACTGCTTCAGCATTCGCTTGTCGATCACGCTGATATTGAGAATTGTCGTCGCCATGGCCTGACACCCCCATCAATTCGCTGCGGAACCCTCGGCCCCTTTGACCTTGGTCGCGTTCTTCTGAAACCGCTCCCAGCCGCTCATCGTCAGCATCTTGGTCTTCGATGAAATCTCCACGAACTCTAATTTCCCGGTGTTCATGAGTGCGCGAATTTGCGCGGGACTAAGCCCCACGATCTCGCTGAGCTGTTTGGGAGAGAGAAGACGTTCCTGGGTCAATTTCAGCCTCCACTGCTGGATATGAATGAAATCGCTTGTTCCGCACCTTTTGACATGTTCAGATAGCCATGGGATAGGAATAACGTCATTTTGTGCAGTTGCGCTCGTTATGACGGTTGCCGTCAATGGGAACCTCGTATGCCGCAGGACAATAGGTCAGTTTTCGCTTCTATGGGCGCGCGGCTCGCAATCGCGCGCAATGAAATCGGCCTGACGCAAACAGCCTTGGCGGAGGCGATTGGCGTCTCTCATCGGGCCTATCATAGCTACGAGAAGGGCCAGCGGGGTTTGCCTGTCGAGGCTCTCGTGGCGATAGCGGACCGGTTCGAAGTCGATGCAGCTTGGATACTGCTCGGAACCAAGGCTGTTCGCGCGGCGCATGACTTCGAGGCGCTGAAGCGGATCGAGACTTCACTCGATCAGCACCTGAATGAAGAAGACATCAAAATCAAAAGTGAAAAGCGCGGGGCCATCGTCGCGCGTTGGTACCAGTCGCATGTCGAGGGGCGGGAAGTAACGGATGATGACGTTCACACTTGGATCGAACTCGTAAGGGAGTAAGCAGATGCAAAAACCAAGCGACCAATGGAAAAAACTTCACCGGGCAGCACTGGAACGTGCGCGCCATAACGCAATCGACCCTCTGGCACCGCTGCAATGGCTCTATGCCTTGGCATGTGTCGTGTACCTTGCCGGATTCGCGGCTCTTCAGTTCCTCCCCGGCGGCACGGACCTTTCCGTACTGCTGGCAGTGATGCTTGTTCCGGTAGCCATAGCCGGCCTGCTGATCTCACTCCTGACTGGATCAGTTCTGACCCTGCATTTCACGAGCCGCCGCTTGGACGCGCTCGCGAACGAAAACTAACTGGCGAGCAAAGCCACAAAAGAAAGAAGGCACGGAAATGTCCGGCAAATATGACGATTTGAGCAAGGCACAACTGATCGAGCTTCTGCAAAAGCGTGACCGGACCAAGAAACTTGGGCTCGTTTGGGAGCGCGACGAGATCGCTGCGGATCAGGCCATTGATGAGAACTTCATTGCCTGCGAGATCGTGCCTGAGTTGTCGGACAAGCCAGCGCCCTGGGCGAATATGGTCATCGAGGGCGACAACTTCGATGCGCTGCGATGGCTTCGGATGACATTATCCGGGCGGGTGAAGTGCATTTATGTCGATCCGCCGTACAACACTGGAAATAAAGATTGGGTCTAAAACGACCGCTACATGGACAAAGAAGACCGGTTTCGCCAATCCACGTGGCTGGAATTCTTGTACCAGCGCTTCACCCTTGCACTCGACCTATTAGACGAAAACGGCGTGATGCTAGTTTCGATTAACGACGAGCAAAGGGCGCTGTTGGAACTCATGCTGGATGAAGCAATGCCGGGCATGAAACTGGGCTGCTTCGTCTGGCGAACAAGGAAAGGTGGGTACGATAGCGGCAATTTCAGTAAGGATCATGACTTCGTGCTGGCATACCGCAAGCCGAAGTTTGAGTTTCATGGAACCGAAAAAATCGCAATGACTACTCCAACCCAGACAAAGATAGTCGAGGGGACTGGACCGATGATCCACTCCAGCAACCAAAGACCTACAAACAACGGAAGAACGCCGTCTATTTCATAACCGATCCAGAGACCGGCATTGCCTACCCGCCAAACCTGAATCGAGTTTGGTCGGTTGGGCAAAAGGGCGATAAGGGTTTGACGGAAAAACCATGGGAAGACTTGCTGGAAGAAGGCCTGCTGGTATTCAAGAAGAAGGGGCAGTACGTCCAGTATGATTCATTGGATGAGCTCTTCGCAGCCATCGACGACAAGACCGCGCACAAATTTGCTAGGCGCGACCTTCCAAACATCGAGGATTGGGTTGGACGAAAAATTGGTCTCGGAAGTGTCCGCATCAAGAAATTCTTGAAGGATCGTGATGACGATGAGGTGAACCCTCTCTCCAGTCTATTGGACGGTGTAACGACTGAGGACAGCCTGTCAGTTGAAGTCGGAAAGACAACCGAAGGCACTCGTGAGGTGCGAGCGGTATTTGGGGAAAGTGCATTCGAGTATCCGAAGCCGGTCTCATTGATCCGCGAGCTAGTTTGCCAATCTGCTGGACCACGTGACATTGTCCTAGATTTTTTTGCGGGCTCTGCGACTACAGCGCAGGCCGTCATGGAACTGAATGCGGAAGACCGAGGTGATCGTCGCTTCATCATGGTGTCTTCGACTGAAGCGACGGAAGACGAGCCGGACAAGAACCTTTGCCGGGATGTGACGGCGGAACGGGTCCGGCGGTTGAACGCAAGCGATGATCCCAAATACGACAGCCTTGCCGCCCCGTTTGCCTATCTCCGCACCCGTGAAATTGCATTCGAAGATCTGGATTATGATCTTGCGCCCAAAGACGCCTGGGCCGCGCTGGAAACGCTGCACGGCCTGCCTCTGACGATCTATGAAGACGCAGCGGTGACGTGCCCCTAGTTTTCTAGACACCTGCCTTTTCGAGTTTGAGCTGTCTTTCTTCGAAGTCAACGGGCGACAGCATGCCGTTGTTTGTGTGCTTGCGCTTGGTGTTATAGAACGGCTCAATGTATTCAAACACATCTCGCCGTGCTTCTTCGCGCGTCGGGTATTTCCGGCGTCGGACCTTCTCCCGCTTCAGGAGCTGAAAGAAGCTCTCGGCGACTGCGTTGTCATGGCAATTGCCCCGGCGGCTCATGGAATGTTCCAGATTGTGTTCGCGCAGGAAGGCGGCCCATTCACGGCTGG
>NZ_JBRBVB010000004.1:0-32188 GCF_052825805.1 Pseudaestuariivita sp. | reverse complement strand
GCTTGCGCCCATTGTCTAAGATTCCCCACTGCTGCCTCCCGTAGGAGTCTGGGCCGTGTCTCAGTCCCAGTGTGGCTGATCATCCTCTAAAACCAGCTACTGATCGTAGGCTTGGTAGGCCATTACCCCACCAACTACCTAATCTAACGCGGGCTGATCCTTCTCCGATAAATCTTTCCCCCGAAGGGCGTATGCGGTATTACTCACCGTTTCCAGTGGCTATTCCGCAGAGAAGGGCACATTCCCACGCGTTACTCACCCGTCCGCCGCTCACCCGAAGGTGCGCTCGACTTGCATGTGTTAGGCCTGCCGCCAGCGTTCGTTCTGAGCCAGGATCAAACTCTCAAGTTGAAAAGCTGTTACCAGCTTATCCTTGACGTTCGAACCTCTGCACATCCATCTGACCGGCTAAGGTCAGATGAGTCATCTGTTTGTTGTGCTTCAGGTTACCGAAGTAACGCAAAGCCGTACAAACAGTGAAGCTGACTATCCATCATCGGATCGGGAACAAGTCCGTCTCCTAGGTAGTTGATATGCAGGTGTTTGATCCATCGAATGAACCAAGGCCGCCCACATATCTCTTCAGATATTTAGCGATTTCAAAGAGCGTCGAGACAAAATCGACCGGAAGCGCTAATTCTTTCTAGCGCGCCCCGCCTCAGTTACCTCAGTGTTTTTTGCCTCAGGCCCTTGTCGGCGTCTGCCGCTTCGTTCCGTTGGCGTCCCGTTGGCGCCTCAGCGCCGCCGGTGAGGGGGTATTTACGGTTAGGTGCTGAGGCCCGCAACCCCTTTTTTAAAAAAGCGTCATCTTTTTTGCATGAAAGCTATTTATTGAGCAAATTCAGAGTCTTGCAGGTGAACTTTTTTCGGATGGTCAAATTTTGAAAGGGCTTACCGGACGTAAATCAAACACTCGAAATGCGTGCAGAACTCTATATTTCGTGGCTCTGGGGCCCTTTTCTACAATCAAGCGTGGTTATCCACAGACTCGCGGCGACTCGTGCGAACGCAAAAGGGCGAGTCACCCCGCAGGATGACTCGCCCTTTTTTCTCCACATCGCCGATTTTTAGTTCGCGGCGGCCTGCGTGAGGTTTTCCAGCGCCGTCTGCATGGGGTCAGTCACCTTGGAAGCCATGTCTGTGCCGCCAGCATCGGCAATGCGTTTGGCCGGATCTTCGTATGCAAGCCAAACCGCACCGTCCTGATCCTCGTAGACAAGCACCTTGAGCGGCAGTGCCAAGCCTGCGGTCCGCGCCGCCTCCATCGCCGGAGTGCCGACCTTGGGATTGCCAAAGATGATCAACTGACTTTCCCCGATGTCGGCGCCGACGCTTTCAGCGCCCTCTCCGTGGTCGACGCGCGCAAAGACTTTTGCGCCGGCGCCGTCGATCGCTGCTTCGAGTGCGTCGGCTGCTGCGTCCACGGTTTTGTCAGTGGCGACCTTGATCGGCTCTGCGACAGCCGTGCCGCACAGAAAGAGGCTCGTGGTGAGAAGCGCTGCGAGTTTCATGGTTGATCGTCCTTTGGGAATTGCCGCGCGGTCTCACGCAGATCAGTAGGCCGCGGTCTGCGTCAGCTCTTTCAAAGCGCTCGACATCGGCATGGTGATCCGCATGTCGACAGGGGCTCCGGCGGATTCCTCGATCCTTCTGGCCGGCTCCTCATAAGCAAGCCAGACATCTCCGGCGACGTCTCTATAGACGAGGACCTTGACCGGGAGAGCCGTGCCGCTGTCGGCGGGCGCCGCAAAGAAGATCAGCTGGCTTTCTTCGATGTCCGATCCGACAAGGCCGGCACCGTGGCTTTGGTCGATGCGCAGAAAGGTGGAGGCACCGAGCCCTTCGATCGCCGCCACCAGGTCGTCGGCAGCTTGGGCGACCGTCTTCATCGTGGCGACCTTGGTAGGTTCGGCCAACAGGGGACCTGACGCCACCAGAGCGGTGGCGAGCACGCACGCGAACTTCATGGATGTAACCTCTGGCGTTTAAGACGCCGCGGTGCGGGGGGCTTTCTTGCCTCCCTGCCGCAGCAGAAGCAGTACACCGATAACACAGAGGTAGATGATTGGTTCCCACTGCCAGCCTTTGACCAGCATCAAATAATGTACGCCGCCGAGGATGACCGCGGGATACGTCAACCAGTGCAGCTTGCGCCACGCCGTGCCGCCGAGCTTGCGCACGGCCAGATTGTTCGAGGTCAGCGCCAGCGGCAGCATCAACAGGAACGAGGCCATGCCGACGGTGATATACGGGCGCTTGAGGATGTCCGCCCAGACCTGCGCCAGGATTTGCACATCCAGCACCAGCCACACCAGAAGGTGGCCCAGTATATAGAAGAAGGTGATGACGCCGAGCGCGCGCCGGAACTTGAGCAGGTTGATCCCGGCGTAGCGGCGCAGCGGCGTGATCGCGAGCGTCGCGATAAAGAGCTGCAGCCCCCACTCGCCCATCTGATGCTCCATCACCTTGACCGGGTCGACGCCGAGCCCGCCGGTGAGGCCAAGGTAAACGAGCCAGACGGGCGGGATCACCGCCACAAAATAAAGAGCCCACGCCGGGACCGGGCGCGCGGCCTTGTTCACGGTTGCGGCGATCATGGCGTGGGCTCCTTGTGTGGGCGGCGGTCCAATCCGGCGGAGGGCGTGGGACGGCGCCGCTTCACGCCGCCATCCTCCGGGTGTTAGCCTTTCGGGCATGTCTTTCACGCCCCTCTTTGACGCGGGTCCGATCATTGCCGCGCATGCCTTTGCCGCGATGGCGGCGTTCGTGCTGGGCCTTTGGCAGCTGATCGGCGCCGAGGGCACGGTGCGGCATGGGATCATCGACTACGTCTGGACCGCCCTGATGCTGGGCGTGGCCGCGAGCAGCCTGTGGATTCATGAGCTGCGGCTTGTTGGCCCGGTCAGTCCGATCCATCTGCTGTCCCTTCTCGTGCTGGTGAATGCGGCGCTGGCTGTGCTGGCCGTGCGGTGTAGGAAGGTCGCCCTGCACCGCGCGTCCATGCGCTCGCTCTTTTTCCTCGGGCTGGTGGTGACCGGGGGGGTCACCTTTCTGCCCGGCCGCGTGATGCACGCGGTGACCTTTGGCGGTCAGTAGAACTTGGCCAAGTCCATGCCCTCGTAAAGACTTGCCACCTCGTCCTCGTAGCCGTTGAACATCAGCGTCGGGATGCGCTTGGCAAAGAGGCCCGAGCCGATCACGCGTTCGGTGGCCTGGCTCCAGCGGGGGTGGTCCACCTCGGGGTTCACGTTCGAGTAAAAGCCGTACTCGCGCCCGTTCGACTTGTTCCACGACGTGGGCGGCTCGCTGTCGGTGAGGGTGATGCGCACGATCGACTTGATCGATTTGAAGCCATACTTCCACGGCACCACCAGTCGCAGCGGCGCGCCATTCTGGTTGGGAATCGTCCGGCCATAGATGCCCGTCGCCATCATCGTCAGCGGGTGCATCGCCTCGTCGAGCCGCAGCCCTTCGACGTAGGGCCAGTCGAGCACGGGGTAAGCGACACCGGGCATCTCGTCCGGGCGGTAGGCCGTCTCGAAGGCGACATACTTGGCGCTATCCTGCACGCCGGCCAAGTCGAGGAGATCCTTGAGCTCGAACCCGTTCCACGGGATCACCATCGACCACGCCTCCACGCAGCGGAAGCGGTAGATGCGCTCTTCGATGGTCATCTCGGACATCACCTGATCAAAGGCGTAGGTGCCGGGGCGGTCGACCAGCCCGTCGATCTCGATCTGCCAGCCTTCGGTGGTCAGCATATGAGCGTTCTCGGCGGGGTCGTCCTTGCCGGTGCCGAACTCGTAATAGTTGTTGTAGGTCGTGATCTCTTCCCACGTGTTCGGCTCGAGCGCGTCGGTGCTGGCGCGGGCCATCCCTGGTAGGGCTGTCGCAAGGCCGAGGCCGGCGATCCCCGCCATGATCTGCCGCCGCTTGAGGTAAGCCGCCTCCGGGGTCACGTCGTCCCATGTCAGGTCATTGGTCCAGCGATGTGCCATCTCGTCCTCCGGTTCGGCTCATATATATGTGTGCAGCTGTCCGCCGCTCTGCGCTTCTGTCATAACGAAGGCAACCCTGTCTCGGTTCGCAATCAAGTCTCACGCATTCGTGGTTGTCAGGTGATCGGCGTAGAGCCGGTCCATCGCCACGGAGGTCCCGTTGTCCTGCACGATGCGCACATGCTCGGGGCGCATGTCGCGCGGATCGGCGACGCCGACGGAATGCGCAATCATCTCGACTTCCTTGATCAGGCCCTTGGCATAATGCGCGACGCGGTCCTCCTTGTCCTCGGGCACGAGACCCTTCTGGAAGCGCTTGTCGTGCGTCGTGATCCCTGTCGGGCAGGTGTTCTTGTTGCACTTGAGCGCCTGGATGCAGCCGAGCGAGAACATGAAACCGCGTGCGGAGACGCAGAAGTCAGCGCCCGTGGCGATGGCCCAAGCGACATCGCCGGGCACCATCATCTTGGCACTGGCGATGATGCGGACGCGGTCCTTGAGGCCCGAGCGATCGCGCAAGCCTGCGACGATGGGGAGCGCCTCGCGGATGGTCAGGCCCACCAGATCCATCAGCGGCATGGGCGCGGCGCCGGTGCCGCCCTCCCCGCCGTCGACGGTGATGAAATCGGGTGCCCGCGCATGGCCCTGCGCCTTGACCTCGTCGAACATCGGCGCGATGGCGCGGGCGGAGCCGACGACGATCTTGATCCCCACCGGCTTGCCGGTCACGTCGCGCACGCGGTTCACCATGTCGAGCATGTCCGCAAAGCTCTCCACCTCCGGGTGGCGATTGGGCGAAAGGCTGTCGGTGCCTTTCTCGATCCCGCGGATCTCGGCGATCTCGTCGGTGATCTTGGCCGCGGGCAGGATGCCGCCCTTGCCGGGCTTGGCGCCCTGGGCGAGCTTGATCTCGAACATCTTGACCTGCGGATGTGCCGCGATGTCCTTGAGCTTGTCCTCGTCGAGCGCACCGTCCTTGGTACGCACGCCGTATTTGGCCGTGCCAATCTGAAAGACGATGTCGCAGCCCCCTTCGAGGTGATACGGCGACAGCCCCCCTTCCCCGGTGTTGAGCCAGCAGCCAGCCTTGGCCGCGCCGCGGCTCAGCGCCTGCACCGCCGGTTTCGAGATCGCCCCGTAGGACATGCCCGACACGTTAAAGAGCGACGGCGCATGGTAGGGGTGCCGCGCACCGGCGCCGATCGTCAGCGTCTGCGTCTCCGCCTTGGGCTGGTCGAGCGGCGGGAAGGCCGCGTTCACAAAGAGCGGCGTGCCGGGGATCGCCACATTGCGGGTCGAGCCAAAGGCGATCGTGTTCCCCTTCCCCTTGGAGGCACGGTCCACCCAATGCCGCTGCGCGCGGTTAAACGGCAGCTCCTCGCGGTCCATCGCAAAGAAGTACTGGCGGAAGAACTCCCCCAACGTGGAAAAGAGCGACCGGAACCGCCCGATCACCGGATAATTGCGCCGGATCGCGTCCTCCCGCTGGGTGCGGTCGATGACAAAGAGCACCGCGAGGGCCAGCACGCCCAGCCCCAATATCCAGACAAAGAGGATCGCCGCAGCGTCGAGAACTTGAAATGCAAAGCCCATGGGCGGCTCCTTGGTCGATTTCGCTCTACCCTGCACAGAGCCGAGCGCATCCGGCAAGCACACGCCGCATCGCGATTGCGTGGGGTCCGCAACGCCTTCGACCACAATAGAGAGCTGTCGCCGGCTTTGTTCAGACGATCCACGCAACGATCGCGCTCAGGTTGCGAAACTTCGCCTAAAAATTGCAAAGCGCGCAGGTATCCCGATTTTCTGTGGCCAATTACAGCGGCTGGTCCTTAAATCCGTGCGTTAACGATTGATCCCTTTTTCAACGCTCTTGTGACCCCGGGGGGACATCATGCCTCAAGATTTCAAAGAACAGCTTATCAACATCGCGCCGAGCTCTCCGCCACCGGGCAGCAATGTCATACCGCGTCCGGTCTTTCGCGAGGACCTCAACGGCGGCAACCCGATCCCGCTCGAAATCGGAAACACCGTGTCGGGCAAGGTTTCCGCGGCTCCCCGGTTCGACGTCGCAGACTTTATCCCATTCTTGGGAGAGGCGAACCGAAGCTACCAGGTGTCGGTGAGCGTTGACGGATCTGGCGGACACGAGGGCTTCATCCGGTCGAGCACCGAAGTGACCTCCATATCCGAGCTGGGCGACTTCTCCCTCTCCTTCCCGATCTTTACTGACGCCGAGGGCCGCGCGGACATAAACGTGACCTTGACCCGGGGCTTCAGCGCCAGCTGGTCGTTCGAGGTCGAGGCGCTCAATCCGACCACCGGCGAGGCGACGCTGCTGCCAACTCCCGTCGACACGATGGGGTTCGGAACGCGCGGCAGCGACAAGGTTGGGCTGACCTGGGGCAACGACACCTTTGACGCAAAGGGCGGGTCCGACGTGGTCAGTGGCAATCTCGGCGACGACAGCATCCTGGGTGGCAACGGCAACGACACGCTCGATGGCGAGAAGGGCAACGACACGCTGATCGGGGGCAATGGCCGCGATGTGCTGTCGGGCGGCTCCGGTGATGACGTGATCCGGGGCGGCGCACAGGCCGACCAAGCCTACGGCGGGACCGGAAACGACGACGTTGCCGGTGGCCGCGGCGACGACATTGTCTTTGGTGGCGCAGGCGACGACACCCTTTCGGGCGGCCGCGGGCGCGACCTGGTCGACGGTGGCGCGGGCGACGACATCATCGCAGGCGGCGGAGGCAAGGACACGCTGATCGGCGGAGACGGAGCCGACACGTTTGTCATCAAGCGCGGCGACGGCAGGGACACCATCGCGGACTTTGCCAGCGGCGAAGACGTGATCGACCTGACGGCCTTTGCGGTCTACGAACTCTCCGATCTGGGCATCAAGGCCGAAGGCGCAGGCAGCGTGAAAGTCAGCCTGCCCAGCGCGACGCTGATCCTCGACGGCGTGAGCCCCGACGCGTTGACCGACGCGGACTTCGTCTTTGCGGACCGCCCCGCGCCCGTGACCTCCAACAAGGGCGACCGGGTGCAGGGCCTCGACGGCGCCGATTTCATCGACGGCAAGAACGGCTCGGACCGGATCGACGGGCGCGGCGGCGACGACACGCTGCTGGGCGGCAATGGCCGCGACAGCCTCACCGGCAGCGAAGGAGACGACCAGCTCTTTGGCGGGCGCAGCGCGGACCTGCTGCGCGGAGGCGCGGGCGAGGATACGCTCGACGGCGGCGCGGGCAACGACGTGCTCTTTGGCGGGACCGGCGCGGACGTCTTTGTCCTTGGCAAGGGGCGGGACACCGCGCGCGACTTCGAGGCCGGGACGGACCTCGTCGATGTGTCTTTCTCGGGCGCCACGGACATCTCGCAGCTGACCATCGCCCAACAGGGCAGCCACGTGCGGATCAAGCTGAACGAGCGTGACAGCCTGCAACTGCGAGATACGGATGTCGCCAGCCTGACGAACGACGACTTTCTGTTCTGACGCGGACGAAGAATTGACTGCCTCGTGCGGGACGGAAATTCACGCGCCGTCCCGAGGGGTGGCGCATCGCGCCGCCCGTTTTGCCGGAGGCAAACCTTCGGTTTGACGGGGACGGGTCATGCCGGAGGCATGCCTTCGGCATGACGCGGCCTGACAGTGCCTGTCAGGCGGGCGCTTCGATCTGAGCGCAAGGCCAAGAGCGCCATTCAAGGCGGGGCAATCCGCCTTGCGCACCGGCGTTTGTCTGGCAGACTGCGGTGACCCTGACGACCGGAAGCCGCCATGACCCAGACACGCACTGCACTTATTACGGGCGCAGCCCGCGGCATTGGCCTGGCGACCGCCAAGCTGATGCTGGACCGCGGCTGGCATGTCGCGCTGCTCGACCGGGATGTGGAGGCGCTGGACGCGGCCTGTGCGGCGCTGCCGGAGACACACGCCTTGCCGCTGCGGTTCGACATCTCGGACCCACAATCGGCGCCGCTCGCGTGCCGCGCCTGCGTGGAGCGGTTCGGCAGCCTCGACGCGTTGGTGAACAACGCCGGCGTCGCGGACTTTGGCCCGATTGCCGAGACCGATTTCGACCGCTGGCGGCGGGTGATGGCGACGAACCTCGACGGCACATTCCTGATGAGCCAGGCGGCCACGCCTTACCTTGCCGAGGCCAAGGGCGCGATCGTCAACATCGCCTCGATCTCCGGGCTGCGCGCCTCGACGCTGCGCGTCGCCTATGGCACGTCCAAGGCCGCCGTGATCGCGCTGACGCAGCAGCAAGCCGTCGAGCTTGGCGAGCTTGGCATCCGCGCCAACGCCGTCTGCCCTGGCCCGGTGCGCACCAAGCTTGCAATGGCCGTCCACACGCCGGACATCATCGCCGCCTATCACGACGCGATCCCGCTCAACCGGTACGGAAGCGAGGACGAGATCGCGGCGCTCATCGCCTTCCTCTGCTCCGAGGACGCCAGCTACGTGACCGGGCAGTGCATCGCCGCCGACGGCGGGTTCGAGGCGACGGGCATCGGGTTGCCCGCCCTGCGCAGCTGATCCGCACGCGCAGTCTTCACGCCGTCTGAACTATTCGTGATGTGATCCACGCTGGGCGCACGGCTTAGCGCGGCCCCCGGCGCATGCCATGGTCAGAACGTCGCATGCGCGGATAGCCCCTCTCGAAACGCTCCCTAACTGCTGGGGCGATGCAGACGAACGCATCGTGACCCTTTGAACAGAAAGGACATGACATGTTCCGCAAATTTGCTCTCGTGGCCGCAGTAGCCGCAACCCCCGCGTTCGCAATGTCGGAAAAGGACATCGTGGAAACCGCAACCGAAGCAGGCTCGTTCGAGACGCTGCTCGCCGCAGCTTCGGCCGCCGGCCTGGTCGACACGCTGAAGGGTGAAGGCCCGTTCACCGTGTTCGCACCGACTGACGAAGCCTTTGCCGCGCTGCCGGAAGGCACGGTCGACAGCCTGCTGCTGCCGGAAAACAAGGACCAGCTGGTTTCGATCCTGACGTATCACGTCGTGCCGGGTAAAGTGATGTCGACCGACCTGCAGGACGACATGACCGCCGCCACAGTGCAAGGCGGTGACGTGACGATCGACCTCGACGAAGGTGTGATGGTCAACGACGCAACCGTCGTGACCGCGGACATCGAAGCCGAGAACGGCGTCATCCACGTCATCGACAAGGTGATCATGCCCGCGTCGTAAGACGTCTGGCCTGAAATGAAAGAGAGCGGGCCCTCGGGTCCGCTCTTTTTCGTGTGACAGGTCAGGTGGGCAGATGCCCACCCTACGGCGTCAGTGCACCACGGCGTCTTCAGGCGGCAAGCGCTCCGAAGAGGAGACCCGGTCGCCGATGATCAGCCCCTCGCTGCCCGCGCTCACGGACAGCGCCGTGCCATCCTTGACGTCACCGGCCAGCAGCATCTCCGCAAGCGGGTCCTGCAAGGCGCGCTGGATCACGCGTTTCAGGGGGCGCGCGCCGAACACCGGGTCATACCCTTCGTCAGCAAGCCAAGTCTTGGCCGCGGTGTCGAGGTCGAGCGTGATCTTGCGCCCCGCGAGCCGTTTGGCCAGACGGCGCAGCTGGATGTCCACGATCCCGTCCATTTCGGGCCGCGAGAGCCGGTCAAAGATGATCGTCTCGTCGAGACGGTTCAGGAACTCGGGCCGGAAATGCGCCCGCACCGCGTCCATCACATCGCGCCGCGCGCCCGAAGCATCAGCTCCGTCCGGCAGCTGGCTCAGCGCCTGCGCGCCAAGGTTGGAGGTGAGCACGATCAGCGTCTGTTTGAAATCCACGGTGCGCCCCTGACCATCGGTCAGCACCCCGTCGTCGAGCACCTGCAGGAGCACGTTGAAGACATCCGGGTGCGCCTTTTCGACCTCGTCAAAAAGCACGACCTGATAGGGCTTGCGCCGCACCGCTTCGGTCAACACGCCACCTTCGTCGTAGCCGACATAGCCTGGAGGCGCGCCGATCAGGCGGGCGACGGCGTGTTTCTCCATGAACTCGGACATGTCGATGCGCACCATCGCGCTGTCGTCGTCAAAGAGGAAGTCCGCGACAGCCTTGGTCAGCTCGGTCTTGCCCACGCCGGTTGGCCCGAGGAACAGGAACGAGCCGAGCGGACGGTTTTCGTCGTTGAGCCCGGCGCGCGCCCGGCGCACGGCGTTGGACACCGCACGCACTGCGGACGCTTGACCGATCACGCGGCCATGCAGGACGTCTTCCATCCGCAGGAGTTTCTCCCGCTCGCCCTCCAGCATCTTGGAGGTCGGGATACCCGTCCAGCGCTCCACGACGGCCGCGATCTGCTCGGGGCGCACGGCCTCCTCGACCATCGCGGCTTCGCCCGCTTCGGCCTCGGTAAGCTGCTTTTCGAGCGACGGGATCACGCCGTAGGAGAGCTCGCCTGCCTTGGCCAGGTTGCCTTCGCGCTTGGCGATCTCGAGGTCCGCGCGGGCGCGGTCGAGCTGCTCCTTGAGGTCCTGCGCCGAGGCACGCTTGTCGCGTTCTGCCTGCCACTGGGCCGTCAGCTCGGACGACTGCTCTTGCAGCTCGGCCAGCTCCTTTTCGAGCTTTTCGAGCCGGTCCTTGGAGGCGGCGTCGTCCTCGAGCCGCAGCGCCTCGGCCTCAATCTGCAGCTGCAGGATCTGCCGGTCGAGCGCGTCGAGCTCTTCGGGTTTGCTGTCCACCTCCATCCGCAGGCGCGAGGCGGCCTCGTCCATAAGGTCGATGGCCTTGTCCGGCAAAAAGCGGTCGGTGATGTAGCGGTGCGAGAGGGTCGCGGCGCTCACGAGAGCCGAGTCGCTGATCCGCACGCCATGGTGCAGCTCGTACTTTTCCTTGATCCCACGCAGGATCGACACAGTGTCCTCGACGGTCGGCTCGTCCACCAGCACCGGCTGGAAGCGGCGCGCAAGAGCGGCGTCTTTCTCGACGTGCTTGCGGTATTCATCAAGCGTGGTCGCGCCGACGCAGTGCAGCTCCCCCCGTGCAAGGGCGGGTTTCAGCAGGTTCGAGGCGTCCATCGCGCCGTCGGTTTTGCCCGCGCCAACAAGCGTGTGCATCTCGTCGATGAAGAGGACGATCTCGCCGGCGGCTTCGGTCACTTCGGTCAGCACGGCTTTGAGGCGTTCCTCGAACTCGCCGCGGTATTTTGCACCAGCGATCAGCGCGCCCATGTCGAGCGCGAGGAGGCTTTTGTTGCGCAGGGACTCCGGCACATCGCCATTCACGATCCGTAGGGCGAGACCCTCGGCAATCGCGGTTTTACCGACGCCCGGCTCACCGATCAAAACGGGGTTGTTCTTGGTGCGGCGCGACAGGACCTGCATCGAACGGCGGATTTCGTCATCGCGCCCGATGATGGGGTCGATCTTCCCTTCGCGCGCACGCGCGGTCAGGTCGGTGGCGTATTTCTTGAGCGCATCATAGCCCTCTTCGGCGGATGCGGTGTCCGCGGTCCGTCCCTTGCGGATGTCATTGATGGCCGTGTTCAGCTTTTGAGCCGTCACAGCGCCAGCATCGAGCGCAGACTTGGCAGCCGATTTGACCATGGCAAGCGCCATGAGAAGGCGCTCCACGGGGACAAAGCTGTCACCGGCCTTCTTCGCAAGCGCCTCCGCCTCGGCCAGCACCTTGCCGGTTGCCGCATCGAGGTACACCTGACCGGCGTCGCCCGAGACTTTCGGCAGCTTGGACAAGGCGGCCTCGTTGGCCTCTGTCACGCGTGCAGCGACGCCGCCGGCCCGCGTGATGAGGTTGGCCGCGAGGCCCTGTTCGTCGTCCAGCAAAGCTTTGAGCAGGTGTTCGGGGACCATCCGCTGATGGCTGTCCCGCATCGCGATCGTCTGGGCGGCCTGGATAAAGCCGCGCGACCGCTCGGTGAACTTTTCAAAGTTCATCGGTCTCTCCTTTTGACAAGCGCCCCGGTGTGCAGTGCCGCCCAAATGTGGCGCGGTCCAAGGTGGGGCCTCGACCAAGGAGATGGCGATGCGGCGCGCGCCTTTCAAGCCCGCGCCGCACGTGTGTCAGCTGGCGTCGTCGTCGCCGTCGCTGCCGGCGTCACCGGCGGTCGTCACTTGACCGGTGTCGTTGTCGATCGTGCCGGCACCCGGCGCGGTGTTTGCGTCCTGCGGCTCGATCAACGCGCGGGTCTGGCCGTCACCCGGCGCGCCATCGGGATCGGTCACGCCTCCGGCACGCGCAGCATCGGTGCTGCCTTCGATCACCTCGTCGCCGTCCATAATGCGCGGCGTTGTGCCGGCGATGCCTTCGGGGGTGGAGCCGGCGCCCGTCGGGCGCTGCACGACCTCGCCGTTTTCGAGGTGATTGGGATTGGTCATCGCGGTGTCGTCGGCGCTGCCGGGCCAGAACGCCACGCCTGCGCCGATGACGATTGCGGTGATGCCACCGATTGCGATGGCAATGGGAAAGCTGCTTTTGGGGTTGGTCATGTCAGTCTCCATCATGCGTGGAAGGTTGACTTCTCAACGGACCATGCCAGTGCCGCGTTCCCGTGCGGGGTTGACGCAGGGCGATGCGGTGAGGCACTGCCCGCCGAGACTGGGAGAGCCAGACTGGGGAGAGCGAGAATGGGTGACGACCGACTGATCGTGGCGCTGGATGTGCCGAATGCGCTCGAGGGGCTGGAGCTGGCCGGCCGGCTGGGTGATGCGGTCTCGTTCTACAAGATCGGGCTGGGGATGCTGACCGGAGGCGGGCTGGCGCTCGCCAACGAGCTCAAGGGCGAGCACGGCAAGCGCATCTTTCTGGACATGAAGCTCTTTGACATCGGTGCCACGGTGGAGGCGGCGGTGCGGGGGCTGGCTCAGTTCGGGCACGACTTTCTGACCGTGCATGGCGACCCGCACGTGGTCCGCGCCGCGCGGGAGGGGGCGGGCGGATCGGAGATGAAGATCCTCGCCGTGACCATCCTCACATCACTCGACCGCGGCGACCTTGACGCCAGCTTGATCAAGGACGGCGCGCCAGCCGACCTCGTTGTCGAGCGTGCGGCGCGGGCTCTCGAGGCGGGCGCAGACGGCGTCATCGCCTCCCCCCAGGAAGCAGCTGCGATCCGCGCCCTGCCGGAAAGCGAAGGCCGTCTGATCGTGACCCCGGGCGTGCGTCCGGCGGGCGCGGAGCTGGGCGATCAAAAACGGGTTGCGACCCCGGCGCAGGCCATCGCGGCAGGCGCGGATCACATCGTGGTGGGGCGCCCGGTGCACCGCGCACCCAGCCCGCGCGCCGCCGCCGAGGCGATCGTTTCCGAGCTTTTGTCGGTACAGGCCGTGCGCCCGAACGGCTGACCTTGGCGCCTTGCGCGGGGGGCTCCCGGCGCACAATCGGCAACTTTTTGCGCGTTAACGCGTTCTTGGGGGGAATCGGACGGCGCGATTCCCAGTGAAAAACGCGTCCTCCGGTCCCGATATGTGTGAGGAGCCGGGGTCTCACGCCCGGGCCAAGGAGAGGAACATGACTGTGCAAGCCGAACTCAGCGATGTGATCTACAACGCGGCCGAGCAAGCCTTCGAGGCCGTCGTCACGCTTCCCACAAGCCGCGGACCGCTGCGCTATGCGGCGAGTTTTCCGGCGCCCATTACGCTCGATTTCGACGCCGCGACTGCCGGGCTTGTGACCCATGCCGAGCGGATGCACCGGCTGAACCGTGGCATGCGCGCTGGTGCTGCACGCCGCATGTCGCTGCCAAAGCCGCTGCCGCGCCGGGACGGACGGCAGGCGTACGGTCAGTGGCTGGAGACGTTGATCACCAAGGCGCGCGCGGCCTGACGCGCACGGAATCCCCGCAACGTTCCCCAGATGGTGCGGGTCTCGCAGAGACAACTCCTGGAGGTGCCTTTGGTGGCCTCATATCGGGTTGGCTCTGACACCAGGGATCGCTTTGTCTGTCTTGCCGATCTCTGCCTTTGACTGCCCGGGGTGCGTTCCGCATCCCGGGCTTTTTTTACAGCTGCCTCAAAGCAGGCAATCCGAAATCCAACTCATACCGGCCTCACTCATGGCACCCGCCTGACAGGCACTGTCAGGCCGCGCCGACCCGCCCCCTGGGGCGGCGCGTGAACTTCTGTCCCTTGTGTATCAGGATAAAGGTCGCGGTCTCTCAGGTCCCGAACCTAAAGTTCCGTCGATGTCACCACATCGAGAAACACTGGCCCCGGCACGATCCGCTGCGGGCCCTTGCCTGCGTGCCGCGCAAGTTCGCCGCGCACTTCCAGCTCCAGCTTGACCGAGGTCATGTGCCAGCCGACGGAGCCGAGCCGCGCGCGGTCCTCGGCGTGCATCAGCTCGCTCACGCGGGCGGCAAGCCCCTTGAACGGCAGCCCTTCGGGTCCGGCCCGGCGCACCAGCTCGCGCAGGAGGAACCGCATCAGGTTGAACTTCCACGCCGGGATGTTGGTCACGCCGTCCCGGCCCTCCGCGGGTGTGCGGCACGGCACGCGCGCGTCCTTGGCAGGCCAACCCATCCCGTGCTGCGTTCTGAGATACGTGACGAGCGCCGGCACGGCATCGGAGTGGGCGATGAACTCCTCGGGTGTCATCAGGCCAAGGGCCTGCCCCTCGTCTCCCAAAACCAATTCGGCCGCGCGGCTCTCCGGCAGGTGCGCCGACATCTTGACGACGCGGACGCCGAGGCGCTCCGTCTCTTTGGGCGGGCCGAAGTCGTCCGGGGTCAGCTTGATCCCCACCTCTTCGACCGTCTCGCGGATGGCGGTGTCGACCGGCGTCTCCCCGGGCTCTGCGCCGCCGCCGGGCCAGTCGAGCGCACCGGGCCAGGCCACGTCCATGCGCGCATCGCGGCGCAGCACCACAAGCCGGTCCCCAACAAAAAGCGCAACCTTGGCACCGTCGAACGCGGCGGGGTCAGAGGGCATGGGCATCGGGCTCCAGTCACGATAAACTACCGTCCAGTGTAGACAGGTTGTCCCGCACATGCCCAGCCTTTGCCGATCCTGCCTGACCACCTTCGACGGTGGGGCGCGCTGTCCCGCGTGCCGCTCTCCGCGTGTGACGACGCACCCCGAACTCTTTGACCTGTCGATCGCGCATATGGATTGCGACGCGTTCTATGCCTCGGTCGAAAAGCGCGACAACCCCGAGCTCGCCGACAAGCCCGTCATCATCGGCGGAGGGCGGCGCGGGGTGGTGTCGACCGCGTGCTATGTGGCGCGCATCCGGGGTGTGCGCTCGGCCATGCCGATGTTCCAGGCGCTCAAGAAATGTCCCGACGCGGTGATCATCAAGCCCCGGATGGAAGAGTACGTGAAAGCCTCCCGCGCGATCCGCACGATGATGGAAGAGCTGACGCCCGACATCGAGCCCCTGTCGCTGGACGAGGCGTTCCTCGATCTGACCGGCACCGCGCGGCTGCACGGCCATCCGCCGGCGGTGATGCTCGCGCGGCTGGTAAGGCGGATGAAGGACGAGCTTGGCCTGACCGGCTCCATCGGGCTGTCGCACAACAAGTTTCTGGCCAAGGTGGCGAGCGATCTCGACAAGCCGCATGGCTTTTCGGTGATCGGCAAGGCGGAGACAGGCGACTTTCTGCGGGACAAGCCTGTGAGCCTGATCTGGGGCGTCGGGCAGGTGACGCGTGATGCGCTCGAAAAGGCCGGCATCCGCACCTTTGCCGATCTGCTGCGCTGGGAGCGGCAGGACCTCGGTGCGCGGTTCGGGTCGATGGGGGACCGCCTTTGGCACCTTGCCCGCGGGCAGGACCGGCGGCGCATCTCGGCGCACGCGCCGGTCAAGTCGATCTCGAACGAGACGACGTTTCACGAGGACACGGGCGATGCCGACATCCTCGACGGGCATTTGTGGCGCATGAGCGAGAAGGTCGCAGATCGGGCCAAGGCCAAGGGCATCGCGGGACGGGTCGTCACGCTCAAGCTCAAGCGGCACGATTTCTCGCTGGTCACCCGGCGGCAGGCTTTGCGCGACCCGACACAGCTGGCGGACACGGTCTACCGCACCGCAAGAGGGCTTTTTGATCCACTCGCCAAAGACGGCCCCTGGCGGCTGCTGGGCGCCGGGCTCAGCGATCTGGTGCCCGAGGGGCAGGCCGATCTGACGCCGGACCTCCTCGACCCCGGTGCGCGCCAGCGCGCGGAGGCGGAGCGAGCCACCGACAAGATCCGGGCCAAATTCGGAGCGGACGCGATCCTGAAAGGACGGGCGATCCGGTAGGATGGGTGCTGGCACCCATCGCGTGGCGCCTATTCGGCGGCCATCGAGGTGATCCGCGGACGGCCGATCTCGACGATCTCGGCGATGATGCCGCGCAGCAGCTTGCGGAACGGGTGAAAGTTCGCGTTCGGCCGCACCAGCGCTTCGTCCATGTAGATCGACCGGTCGATCTCGATCTGGACTGCGTGCTGCCCCTTGGAGGGACGGCCATAATGCTGGGTCGAGTAGGCGCCGGCAAAGGGCGTGTTGCGCACCACGTGCAGGCCCTCTGCGGCAAAGGCGGCCTCGACCCGGTCGACGATCTCTCCCGAGGCCGACGCCCCGAACCGGTCACCCAGTACGATGTCCGGGCGCTTCGCCCCCGAGGACGCGATCGTGTCGAGCGCCTCGTGCGGCATCGAGTGGCAGTCCACCAGCACCGCCTCGCCAAACTGCGCGCGGGCGGTGTTCAAGAGCTCTTGCAGCGTGTCGTGATAAGGGCGCCAAACCTCCGTTACCCGCGCGTTCGCCTCTTCCAGCGTCAGTTTCCCGCGGTAGATCGCCCGCCCGCCGGCCACCACGCGCGGCACGACCCCGAGGCCGCTGGCAACACGCGGGTTGTGTGCCGAGCGCCGCACGCCCTGGACCAGCGCCGGGTCCATCTCGTCGGCGGCGCGGTTCAGATCGATCCAAGCGCGTGGCGCGTTGGCCTTGATCAGCGGCGCGCCCAGTTGCGGCGCGTGCTCAAAGAGGCGGTCGACAAAGGCGTCCTCCGACGAACGGATCATCCGCTCGTCCAGCACCGTGCGCCGCAGAAAGCTCCACGGATAGTCCCGGCCGGAATGGGGGCTGGCGAAGACCACCCCGGACGTCAGCACCTGCGGACGCATCACTTCGAACGGTTGACCTGGCACGGCGTCGAGCCTCCTTGTCTTGCGTGGAATATACATCGGAAGCGGCCGTGACCAAAAGCCCTTGATCAGGGTCCCGACTCCTTTTATACGCCCCGCACGGCGCGGCACATTCGCGCCCCTTTTTATGTGCAGCCCCCGCCGGGGCGTTCATGGCAAGGGGTGAGAGACCCGCCCAAGGGCGATTAGCTCAGCGGTAGAGCACTTCGTTGACATCGAAGGGGTCACTGGTTCGATCCCAGTATCGCCCACCATGAACACCTGCACGGATGCCCGTGCAACCGACGAAACCCAGGCGCGAATGGCGCGCCGCGACAGATGGAGAGGACCCATGAAGGTCAAAAACTCGCTCCGCTCGCTCAAAAGCCGCCACCGCGACTGCCGCGTTGTGCGCCGTAAGGGCCGCGTGTACGTGATCAACAAAACCCAGCGCCGGTTCAAAGCCCGCCAGGGCTGATCGACCCCGCAGGCAAATTGAAAAAGGCCGCGCCCGGGAACGGACGCGGCCTTTTCTTTTTTGCGGATGTGGCGCCCCGGTCAGGGCGCCGCAGTCATAGCGCCAAACTCACAGCGCCATGAGGGCAATCGTCGAGGCGTCGAGATAGCCGGTCACCGGCAGCCCGCGCACATCCTGGAAATTGCGGATCGCCCGGCGCGTCGCACCGTCGATGTTGCCATCCACCGCCCCCGGATCATGGCCAAGTCGGGCCAGCTGCCGCTCGATGGCAAGCCGGATCACGCGGTTCGGGGTCAGCTGCCGCTCCCGTTCCAGCGCCTGCCGGTTCTCGGGCTGCGCCTCTTCACGCGCCTGCTCCTGCTGGCGGCGCCGCTCTTCAAGCTGGCGCAGGACGTTGGACTGCTCGCGCTCTTCGGCTTCAAAGGCAGCGATGCGGTTCTCGGCCTCCGTGGCGAAGCGGCTGCGCGGATATTCGGACAGGAACGCGCGGTAACTGTCGAGCGTGTCCTTGCCGCGCGCCTCCCGCCAGGCTGACGCGATGCGCTGCTGGTTTTCGTTGGCACGCTGCCGGTCGATGGCGTCGAACTCGGACTTGCGCGCCATCAGCACGCTCAGCTGCGCCTCGGTCAGGTACCCCGTCTCATCAAAGCCATTGACCGACTGGAAGGCGGTGATCGCCCCGCGTGTGCCCTGGCCAAAGATGCCGTCCACGCCCCGCGTGTCGTGCCCAAGCCGGGTCAGCACCGCCTGCACGTCGCGGCGCGCGCCGCGGTCGAGGTTCAGCCGGCTCTCCTCGGCCTGTGCGGCACGGAGCGGTGCCAGCCTCAGGTCCTCGAGCGCCACGCGCGCCTCGTTCGCAAAGATCCCGTCCGGGAAGCGTTCGAGGTACGACTCGTAGGCTTCCTGCGAGCCGATGTCGCGGGTGGCGTTCCAGTAGGCAAGCTGGCCGAGGTCCGGCGAGACTTCGTCGCCGCGGCCTGCGCCCATGAACGATACACGGTCACTGACAAAGCCCGACACGTTGAGACCCGGCCGGTCCGGCAACGCCTGCCGCAGCGAGTTGCCCGACTCGAGAAGGCCGTCGATCAGCACGCGGCTCAGGGTGTTGGCGCGTCCGCGCACCAGCGTCACGCCCTGCTTGACCTCCTGCCGGCCAAAGCCATCGACCAGCCCGCGCCCCAGCGTCGGCTGCGCCCGGTTGCCCGCGACCATCATGATCGCCGTGCCCGGGCGCTGCTGGATCAGCGTCTGCAGCGCGTTGAGCGAGATGCTCCGCCCGCCGATCTGCAACAGATCCGTCTCCGGCGCGCCGACCCCCAAAAGGTAACTGCCGTTCTCGTCCGAGACCACATGACCAAACAGCGCGATCAGCACACGGTCCGCCTCGTCCATCTTGTCCGCAAAGGAGCGGGCGGCGCCGATCATATCGATGGACGTGCCGTTGTCGTTGCGCAGCACCTCGAAACCGGCATCGCTCAGCGCGCGGCTCATGCGGTTGGCGTCTTCCTGCCCGGTGACGTCCTCCATATTCGCGTAATCGAAATTGCCGAGGATCAGCGCGAGGTTACCACCGCCCTCCTGCGCCGCAGCGCTGGTAACAACGCCGAGGCTGATGGCGGCTCCTAAAATGAAGTTTCGAAACATTGCGCTCTCCCTTCTTGAGTGCACTCAATCGTATGTGCGCTGATCGTCGATGACTTTGCCGTCCTTGGGAAGGCTGCCGGGCGAAACCAGCGCGATCTCGCCGCGTATCTTGAGGATCTCGGACACGGAGGCCGCATAATCCTCCGCATTCGCGTTCATTGTTTCCAAAGCGACGGACATCACATCGGCATCATTCCGGCGCGTCACGGTCACGCGCGCCTTGTCCACGTCGTCGTGGCGCGCGACGAGGGCGGCGACCTGCTCGGGGCGAACGAACATCCCCTTGATCTTGGTCGTCTGGTCGGCGCGTCCCATCCATCCCTTGATGCGCGTATTAGTGCGTCCGCAGGGGCTTTGTCCCGGCAGGATCGCGCTAAGGTCTCCAGTGGCAAACCGGATCAGAGGGTAGTCGGGGTTGAGAGCGGTCACGACAACCTCACCCACCTCGCCCTCGGCCACCGGGTCGCCCGTGCCGGGGGTCACGATCTCCACGATCACGCCCTCGTCGAGGATCATCCCCTCCATCGCGGGGCTCTCGTAGGCGATGTTTCCGAGGTCCGCCGTCGCGTAGCATTGCAGGCACGCAATGCCCCGGTCCGCGTAGGCTTGCCGCATCGCCGGGAACAGCGCCCCGCCGCCAACCACCGCCTTGGCAAACGCCAGTTTGGTGCCGAGCTCATCTGCCTTGTCGAGAATGACCTTCAGGTAGTCCGGCGTGCCGGCGTAGGCCGTGCATCCCAGATGCGCCGCCGCCTGCACCTGCAGCTCCGTCTGGCCCGTGCCAGCCGGCAGCACCCGCGCCCCGACAGCCCGCGCCCCGCTTTCAAAGATGTGCCCGGCCGGCGTCAGGTGGTAGCCAAAGCAGTTCTGCACGGTGTCGCCTTTGCCCACGCCCGCTGCGTGCAAAAAACGTCCCATCCGCCACCAATCGTGCGAGGAGCCACCGGGCTCGTAAATCGGCCCGGGACTTTGAAAGACATGAGTCGCATTCTCGACAACCATCCCGCCAAAAGGAGGCTTCTCCGTCTGCCAACCCGCCAGATCGGACTTGCGCAGCACCGGCAGCTTGGCCAGATCGGCCAGGCTCTCCACCTCGGCCGTCAGGCACGTGTCCTCCTGCGCCGCCACGCGCGCCAATTGCGTCTGCAAGGCTGCCACCTGCGCCGCCTCCCGCGCATCCGCGCTGCGTGTTTCAAGATCGTCGAAAAACTGTGCCATGTCGTCTCCTACCGGGGCACGGGACCCCGC
Organism: Pseudaestuariivita sp.; assembly: GCF_052825805.1. Classification (NCBI taxonomy): domain Bacteria; kingdom Pseudomonadati; phylum Pseudomonadota; class Alphaproteobacteria; order Rhodobacterales; family Paracoccaceae; genus Pseudaestuariivita; species Pseudaestuariivita sp. The sequence goes on along the minus strand of NZ_JBRBVB010000004.1, from coordinate 11,737 downwards.
TGTTATGCAATAACCTCAGACGGAGACCACGACGGTCCCCAGTTTGTCCCCACGCTCCACGCGCGTATGCGCCGCCGCCATGTCCTCGAGCCCGCCGCCCGGCACGACGGCATGGGTCAGCTTGCCCGCCGCCAGCCAGTCATTGATCTGCGCCTGCCCTTCGGCGCGCTCCGCTGGGGTGAGCTGATAGACGATCAGCATCCGCAGCGTGACGTTCTTGAACATGAAGCCGTACCAGTCGAGCTCGGGCGACATGACCGACGCGCTCGCATACCCTGAGATCACACCGCCCGGCTTGATCACCTGCAAAGCAGCCTGCTGGTTGGCCGCAAAGTCAACATCGACGGTCCGGTCCACCGCGCCGAGCATCTCCGTCACGCGCGCAGCGACGTCCTCGGTGCGGTAGTTGATCCACGGCACACCCGCATGCGCGCCTTTCTCGGGGGACGACACGGTGGTCACCACCTCCGCCCCCATCAGCTGCGCCATCTGACAGGCATACCGTCCCACCGCGCCCGCACCGCCTGTGACCAGCACCTTCTGGCCCGGCGTCACACCTTTCAGGGCATACCACGCTGTCAGAGCCGGAATGCCAAGGCACGCGCCCTCCACAAAGGACGTCCCTTCCGGCAGCTCTGCCACCAGCTCTTGCGGAACCGTCACGCACTCCGCCGCTGTCCCAAAGGCCCGCTGCCAACCGGCATTGCAGATCCAGACGCGCTTGCCGACCCAACCCTTCGCGCCTGCACCCGCAGCTTCGACCACGCCAGCACCATCCGAATGCGGCACGACCCTGGGATAAGCCATCGCCGCCCCCGGACGCGCCCCGCCGCGCAGCTTGACGTCAGACGGGTTGATCCCGGTTGCCTTGAGACGCACCTGCACCTCACCGGGACCCGGCGGCACCGCCTCCATCTCGCCAAGCGTCAGCACGTCCTCCGCGCTGCCAAACCGTTCGTACCACACCGCCCGCATGTCAGAGCCCTCCCAACGGATACGTTGCCAGAACCTCGTACCGCGGCCCCTGCGGGGTCAACACCGAAGACCACAGATTGAGCGCCGTCACAGGCACAGGCGGATGCACAACCGGCGCCTCGAGCAGGCGCGCTGCATCCGGCTTCCCCCGCGCCAAAGTGATGTGCGGACGGAACCGCTTGGCATCCGCTTGCAGCCCAGCCATCCGTACTGCCCGCGCAACTTTCTGATGCAGCAACTCGAGCTCCCGCGACATGGCCACCTCAAGCCCCACGGCATTCGGCGGGAACCCGAACCCCGCGACGCCTGCAATCCCGATCTCGCAGCGCGGCAGCGACAACGTGCCAAGCTCAGCGTCGAGGTCCTCCAAACCCGTCTCCCTGGCGTCCTCCACGAAACTCAGCGTCAGATGCAGATCATCCACATCCACAGGTCGCCCGCCCCGGAGCAGCCCCTGCGCACGGACACAAGGCCCGATCAAAGCCTCCGGCACCGGCACTCCCAAAAACACACGCACCTAGGCGCGCCCCGTCCCGGACCTGATCCGGGACCTCTCTACACAAGCAGACAGTAGCCTCAGCTCAGCCACCGCTTGCGGCGCCGGTACGAGCGCACATCGCGATAGGACTTCCGCCCCTCTTCGGACATGCCAAGGTAGAACTCCTTCACATCCGGGTTCTCGCGCAACTCCGCCGCCGGCCCGTCCATCACGACGCGCCCGCTCTCGAGTATGTACCCATAATGCGCAAACCGGAGCGCCACGTTTGTGTTCTGCTCGGCCAAAAGGAAGGTCAGCCCCTCCTTCTCGTTGAGATCCTTCACGATGCCGAAGATCTGCTCCACCAACTGCGGCGCCAGCCCCATGCTCGGCTCGTCGAGCAGGATCGTCTCCGGCCGGCTCATCAGCGCGCGCCCGATCGCGCACATCTGCTGCTCCCCGCCCGATGTGTACCCCGCCTGCGAGGTTCGCCGCTCCTTGAGGCGCGGAAAATATGTGTAGACCAGCTCCAGATCGTCCGCGATCGCCTTGCGATTCCCGCGGGTATAGGCCCCGGTCAACAGGTTCTCCTCGACCGTCAGGTGCTCAAAGCAATGCCGCCCCTCCATCACCTGGATGACGCCCCGCTTCACCAGATCCGCCGGATCCTGATCGGCCACCGACGCACCACGGTACTGGATCGACCCCTTCGTCACTTCGCCCCGCTCCGAATGCAGCAGGTTGGAAATCGCCTTGAGCGTCGTCGTCTTGCCCGCGCCATTGCCGCCCAAGAGCGCCGTGATCCCGCCCTTCGGAACCGACAGCGACACGCCCTTCAGCACAAGGATCACGTGGTTGTAGATCACCTCGATGTTGTTGACCTCAAGAAGCCTCTCTTGCGTCTTTGCACCGTCCAGCATCCCGCGCCCTCGCCTGGCAAGAGCACACCGGCTCCTGCTTCATCTTCCAAAATAAACTCAAAATCCCCGGCCCACCTCCCCAGAGGCAGGCCGGGAGTTGGTCACCTTACGAGCAGTTGCCGCCCAGGTTGTTCTCCGAGGCAAACGCCGTCGAATCCGACTCGATCAGCGGCCCGATCACGTCCATATCCGTCGAGGAATAATCCGAAATCAGGCTCCAGGTCTGCGAGGACGCATCCCACTGGGTCATGCCAATGAGGCCCGGCCCGCCGTGGTTCTCGCACGACACGCTGAATGCCGGACCAAAGCCGGGAAGGCCAAGCGCCTCCATCTTGGCCTCGGTCATTTCCAGCGCTTCCATGCCGTCGCGCATCATCGCCGGGGTGATCTCGGCCTCACCGTGGATCTCCTGTGCCGTCTTGGCCGCCTCGGCCGCCAGCATCGCCGCATAAAGCCCGCGGTTGTACAGCACCGTGCCGATCTGGTCGCCGGCACCCGCCGCCAGACCCTTGTCGACCACATGCTCCTGGATGTCGTCAAAGAGCGGGTAGTCGCTGCCCACACCGTGGAACGTCAGCGCCTTGTAGCCATCGGCGGCATCCCCTGCCGGCAGAACGTCGTTCTCCGAACCCGACCACCAGATCCCGATGAAGTTCTCCATCGGATAGCGGATGTTCGCAGCCTCCTGCACGGCGACCTGGTTCATCACACCCCAGCCGTACATGATCACATTGTCCGGGCGTTCGCGGCGGATTTGAAGCCACTGCGCCTTCTGCTCCTGACCCGGGTGATCGACCGGGATCAGCGTCAGCTCAAACCCGTGCTTGGCCGACAGCTCCTCGAGCGTGCGGATCGGCTCCTTGCCGTAGGCCGAGTTGTGATAGACCAGCGCGATGGTCTTGCCTGCGATGTCACCCTGGCTCATCAGGTAGTTGATCGCGCCGGACGCGCCGTTCCAATAGTTCGCAGGGTAGTTGAACGTGTGGCTGAAGACGTCGCCATTGGCTGCAGACGTCCGGCCATAACCCATCGTGTGCATGGGAATGCCGTCCGCGGTGGTCTTCGGGATCAGCTGATAGGTGATGCCGGTCGAGAGCGGTTGGTAGACGAGGCTGCCCTCACCCTTGGTGGACTCGTAGCACTCCACACCCTTCTCGGTGTTGTAGCCCGTCTCGCACTCGAGCACGCGCGCGGGCACGCCGCCGATGCCGCCGTCACGCTCGTTGAGCAGCGTAAAGTAATCGGCATAGCCATCCGCGAACGGAATGCCACCCGCCGCATAAGGCCCGGTGCGATAGCTCAGCGACGGGAACACGAGGTCCGCCATCACCGGCCCTGCGACCATCGTCGCCAGAACCGTCGAGGTCAGTAGTTTCTTCATTGGTCTTCCTCCCTATGTGTGCCGGTTCGCCCGGCGTAGGGTGGGCAAGCTGCCCACCAGACCGCCCCACTCAATGCGGAAACGGCCACAATCTCAACTTTTCCTTCGCCACGCGCCACAGCTGCGCGAGCCCATGCGGCTCGGCCACTAGAAACACGATGATCAAGAGACCCACGATCACCAGGTTAAAGTGCGCCACGATATCCGTCGGCCAACCCAAGAGATCGACACCCACCAGCTTGAGCACGACCGGCAGGATCACCAGGAACGCCGCGCCCGCAAACGCGCCAAAGATCGACCCGAGCCCGCCGATGATGATCATGAAAAGCACGATGAACGACTTCTGAATGCCGAACACCTCGCCGACCTCGACCGCCCCGAGATAGACCGCAAAGAACAGCGCGCCTGAAATGCCCACGTAGAACGAGCTGACGGCAAAAGCCGTCAGCTTCGCCTTGAGCGGGTTCACCCCGATGATCTCGGCCGCGATGTCCATGTCGCGGATCGCCATCCACTCGCGCCCCTGCGCCCCGCGCGTCAGGTTGCGCGCGACGATGGCCAGCACCACCGTGATCACCAGGCAGAAAAGGTACGTCGCCCAAGCCTCCGTCGCCGGCCCTGTGACCGCGATGCCAAACACCTCGCGCTCCGGCGCGGTGATCTGACCCGAGGCCGAGTAATTGTAGAACCACGACACCCGGTTAAAGAGCCACACCAGAAAGAACTGCGCCGCCAGCGTCGCCACGGCCAGGTAAAACCCCTTGATGCGCAGGGACGGCAGGCCAAAGATCACACCCACCCCGGCAGTGATGAACCCCGACAGGATCACGTGGAAAAAGATGTTCACGTCCGGGAACGCCGTCATCAGCTTGAAACAGGCATAGGCGCCCACCGCCATGAACCCGCCGGTCCCCAGCGACACCTGCCCGCAATAGCCCGTCAGGATGTTCAGCCCGATCGCCGCAATCGCGTAGATCAGGAACGGCAGCAGGATCGCATTGGCCCAGTAATCGTTGATCACAAACGGCACGACCAGAAAGGCAACCGCCAGCACCGCGTAATACCGCCACCGGTCGAACGCGATGGGAAAGGTCTGGCTGTCCTCTTGGTAGGAGGTCTTGAAGTCCCCCGCCTCACGGTAAAACATTAGTTTAGTTCCTCCCATCGAGCGTCGGAAGCTTCGATAAAATCATCGGCTGAAGAAAAGCCATAAAACTGCGAAACGATCAGAAATGAACTAAGGTCGCCTCCGAAATAGGACGCGTATCGCTCACAGCTGGGGAGAAACTGCAGCTCAGTGAATCTATCAAATATCAGATCAAGCAGTTTGCTATCTGCTTGATGCACATCGGACTTGAAGCGATCCCAAACAACAAATCGTTGCTCTGGAAGCACCGTCAGATACAAATAGTTCGGTCGTCTCAGTTCTCTGCGTGAAGTTCTTTCGAGAAACTGTCCTCGAGCCGGCGCTCTATCGTCGACAAGTAAGCGCAAACCATCTTGGCAAAAGTAGGTTGGCGATACATCGGCGTTATCCGCTACCGCAAGTCGACCAAGTCGAAACTGATCAAAAAACCTGCTTGTGTTCGTGTCACTTGCTTTCCAGTTGAAATCGCCCGCTTTGCTCTGATTGGGAATAATCGAAACAAGTAACAGCACGGCCAGCATAAGAAAGACTCTGCCATTTAACGTATAGCACAATGCTTGGATTAAGGCTCGAAACAGGCTCAAGGTATTGAAGTCCCCCGCCTCACGGTAAAACATCTCTCGCTCTCCCTATCCGATCCGGCGGCCCGCCACATGTCGCGGCACACCCCCCTCGCCGATCGGCATGTCCCCGGCACTGCGCAGCGCCTGGCCCGCCCCTGCCCGCACCGCATCACCCGAGGTGCCACGCAAGAGCGGATCCGTCCGCGCAGCCGGCCCCCCGGACCAATGCCGCGCCGCGGCCATGAGCAGCGCCACAAGCGCACCCAATCCAAAGACGACCAGACCCCAGGTCCAGCCCGCCGAACCAGCCCCCGCCTCGATCACCGAAACGAGGCACCACAGAAACAACAGTCCCAGCGCCAACCCGGCGCCAAACCAATGCGCCGCCGTCAACATCCGCGCGGGTCCATCTTCTCTGGTTCAAAAATACCTAACGTCCGACGGCAACCGCCCGGCACACCGCCCGCAGTCTGACCCCGTAAGGTGGGCACAGCCCACCCTTGCCCGCTAAACCCGCTCAATGATCTTCTCCCCAAAGAGCCCCTGCGGACGAAAGCACAGGAAGACCAGCGCCAGCACATAGGCAAACCAGTTCTGCGTCGCACCACCCAGGAACGGCGCCCCAATCGCAAACTCGAAAAGCTGCTCGCCCACGCCGATGATCAGCCCGCCGATGATCGCCCCCGGGATCGAGGTGAACCCGCCCAGCATCAGCACCGGCAAAGCCTTCAAGGCGATCAGCGAGAGCGAGAACTGCACACCCGACTTGGCGCCCCACATCATGCCCGCGACCAGCGCCACAAAGCCTGCGAGCGACCAGACCATCACCCAGATGAAGTTGAGCGAGACCCCCACCGACAGCGCCGCCTGGTGGTCGTCTGCCACGGCCCGCATCGCACGGCCCTGCTTGGTGTACTGCGCAAAGAACACCAGCGCCCCAACCAGCAGCACCGCGATCCCCGTCGCCACCAGATCGAGGTTGTCGATAAAGAACCCGTACCCAAACGCGTCGAACGTCGTCTCGTCGATCCAGGTGTTGATCCCCTGCGGCAGCCCCACGTCGAGCCGCTTGATCTCGGCGTTCCACATCAGGTCCGAGAACCCTTCGAGGAAATAGGCAAAGCCAATCGTCGCCATAAACAGGATGATCGGCTCCTGGTTCACCAGATGCCGCATGATGAACCGGTTCACCGCCCAGGCCAGGAACACCATCACCAAAAGCGTGAGGAAAATCGCCAGGATCGCCGGCACGTGCCAACCGAAATGGTGTATCTTGGTGCCAAAGATCGCGTTGATCAGATGCGCAAACGGCACTTGCCCGTTCATGATCCCAACGAGCGTCGCAGCAGCAAACAGCGCCATGACGCCCTGCGCGTAATTGAAAATCCCCGACGCCTTGTAGATCAACACGAAGCCCAGCGCGACAAGCGCATAGAGCACTCCGGCCATCAGCCCGTTCAGCGTCACCTCAGCCGCGAATAGCAGTTGATCAGGCATCTCCGTCTTCCTCCATCCCAAGCGTGACGCGGGCGCTTACGGCCCCGCACACGCTCATTCTCGCACCCCTGCGCACGCACTTGCGCGATCCGGCTGCCAGCCGGTCACCACAAATTTCAATATTCCACCCGAGGCGTCGACCACCGCGACCTTGCGCAGGTCCACATCCGCCTCGCAGCTCAAGAGCACCGCGAAGGGCTGCGCCGGACGCGCCAGATCCTCCGCGATCCAGCCAAGGCCCTCGCCGCTCCAAAGCCGCGCCAGCGACGGCAGCAAATCCTCGACCGCCGGCTGCGAGCCCGTCGCCAGAACGCAAGAGGCCGGCGCCATCGGCTGCATCCGCTCTCGCACGATACGCAGGTCCCCGGGACCATTCCAAATCTGCGTCTCGGCGGCACAATCGCCGCAGGTCGCCGTCCAGTCGCGCTCCAGCTCCCAGCCCTGCGCCTCCGGCAGCGCCCCGCCCTTGACCGCCCAACAGCCCAGCAGGGCGTCCCAAAACGCCTCCGCCGCCTGCTCGGTCGCAGCGGCCGGTGCCGCAAGCCAGATCGAGAGCAGCAGCCACCTCACCCCGCCTTTTCCGGCGTGGTCGCATAGACGCGGTAAACCGTGAACTTGTCCGCCTTGAGGTAGAGCGCCCGCGCATGCACGTTGAACCCGCAGTCGTCGCAGAACCCGTCGTAGATCAGCGTGACCGTCTCGTCCGTCTCCTTGCGCTCGGTGAACTCGAACGGGCTGTCCTCGCGGTCCAGCCAGTAGGACATGAACGCCTCGACATCCTCGAGCTCCTCGTCAAAGACGTTGATCCCGCAAAACGCGCCCGCATCGAGCTTGACCAGCAGCAGCGACGGATCGTCCCCATGCCAGACCGTACCGCGCTCGCCAAACAGATGCGGAAACGCCGCGGCGTCCGGCACCTGCTTGAGGTCCTTGGTCGAAATCTCCTCGCGCAGCAGCACCGGCGCCATGCAGCGCCCGGCAAAGAACATCGACTTGGGCTGGCTGTCCAAATCCATGAACGCCGCCCCCCGCACTGGAAGCGCCATCAAGGCCGCCATGAGGATCGCTTTAACTTTCAAGATCCGTCTCCACTACCCGCATGGTCAGGCTCTCCGCCGTCGCCGTCAGCTCCAACGCAACCTTCGGCTCGACCCAGGTGGTCGACAGCCAACGGCCCTCACCGCTCTCCGCATAGCGGCCCTGCTCCGCCTGCTCGAGCGCCCAGATCTCGAACCGCAGCGCCTCACCGCGCACATACCGCCCAATCACCGAACAGGCCGCCTCCGCGTCCTCGGGCTGCGTCTCATAGACCAGCACAAACCCCTCGGGTAGCGGGTACGCCGAGTACCCCGCACCCCGCTCCATCGCGGTCAGCCCATCGATCACCGGTGGCGTCAGATGCTCGAACGGATCGAGACAGCGCGCCGAGAACACCTCGAACTGCCCCGCCGAGGCGACCACAGGCGCAAAAGCAAAGACAACAGCCAGCGCTCTAATCATGCGAAACGCCCAGATAGGCGTCGATCACCGCCTGGTTGCTGCGCACCTCCGACGGTGTGCCATCGCCGATCTTCTTGCCGTAATCCATCACGACCACCCGGTCGCTGAGATCCATGACCACGCCCATGTCGTGCTCGATCAGCGCAATCGTGGTCCCAAACTCGTCGTTCACGCTGAGGATAAAGCGGCTCATGTCCTCCTTCTCCTCGACGTTCATCCCCGCCATCGGCTCATCGAGCAGCAACAGCGACGGCTGCGACACGAGCGCCCGCGCCAGCTCCACACGCTTTTTCAGACCATAAGGAAGCCGCGCCACCGGCGTCTTGCGGATCGACTGAATCTCGAGAAAGTCGATCACCTCCTCGGCAAGCTGGCGATTGGCAACCTCCTCGGCCTCCGCCTTCCCCTTCCAGATCGACTGACTGAACATGCCCGACGACATCTGCGTCAGCCGCCCCGTCATGACGTTGTCGAGCACCGTCATCCCCTCAAAGAGCGCGATGTTCTGGAACGTCCGCGCAATCCCCTGCCGCGCCACCTGATAGGGACGCATCGGCGGACGCAAAGCACCCCGGTACCAGACCTCCCCCTCCTGCGGATTGTAAAAGCCGGAGATCACGTTGAGCATCGAGGACTTGCCTGCCCCGTTCGGCCCGATGATCGCCCGGATCTCCCCCTCGCGGATGTCAAAGGAAATATCCTTGATCGCCACCACACCGCCGAACCGGAGCGTGATGTTGCGCATCTCCATGACAACCCCGCCAATGGTGCGCCCATCTTCGGTGACGTAGCCCTCGGTGTCCTTCACGCGCCTACGCCCCTCTTCATCTTCCCAGAAAAACTCCCCCCGGAGGGCCGGCCAGCCACACGCCCGCGGCCCGCAGCGGAGCACCCTGCGGGAGGGTGGGCGGGGCGATGCGCCCTTGCGCGAGCGCCGACCATCATTCCGCCGCCATCGCTTTGGGGGTGACCGAAACCACCGCAGCATCGACCACGCTCAAAGTGGCCTTGATCGAGCCCTTGCGCCCGTCCTCATACGTCACTTCCGTCACGGTCGAGACTTTCTCCGACCCATCGTAGAGCACCGTGATCAGATCAGCGAACTTCTCCTCGATGATCCGGCGGCGCACCTTGCGTGTCCGCGTCAGTTCCCCATCGTCGGCATCGAGCTCCTTGTGTAGCACGATGAACCGGTGAATCTGACAGCCCGAGAGCATCTCGTCCTCTGCCACCGAGGCGTTCACCGCCTCCACGTGGCTCTTGATCGTCTCTAGCACCTGCGGATGCCCTGCAAGCTCTTGATAAGACGCATAGGCGATGTTGTTGCGCTCGGCCCAGTTGCCCACCGCCGTCAGGTCGATGTTGATGAATGCCGTGCACTGTTCGCGCCCGTTCCCGAAGACCACCGCTTCGAGGATGTTGGGATAGAACTTGAGCTTGTTCTCCACGTACTTCGGCGCAAAGAGCGCGCCCGAGGCCATCTTGCCCACGTCCTTGGCCCGGTCGATGATCCGCAGCTGGCCCGTCGCTTCCTCGATAAAGCCCGCGTCCCCGGTTGCGACCCAGCCCTCGGCATCCTTCGTGCCTGCGGTCGATTCGGCGTTCTTGTAATATTCCACGAACACACCCGGCGAGCGGTAGAAAACCTCGCCATCGTCCGCGATTCTGATCTCGACACCCGGCGACGGCACACCCACCGTGTCCGCGCTCACCGCATTGTCCGGCTGCTGGGTGATAAAGACCGACGCCTCCGTCTGGCCGTAAAGCTGTTTGAGGTTGATCCCCAGCGAGCGGTAGAAATCAAAGATTTCCGGCCCGATCGCCTCACCCGCCGTGTAGCCCACGCGCACCTTCGAAAAGCCCAGCGTGTTCTTCAAAGGCCCGTAAACACAAAGCTCACCCAGCTGGTACTTCAGCTTGTCCATGCCCCCGACGCTCTCACCGTCGAGCAGCCTGGGCCCGACCTTGCGCGCGTGCTCCATGAAGTAATGGAACATCCGCTGCTTGAGCTTGCCGGCGTCCTCCATGCGGATCATGACGTTCGTCAGCTGCGTCTCGAACACCCGTGGCGGGGCAAAGTAGTACGTCGGTCCAATTTCGCGCAGATCGTGCATCATCGTGTGCTGCGCCTCGGGGCAGCAGACACAGAAGCCCGTCCAGTACGCCTGCCCGATGGAAAAGATGAAATCACCCACCCAGGCCATCGGCAAATACGCCAGAACCGAGTCGCTCTGGCGCAGCCCGTCGAACTCGGCCGAGTTCTTGGCTGTCTCGATGATGTTGCGGTTCGACAGAACCACGCCCTTCGGCTTGCCCGTCGTGCCAGAGGTGTAGAGCATGACGCAGGTGTCGTCATAGCCGAGCGTGCCGATCCGCCGGTCGAGCTCGGCCTCATCCGTCTTGCGCCCCTCGGCCTGCACATCCGCGTAGGAGGTCAGGCTGGTGTGGTCGTATTTCCGCATCCCGCGCGTGTCGAGATAGACCATCTCCTTGAGGTTCGGCAGGCGGTCCTGGATTTCCAGCACCTTGTCGACCTGCTCTTGATCGCCCGCGATCACGATCTTGGCGCCGCAATGGTCAAGCACGTAGGCCATCTCTTCGGCCACGGCGTCTTGATACAGCGGCACCGGTACGGCACCCGTCATCTGCACCGCGACCATCGCCCAGTAAAGATACGGACGGTTGCGCCCAATCACGGCGACGAAATCCCCCGGGCCCGCACCCTTGGCGATCAGGCCCTTGGCCAGCGCCCGGACCTCGTCCTGGGTCTCGGCCCAGGTCCAGCTTTGCCAGATGCCGTATTCTTTTTCACGGTAGGCCGGAGCAGTGCCGAACGACGCCGCGTTCCGCGCCAAAAGCGCGGGCACCGATGCCGCCAGCCCTCCGGCATCAGATGATGCGCGCAAGGGTATTCCTCCCGTTGGTCCCATTAAGACCTATTCTTGCAAGAACGTTAGGCCACAAGAAACGATCTGCCAACCTCCCCGGAGGACTTTTTTTGAACAAGCGTTCATTTTCTTCAGCAGGGCCTTGAGTCCAAAGAAAAAAGGCGGCCCGGGCAGGCCGCCTCATTACTCGGGTGACGAGCCGGGTTACTCTGCGGCAACCGCTGCCTCGACCTTTTCCACGCGCACCGCGGAGAACTTGAACTCTGGGATTTTGCCGTATGGGTCGATGGCTGGGTTTGTGAGGATGTTGGCCGCCGCCTCGACATAGGCGAACGGCACGAACACCATGTCGGGGGCGACGGCGCGGTCGGCGCGGGCCATGATCTCG